>NZ_JAKVPP010000037.1:0-514 GCF_022487435.1 Mediterraneibacter sp. NSJ-151 | reverse complement strand
TTTTTCTTCCTTAGAAAGGAGGTGATCCAGCCGCACCTTCCGATACGGCTACCTTGTTACGACTTCACCCCAGTTATCGGTCCCACCTTCGGCAGCTCCCTCCTTACGGTTGGGTCACTGACTTCGGGCGTTACTGACTCCCATGGTGTGACGGGCGGTGTGTACAAGACCCGGGAACGTATTCACCGCGACATTCTGATTCGCGATTACTAGCGATTCCAGCTTCATGTAGTCGAGTTGCAGACTACAATCCGAACTGAGACGTTATTTTTGGGATTTGCTTACCCTCGCGAGTTCGCCTCCCTTTGTTTACGCCATTGTAGCACGTGTGTAGCCCTGCTCATAAGGGGCATGATGATTTGACGTCATCCCCACCTTCCTCCAGGTTATCCCTGGCAGTCTCTCCAGAGTGCCCGGCCAAACCGCTGGCTACTGAAGATAGGGGTTGCGCTCGTTGCGGGACTTAACCCAACATCTCACGACACGAGCTGACGACAACCATGCACCACCTGTC
>NZ_JAKVPP010000036.1:0-659 GCF_022487435.1 Mediterraneibacter sp. NSJ-151 | reverse complement strand
AGTGACCCAACCGTAAGGAGGGAGCTGCCGAAGGTGGGACCGATAACTGGGGTGAAGTCGTAACAAGGTAGCCGTATCGGAAGGTGCGGCTGGATCACCTCCTTTCTAAGGAAGAAAAACATTCTTTCGTCTGGAACAATCCAACTAAAACGGAAGGATGAAGTAAAGAGAACTGCTGTCTATTGTTTAGTTATCAAGAAACAACTTGATAATGAAGCCTTTTGGTGGCGATGCGTTTAGGGGTAACACCCGTTCCCATCCCGAACACGATGGTTAAGACCTAAACGGCCGATGGTACTGCACTGGAGACGGTGTGGGAGAGTAGGTGGCTGCCAAATCCTATGGGCTTATAGCTCAGCTGGTTAGAGCGCACGCCTGATAAGCGTGAGGTCGGTGGTTCGAGTCCACTTAAGCCCATACAATTTAAAATAAGAATTACATATGGGGGATTAGCTCAGTTGGGAGAGCGCCTGCCTTGCAAGCAGGAGGTCACGAGTTCGAATCTCGTATTCTCCACTTGATTCCAGAAGGAATCAAAAGTGTACCTTGAAAATTGCATACAAAGAAATATAGATGATAAGATTAAAAAATATCTAATCAAGACATCCGAGGTAATGTTAACAAACATTAACTAAAGTCTGAAGAAAACAGACTTAAAA
>NZ_JAKVPP010000034.1:0-1245 GCF_022487435.1 Mediterraneibacter sp. NSJ-151 | reverse complement strand
CATTCCCACAAGGTTTCTCGTGTCTCGTGGTACTCTGGATACCGCCATGTCAACTCGTCTTTCGCTTACGGGGCTTTCACCCTCTCTGGCTGGCTTTCCCAAAACCATTCTGCTAGACTTATTGAATCAATTCTGCGGTCCGAACCCCGGAGTGCACGCACTCCGGTTTGGGCTCTTCCGCTTTCGCTCGCCGCTACTCACAGAATCACATGTTGTTTTCTCTTCCTCCGGCTACTTAGATGTTTCAGTTCACCGGGTTCCCTTCCTAACGTTATGGATTGGCGTTAGGATACTTGAGGTTTGCTCAAGTAGGTTTCCCCATTCAGAAATCTCCGGATCAATGGATATTTGCTCCTCCCCGAAGCTTTTCGCAGCTTATCACGTCTTTCATCGGCTCTTAGTGCCAAGGCATCCACCATACGCTCTTATCAGCATAACCAACAGACAAGAAACACGGGTTGGTTTCTCATCGACACATACTAGCGTGTATGCGTTGGTAATAGGTCAATTTCTTTTAAGTCTGTTTTCTTCAGACTTTAGTTAATGTTTGTTAACATTACCTCGGATGTCTTGATTAGATATTTTTTAATCTTATCATCTATATTTCTTTGTATGCAATTTTCAAGGTACATAAAGATGCAAGCGTATCGAAAACAATTATGTGTGACAAGCTCGCTTGTCTAAGCATAAATGCTTTTCGATGCATTGGCATGTAATGCCATGAGCGATAAGACCTTTGGTCTTAGAGCTTCGCATCTATTCATTTTTCTGACTGACATTTATCAGTCATTAGAAAACTGAAATTTCTTTCAACTCTCTAATCACTGGTAAAACCAGTTATTCAAACAGCACTGCCCTGCTGATGGGGTTGGCGTTGATAAGTTGTTGCTCATCCTTGCCTGTATCTATATTGAATTCTCTCGACGGCGGTTCCGTCTTTTTTCTTTATAGATTTGGCGGCCACCTACTCTCCCACACCGTCTCCAGTGCAGTACCATCGGCCGTTTAGGTCTTAACCATCGTGTTCGGGATGGGAACGGGTGTTACCCCTAAACGCATCGCCACCAAAAGGTTTCATTATCAAGTTGTTTCTTGATAACTAAACAATAGACAACGATTCTTTACTTTTTTCTTCCTTAGAAAGGAGGTGATCCAGCCGCACCTTCCGATACGGCTACCTTGTTACGACTTCACCCCAGTTATCGGTCCCACCTTCGGCAGCTCCCTCCTTACGGTTGGGTCACT
>NZ_JAKVPP010000033.1:0-1482 GCF_022487435.1 Mediterraneibacter sp. NSJ-151 | reverse complement strand
GAGAGTGTGAAACTTTTTCTGTAAAATAGTATTTAGAAGGTTCTTCTATGATAAAATAGAATCATAGGAGGGCCTTTTATTATGGCAAGACAAAAGAAACCTGTACACAGGGTACAAATGACAGAAGGAAAACGGAACATCATTCATCAGCTTTTGGAGGAATATGATATTCAGACAGCTGAAGATATCCAGGATGCATTGAAAGATCTTTTAGGCGGGACCATCAAAGAAATGATGGAAGCTGAAATGGATGACCATCTTGGATACGAGAAATCCGAGCGTTCGGACAATGACGATTATCGCAATGGCTACAAGCGGAAACGTGTGAACAGCAGTTATGGAGCTATGGAGATTGAAGTTCCTCAAGACAGAAAATCTACTTTTGAACCGCAGGTAGTAAAGAAGCGTCAGAAAGATATTTCTGATATTGATCAGAAGATTATCTCCATGTATGCCAAAGGGATGACTACAAGACAGATATCTGAGACGATTGAAGACATCTACGGTTTTGAGACATCAGAAGGATTTATCTCAGATGTTACGGACAAGATTCTGCCACAGATTGAAGACTGGCAGAATCGCCCATTAGACGAGGTATATCCAATCTTGTACATAGATGCGATACATTATTCTGTCCGTGATAATGGTATAATCCGTAAATTGGCTGCCTATGTCATTCTTGGTATCAATACGGAAGGGAAGAAGGAGGTATTGACAATCAATGTTGGAGACAATGAGAGTTCGAAATACTGGCTCTCTGTGCTAAATGAACTGAAAAATCGAGGTGTAAAAGATATCTTAATCCTCTGTGCGGATGGCCTTACCGGAATAAAGGAAGCAATTGCGGCAGCATTTCCGAAAACAGAGTATCAACGCTGCATCGTTCATCAGGTTCGAAATACCCTGAAATACGTTCCGGATAAAGACAGAAAAGCATTTGCAACTGATTTAAAGACGATTTATCAAGCGGCTGATGAGAAAAAGGCACTGGCAGCCCTTGAGAGAGTGACCGAGAAATGGACTCCAAAATACCCGAATTCTATGAAACGCTGGAAAGATAACTGGGATGCAATCTCTCCGATTTTCAAGTTTTCAGCAACCGTCAGAAAGGTCATCTATACGACCAATGCCATTGAATCGCTGAATTCCACCTACCGGAAACTCAATCGCCAAAGAAGCGTATTTCCGAGTGATACAGCACTACTGAAAGCCCTGTATCTGGCAACCTTTGAAGCAACCAAAAAGTGGACTTCCACAATCCGAAACTGGGGAGCGGTCTATGGAGAACTAAGTATTATGTACGAAGGACGCCTTCCAGAATAGGCAATATTCCATTGCAAAACAGGCGGCAGAACCGCCTGCTCTTGACATGCGTTTTAGTAACTGTTATATATAAACAAAGGGCGAAAAGCTGATTTTTCAAGCCTTTCGCCCATCATTATCATAGAAGAATCTAATTTACAGACTTTTCTTCATAGTCTC
>NZ_JAKVPP010000032.1:0-1995 GCF_022487435.1 Mediterraneibacter sp. NSJ-151 | reverse complement strand
CAGGGTTGTTTCATGAAGGATTTTTAAAAACATAAAAAGATCAGATTTTATCGGGGGTTATGCATGTTATACAAAACATGTGTAACTCTTGATTTTTTGTGCCTGTAGAGGTATAATATCTATATGGTATAGGTGTATTGCACCTATACAGAAAGGAGGATATTATGCCAGTAACTGAGAAAAAGTACCCGGATTGGGTTCAGAAGTATCGGATCAAAGGAACTACCGTGAAGAAAAAAGGAGATTCGTATTATCTCTATAAAAGAACATCCCGGCGCGTGAAAGGGAAAAAGTATCCGCAGCCAGTCGATACCTATATCGGCGTGATTACTCCGGAAGGAGTAATACAAAGCAATAAAAGAAAAGTATCTTTGACAGATGCAGAAGTATGGGAATACGGATTTTCAAAAGCCGTCTGGGAGTTGTGTCCGGATGATTGGAAAAAACCGTTGGGGGATGACTGGCAGGATGTACTTTCCATTATTCTTCTAAAACAGTCTCCAACCTCTTATATCCAGAAAACACGAGTGATGAAAAAAGAATCGGATTTCCGATATCAGTTTGCAGCCCAGACAGCGTCCCTGTCCCGCAGAATTTATAAAAAACAGGGCATTGGCCTGGAAGAATTACATCAGTTAGAGACCATCTATTTAGTATGCCTGGATAAAACGGAAATCATTTCGAAAGTGAATGAGGGGCAACGGAGACTCCTGGAGAAAATACAGGTGGCATTGGAAATGTGCTGAAAAGACTGTTCTGACAGAAAAATTGATCCATTATTTCAGGCAGATTCCGGATTATCGGTGCGGCAGAGAGAAAAGACACGATCTTGGAGAAATGCTGGTATGCGTCACCCTCGGATTCCTTTGTGGCCGGACAACGATCCGCAGGAGCCTGAAATGGTGCAAAACCCACTTGGAAGAGCTGCGGAAGCATATGAACTTAAAATACGGGATCGCCTCGCCTTCCACTATTACCCGGATGTTGAATGGCATTGATGAGGAATTAGCTTTGTATGCTTTTATGGAGTGGATTGGCGAGATCGTGGAATCCAGAAATACCCATCTAGCTATTGATGGGAAAGCATTGTGCGGTGCAACGGAAAAAACGAAAGGTGAGACAACCCCGATGCTGCTGAATGTAGTGGAAACGGTCCGGGGATTGATACTTGCACAGCTTCCGGTAGATTCAAAGACGAATGAGATTACGGCGATTCCTGAATTATTAAAGCTTCTGGATATCAGCGGGAGCATTGTAACGATTGATGCTGTTGGGACACAGACTGCAATCATGGAACAGATTCATGAACAGGGAGGACATTTTGTGTTAACAGTAAAGAAAAATCAGCCGGAGGCCTATGAGGAGATTCATACGTTCATGGATAAACTGGGGGCGGAAGATCTCAAAAGAAAAAAAGGCGAAGCTATGGATCCTGGGATGAAGGAGTTCCTTGAGAAATACGAAGAAATCAGCCAGATGGAAAAAAACCGGGACAGAAATGAGTATAGGACTTGCCAGATATGTAAAGACGCTTCAAATCTGACCAAAAGCCAAAAAGAATGGCCGCACGTTCAAAGTATTGGGCGGATCAAGCAGGTGAGGATACCCAAGGAAAAAGACAGCCAGGGGAATGATGTGACGCCGTCGAAGGAAGAGTTTTTGGAAAAAGGCTCCAGAAGAATCCCAGCTCCTTCTGCTGGAGAGGGAGCCGGGAAAGATGTCCAGTGTACGGCACTGATATCAGACCTGATCCTTACAGCAGAGGAGCTGGGAAGCATAAAAAGAATGCACTGGTCAATAGAGAACCGGCTCCATCATGTGCTGGACGATACATTTAGGGAAGACCGCTCGCCAGCCAAAAAGTCCCGGAACAACCTGTCGCTCATCAGAAAATACGCATACAACATCCTGCGTCTGGCAATGTACGAGACGGGTCTGGCAAATATAATGACAGAAATGATGGACTGCTTTTGTGACAATGCCGCTTTGCGGGAA
>NZ_JAKVPP010000031.1:0-1214 GCF_022487435.1 Mediterraneibacter sp. NSJ-151 | reverse complement strand
AGTCTAGCAGAATGGTTTTGGGAAAGCCAGCCAGAGAGGGTGAAAGCCCCGTAAGCGAAAGACGAGTTGACATGGCGGTATCCAGAGTACCACGAGACACGAGAAACCTTGTGGGAATGAGCGGGGACCACCCCGTAAGGCTAAATACTTCTTAGTGACCGATAGCGCATAGTACTGTGAAGGAAAGGTGAAAAGGACCCCGGGAGGGGAGTGAAAGAGAACCTGAAACCATATGTTTACAAGCTGTGGAACATCTTTATATGATGAACCGCGTACTTTTTGTAGAACGGTCCGGCGAGTTACGCTGGCTGGCGAGGTTAAGCACTTAAGGTGTGGAGCCGAAGGGAAACCAAGTCTGAACAGGGCGTGAAGTCAGTCAGAGTAGACCCGAAACCGGGTGATCTATCCATGTCCAGGTTGAAGTTGCCGTAAAAGGCAATGGAGGACCGAACCCACATCCGTTGAAAAGGGTGGGGATGAGGTGTGGATAGGGGAGAAATTCCAATCGAACCCGGAGATAGCTGGTTCTCCTCGAAATAGCTTTAGGGCTAGCCTCATACGAGTCTTGCGGAGGTAGAGCACTGAATTCTTAAGGGGGCGTCAAAGCTTACTAAGAGATATCAAACTCCGAATGCCGCGTAGATGATGTATGGGAGTCAGACTGCACGAGATAAGTTGGGTAGTCAAAAGGGAAAGAGCCCAGACCTACAGCTAAGGTCCCAAAATGTGTGTTAAGTGGAAAAGGATGTGGGATTTCGAAGACAACTAGGATGTTGGCTCAGAAGCAGCCATCCATTAAAAGAGTGCGTAATAGCTCACTAGTCGAGAGGTCCTGCGCCGAAAATGTCCGGGGCTGAAACACACTACCGAAGCTTAGGAATTAACGAATGTTAATTGGTAGAGGAGCATTCTTAAAGAGACGAAGCTGTACCGGAAGGAGCAGTGGATTTTTAAGAAGAGAGAATGCCGGAATGAGTAGCGAGAGGAAGGTGAGAATCCTTCCGGCCGAATATCTAAGGTTTCCAGCGTAAAGCTGATCTGCGCTGGGTAAGTCGGGGCCTAAGGCGAGGTCGAAAGACGTAGTCGATGGATAACAGGTTGAAATTCCTGTACTATGATATAACAGAACTGTGGGGACGCAGGGAGAGAGCGCGAGCCGGGAACGGAAAGCCCGGCGCAAGCGAGGTACCGGTCTGTCAGGAAAATCCGGCAGG
>NZ_JAKVPP010000030.1:0-1373 GCF_022487435.1 Mediterraneibacter sp. NSJ-151 | reverse complement strand
ACAACGGGAAGACGTGATGCGGACCGAAAAAGAGTAGGGAAGAGCGTGAGCTAACTGCCAAGAAAAGCCGCTATTGTTTATATCATACCCGTACCGTAAACCGACACAGGTGGATGAGGAGAGAATCCTAAGGCCGACGGGAGAAGCATTGTTAAGGAACTCGGCAAAATGACTCCGTAACTTCGGGAGAAGGAGTGCCATGCGAATGGCCGCAGAGAATTGGCCCAAGCAACTGTTTAGCAAAAACACAGGTCTATGCAAAACCGAAAGGTGAGGTATATGGGCTGACGCCTGCCCGGTGCTGGAAGGTTAAGGGGAGAGGTTAGCGCAAGCGAAGCTTTGAACTTAAGCCCCAGTAAACGGCGGCCGTAACTATAACGGTCCTAAGGTAGCGAAATTCCTTGTCGGGTAAGTTCCGACCCGCACGAAAGGCGTAATGATTTGGGCACTGTCTCAACAATGCACCCGGTGAAATTGAAATACCAGTGAAGATGCTGGTTACCTGCGCCAGGACGGAAAGACCCCATGGAGCTTTACTCCAGCTTGATACTGGGATTCGATATTGCATGTACAGGATAGGTGGGAGACTAGGAGACGGTAACGCCAGTTGCCGTGGAGTCGATGTTGGGATACCACCCTTGCAGTATTGGGTTTCTAACCAGCAGCCGTGATCCGGCTGGGGGACAATGTCAGGTGGGGAGTTTGACTGGGGCGGTCGCCTCCGAAAGGGTATCGGAGGCGCTCAAAGGTTCCCTCAGAATGGTTGGAAACCATTCGAAGAGTGCAAAGGCAGAAGGGAGCTTGACTGCGACACCG
The DNA here is from genome assembly GCF_022487435.1 of Mediterraneibacter sp. NSJ-151. Taxonomy (NCBI): domain Bacteria; kingdom Bacillati; phylum Bacillota; class Clostridia; order Lachnospirales; family Lachnospiraceae; genus Mediterraneibacter; species Mediterraneibacter sp. NSJ-151. The sequence continues at coordinate 557 of NZ_JAKVPP010000030.1, read as the reverse complement.
ACGGGTGGAGCAGGTACGAAAGTAGGACTTAGTGATCCGGTGGTATAAAGTGGGATTGCCATCGCTCAACGGATAAAAGCTACCCTGGGGATAACAGGCTTATCACTCCCAAGAGTTCACATCGACGGAGTGGTTTGGCACCTCGATGTCGGCTCATCGCATCCTGGGGCTGAAGTAGGTCCCAAGGGTTGGGCTGTTCGCCCATTAAAGCGGTACGCGAGCTGGGTTCAGAACGTCGTGAGACAGTTCGGTCCCTATCCGGCGTGGGCGTAGGATATTTGAGAGGAGCTGTCCTTAGTACGAGAGGACCGGGATGGACTGGCCGCTGGTGTACCTGTTGCATCGCCAGATGCATGGCAGGGTAGCCAAGCCGGGAAGGGATAAACGCTGAAGGCATCTAAGCGTGAAGCCCCCCTCAAGATAAGATATCCCATAACGTCAAGTTAGTAAGACCCCTTGAAGACGACGAGGTAGATAGGGCAGAGGTGGAAGTGTGGTAACACATGGAGCTGACTGTTACTAATAGGTCGAGGGCATAACCAGAACAGGTGATAGGA
>NZ_JAKVPP010000029.1:0-2807 GCF_022487435.1 Mediterraneibacter sp. NSJ-151 | reverse complement strand
AATAGCGATAGGTAAGCCTTTGAAGTTATCTCCAGCTTTTCCCCCGCTTCACACCGGACATGCGACTTTCACCGCATCCGGCGTTCCATCAATCAAACAGATTTCTTAGTCTCCTTAGTCATACCATTATGAGAATTATTCGTAAGATTTGGCTTCTCCAAATCAATGGGTTTCCTTTTTGCCAATGTTCGCAGTTTGTTCAACTTTGTGAGCTGTGAAGTATCCAATTTAAGAGCGGTGAGATAAGAACGAATCGTGTCCTCATCAACTGCGTGTATCAGTTCATGTACTGGTGCAAGCACCAATACCAGATTTTCATACTTATCGCTGCCTCCAATTCCTTTTGGCTTCTTGTGATGGCAGTGAATTTCTGATATACACTGAAATTTCTTTCCCGTTACCGCACATTTTCCCCATTGAGCGGAGAACAGTGAGATACGGTTATCCGCATACTCTGTACTGCGGCTGTATGTAGGCTCTCTCATTAGCTGTAGCAGTAAGAAAGTGTTTATCCGCAAATCGTCATGGATTTCACTTCTTCCTGCCGCTGTGTAAGCGCACACTTTTCGCCGCTGACTCATTGGATTTTTACATTGAACATAGCTTATTGGATAAATCGGTTCTTTGGATTGTGCTATATATCTTAGTTGCTCCGATTTCCCATATCTTTGGATTTCCATTTTTGTCAGGTCACGGCCTTCCTTTTTCAGCCGGTGTGTCTTTCCAGATTTCAGCCTGTTTTTGAGAACTGTATTAACAGTTCTGCCAATATCACCGCAGTCTATGCTGATGTCAGTGGCTAACTGGTAGTAATTCTGGATTCCCATAACCATGGAGTTGAACAGCCGTACTTCCCCGGCTTCTCCACGTCCTTTTCTGGGAAATTTGATATTTCCGACTTGTTTAGTCAGGCTGGCTTTAACCTTTTTGTATGCTTTATCGCACATGTGCGATTGAACGACGTACTTTTTCCCCTTTTTGCGTAGTCGGATTTTGAATCCGAGAAATTCAGAATAGCTCCGTCTGACGTCAACAACTCTCGTTTTCTCCGGTGAAACATCAAGGCGCAGGCGTTCTTTCAGCCATTGCGTGACCGCAATCAGCGTCCGGTCTGCCTGTTCCCTTGTTCTACAGAGAATCCGAAAATCGTCTGCATATCTCACGATATACATTTCTTTCAGCCGTGTATTCCGCATTGCCCGGTACGCATGGCTTTGTATCGGACAGCCTGCCGCATTTTCTCTGTAAGCGTAGTTTTCCGTTACCGGGTTGCACTGCCATTGGCTTTCTATCCAATGGTCAAGTTCATTCAGCACCACATTTGCCAATAGTGGGGAAATAATTCCGCCTTGCGGCGTTCCCTTTGTTGGGTGTTCTGTGTGGCCGTCCGGCATGAGGATTGGCGCTTTGAGAATCCTACGGATTACATAGAGCAGTTCTTTATCCCGGATATTCAGTGACCATAACTGTTTTATCAGTTTTGAATGGTCTACATTGTCAAAGAAACCTTTTATGTCAAACTCTACTACATAGTGAAGTCCTGACTTTTGCATAAGCCTGTAGGTTGCCGCTATCGCATTTTCAACCGACCGATTTGGACGGAATCCATAGCTATTGTTGCTGAACCTGGCTTCGCAGATAGGTTCCATGACCTGCTTGATACATTGCTGTACCAATCTATCCCAGATACAAGGGATTCCCAGTGGCCTGGTATTCCCGTTTGGTTTTGGGATGTCTTTGCGTCTTACGCTTCTTGGGGTGTAGCCGTTTTTAGCTCCCTTGACGATTTTGCGTACCCTTGCTGTGACTTCATCAGCGGTAAGTTTACCAATATCAGAAATCTTCAGCTTGTCTGTTCCCGGCGTGATACTCCCGGTATTGGATTTGATGTTCCGATAGGCCAGCAGGATATTTTCTCTTGAAAGTATCACATCCATCAGGTTCTCGAAGATTTCTCCGGCTTGACTTCTGGCATACAGTTCATCAAAGGTATTCTGCATATCGTAGTATTCAGCATGGCGGAGATACTCCACGCATTTGGTTTTTGGTTTCTTCTCATTTGGCATCAGGCATCACTCTCCTTTACGGCGAGTGACTTCTTTTTGTCATACTCGCAATCCTAATTGCGACTAAGTGCTAAGTTGCCTGTTTGACTGACTTGAGGCCATTCCTCCGTTTTCCTCTTTTTCGCAGAAAACATCATCGGTTCGACCTCTGCTTTTCAGCAGTAGTGCAGCAGCTTATATGATTCGTCTGCTTACTTCCTAATGGTAGAAGCCTACTGCCTTTCCTCGTTCCAACAATCCTATCTTTACATATACCTTTAGGTCTCCGCTTTAAGCCTGTCAGCTTGAACACGCCTGTAACGTGCTATGGTGTTTCATAACATCAATTTTTACTCCACCACACTGATTAGCGATGAACGCTACCAGCACATTTCTATGCCGTCATGGTATAGACCCTTACATTCGCGGTTTTCGTCAGTCATATTTCAAACATTCTGACCTTGGGTATTTTGTAGACCTCCGGCCTATAGGTAGCACCGTCCACCTCTGGACAGCTTTCGTGGGGCTGGTAATTATCCAGCAATCCATACGGCTACTCTCAGCCGACTTCACCGAGCTTCTGACAGGTCAGTTTTCACTTACACCCGCCAGTCGGAGTATTAAGGGGGCGTTTCAGGGCGTTACCCCATCATTCCACCTCTTGGATTGTTAGTTCTCCTAACATCTGAAATTTTCGTTCTTTTGTTAGTGCCTGATTTTGTCCTTCAACCACGAAGGCTTTGTTCAGGAACGAGTCGCACT
>NZ_JAKVPP010000028.1:0-10693 GCF_022487435.1 Mediterraneibacter sp. NSJ-151 | reverse complement strand
GACATGCGTTTTAGTAACTGTTATATATAAACAAAGGGCGAAAAGCTGATTTTTCAAGCCTTTCGCCCATCATTATCATAGAAGAATCTAATTTACAGACTTTTCTTCATAGTCTCAAAAAAGCATCTGCGACAGCAAATAACCTCATGATATAGATACATCAGGCGCCAGAAAAGTAAATCCTTCATCATTCCACCTATTTCAATCACGATACACCACAAAGCAAGAAAAAGACTATGCAATCCAGCGAATTGGAGTCGGGCTTGCCCGACGAAGTTGAGCAGGAGTGCACAGTCTTTTCTTGCTTAGAGTCCGTCGTGAACTAAATAGCAATCACTTCCTTTTTCTTTTTATAAAATAACCTACTCCACCTATCACAACAAGTGCCCCTGCCATTGTAATAATCCATATCCAGCTAAAGGTATCTCCTGTCTTTACTTTTTTCACTGGTTTACCTGGTGTTGCTTTTGTATCAGGCTTTTTCGTATCTTGCTGCTTCATTTCTTCTTTCTTCACAATCTGGTATTCCATCTGATATTCCGAGTCTTCTCCTTTGAGAACATAATTATCACGCTGTTCGCCAGTCATTCTGACAATATTAGCTGTGTATTTTCCTGGCTTCACTGCATTTCCACCTTCTACAACTGCTTTACAATCATCCTTAAACAATACACCTGTAAATTCTGCTGATACATTTGCTTCTTTTCCTGTATATACCACTGTTCCATCTGTGTTCCATGCAACGCCTAATGGTTTTGGCTGGATGCGCAGTGTTCCCGGTGTTAAAGACACTGCGTAATTTGCATTGCCTGCTGCCAGCGGAGTTTTTTCTACTATATTATAGGAACCTACTTTGCAGTTTTCCTTTTCTCCATCTCCAGCTGTCAATGTAACCTCAATGTCAAGATTCTCTGTCTGATCTTCTCCCGCCAGATTTCCGTCTATAATTGACCACGTATATTCTGAGATTGTCTTTCCATATTCCTTTTCCGCACGATCCGGTCTAATCACAAGTTTCCTTGGCTGGACTGTTACCGGAAGCGTTGACGTAACCGTTTTATAATTCGGATTAGATGGTGTAAAAATCATCTCATGTCCACTCTGATTCTCTGCCACTGTAAGTACTACTGTATCATCAGCAAACCTAAACTCACCTTCTCCTGACTGACCGGAAAGTGTTGCTTTCTTTAAACTGTCTCCATATGTCACCGTTATATCAGGAAATGTTACGCTTGGATCGGCCTGCAAAATCTCGTATTCCCACACATGTATCCCACTTGTTCCTGAAAGAATGTAATTCGCATTTGTCACACCTATTGCAACTGCTTTGTATTTTCCTACTTCTGTACATTCTGCATTTAACAGTTTTTTTATCTCACAACTATCATTTCCCAGAAGACTGTCAGATTTAACCCTTGCCTCTATTCCACATGCATTTCCTGTATATGTATACTGAGTTTCAGCATTCCATACTAGAACAGCTTCTTTTGGAGATACATTCAAAAATGCCGGAATAACTACTACATCATAATTTGTGTTTGTTGCATTGTCTTTCTGAATAAGATATTTCCCTACATCACCATATATATCTAAAATTTCATCCCCATCTTTATCTGTCGTGCTTCCACTGAGAATATTTTCAGGTTCAATTGTCGTTGCTTTCAAAGTTAATCCCAGACTGTCCATTGTATCTCCCGGAAGAAGCTTTGCTTCTTCTGAAGCACTGATTGTAAATGTGAGATCTGCAGCTGTCAATTTTTCTCCGTACATTTTTGCTTTCTTATCAGCACGAACCACTATCCTCTGTATACTACTTCCGGCTACCGCACTACTTTCTTCTGCGACACTTACTCCCGAACCGTTTTCTTCTATATTCCCTGCTACTGAACCACTTTCCACCGCATTCTCTGTTACTAAACTGTTTTCCAACACAGTATTTTCTGACGCTGTTACGCTCACCGGATTGACAACCAGATCATGTTCTTTCAAATGAATCCACTTTACTTTGAAACCACCTACTGTCTCTGGACAATCAATTTTATAAATTCCCTCGTCAATCACTTCATTTAATGACTGACCTGTTTCCTGAACCTTCATTTCATTAGTAACATTTGCAAACAATGTTTCTAGTTCCTCTGCTTTTATAGTTTCTGCCGGTACAATTGCGTACGCCATCTTAGGTATTTCCCCATAAGAAATCTCTTCGCATCCGATATATGCTGTGATTACTTCTGTTTTCTTCACTGTTTTTACCGGAACCTGCATCGTAACATTTTTATATGTTTTATTATCTGTTGGTTGAAAGATAAGTTCAAATTTCGTCTGATTTGCTACTTCCTCATCTGTCACAACATGATCTGCATCTTTGAATAACCATTTTCCGGCCGGAGCACCTTCTATGCCTTTCAAGGTTGCTTCTGCCAGTGTCTGTCCACATTCTACTTCTATTTCCGGTATTGGAAGCTTTGGCTCAAACTTCATGCCAAAGTTTGTCTCATAAATTAATCTGGACATAGGCTCATTAATAAAATTCAACATCATCATTCCAAGATATCTGCTGTCAATACAGTTGTCTTTATCCTCAAATAATCTCGGATTAATTTCTTTTGTCAGCTCCAAAGGAAATCCACGTGCACAAGAGGTATAATTAAATACCCATGAATTATAGTCTATCGGATGACTTTTATCCTGTTCTGTCGTCTGTTGCATCGTTCCTAATATGTAATCCCATTTTACAGAAGCGAGCAGGCCTTCATAAGTATTATAGGCATCCTGGATATAGACATGATTAATACCATCATCATATCTTTTGTATGCATATTTATAATCTCTATAACTGACTTCATCCCAATTTGTAATATTCAGTCCCATCGCACGTACAAGCCAGTCCTCTGAATAGCTCTGACTCAGCTCAAATCTTCGCATAAATACAATTTTTCCACGAGCTTCTTTCATTGATGGAATATTTCCGCCAGTATAAACATGCCCTGCATTGTTTTTTATAAATTCAGCAACTGCATGTTCCAGTCCAACAACGGAACCATCATCCGGTTTTACTGTAAGAATGATTGTTTCGCTTGGGTGTTTTTGCAAAAATCCAAGACTCGTATCAAAAATATCCTTCAATGTAAGATCATTTCCATATTTATCTTCACACTGTATCCTATCCCCACCATGTATAATCATGACATCTTGTGCTGATGCATCATCTTTTTTTGCATTTCCTCGAATGTCGAAGCTTCGTGCCCCTACATTTAACTGTTCACTATAATAAAGATACTGACAAGAGGTCATAGAAATATAAGGAAGGGCATCCTGAAAAACCGCAGCAGTTCCTGAGTCATGTGTTGCCGGAATGTTCACTGATGAAAGCAGCGCATCATCCGGGATTTCTGCCATCCATTCGTCTGCGTAATTATATTGTGTCTCACTATTGCTTCCTTCCAGAATTGACAAGTCTACAAGTGACGCTGTAGGACAAAGCAACACATCATTGTAGGTTTGCCCGTTTATATACATACCGTTTCGGGCATTCTGGATTTTATATGTTCCATCATTCTGTCTAAAGAAACGCCATAATTGACTGGTGTTCTGGTTTCTATCGAAACTTTCTTTATCCCAAATATTGACCGGAGTATTGTTTCGCCCTGATTCTCCCATAATATCCAGAGCATACCTTGTATCTCCCTCTCCATCTGAAATTGCTTCAATCCGATATGCATGATACTCCGGATACCAGACTAGTTTCCATTTACTGGCGATTCCCATCTTTTTAAAAAGTACTAATTCTCCAGGCAATGATGTATTCCCTTGTCTGTTGATTGCTTCCAATGCTCCTGCCTGGTGGATTTCACAAACTGCTGTGGTGTCTCCTTCTGTTAAAACCTGGGTTTCTTTTCCGGTAAGCGGAACTACTGATTTTGTGACTATCCAGACCTTTCTGTCTTTTTCTTCTGTCTGAATGATATTTGGATTATTATTGTTTAGTTTCCCTTCGTAGCCAATCCATTTTCCACTTTTTCTATTCTTTATATAATATCTTTTGTTTCCGTTCACATCATCTCCGAGATAATAAAATGCAAATTGACGATGTTCTTTTCCTTTCACTTTGCTATCACTACTTTCCCATAAATGTAGCTTTGCACCGCTCTTAGTACTTTCATGTTCTACGTCTACAAAACGATCAGTTCCATTCACCTTAATATGTTTAATTCCATACCATCCGTTTTCTATCTTATCCAAACGGAAACGACAATTATTACCTTCACCGGTATCCAGATGTACATCATTTCCTTTCTCTGCAATATTATCTACGTTCCACCGATATCCTGTATTTTCTTCCAATGTAATAAATAATTCACTGTTCGTCTCCATATCTGTAGACATACTTCCACTAGAATCCGCTGCTTTTACGCTAAGCGGAATTTCTGTAAAAATCATCATCCCCATCAAAAATACTGCCAGTATTCTTTTTATTTTTTCCATTTAGCTTTCCTCCTTGCCCGTATTATTTGCTTTCTGACATTCATATTTACTATCATTATATTTTTGACACCGTTTTTATCAATATTGTTGGCACGAATTGTCAGAAAATGGCACGAGTCGTTATTCTGTGGTATACTAGCATTATGTCAAGATTTTCGTATCTGTTCTAAACAGATACAAATTTGGGGAGGATTTCGTATGACAATTGCTATTGTTGATGATATTGCAGAAGAACGTATTCTGCTACGAAAACGATTAGAAAAGATTTTACTTCAGAAAAATATAGAATTTCATTGCTGTGAGTATGAGAACGGAGAGGCCTTTCTTGAAGCTTCAAAAAATCAAAACTTCACAGTTTTATTTCTGGATATTTATATGGATGGTATAAACGGAATTGAGATTGCAAGGAATTTTAGAAAATTCAATAAAGACTGTATGTTAATTTTTACTACCACATCACGAGATCACGCGCTGGAAGGTTTTCAAGTCCGTGCTATGCACTATCTTGTAAAGCCGTATAGTGAAGAGGATCTTATTTCTTTGTTCGATGAGATTTTATCCCGGATTCCGGCTCCTGAGAAAATACTTGAGCTGAAAATAAACGGAAGCGACCTTCAGGTGCCGTTCAAGACAATTATTTACGCAGAACATTTTTCTCATATGATCCGCATTTTTACAACAACTGGAAAAGAACTTGTCATCCGACAGTCTTTTGGAACATTTACAGCTCCGTTAATAGAGGATTCCCGCTTCTTTATCTGCAACAGAGGGACAATCATTAACATGGAACATGCAGTTGATTTCGACGGAACGATGTTTCTTATGGATAACGGAAGTAAGATTGGCGTCAGTCGTGAACTTAGCAAGTCAGCACGCCAGCATTTTATGGATTACCTATTCCAAAAGGAAGAGTTTTAGTCCATACACTATTTATTAGATTTCCCTCACGACACCATCCTTAAGATACAGCACACGATCACATATCATGTCCACCACATCCAAATCGTGTGATACAAACAAATAACTAATCCGTTCTTTTTCCTGCAACTCCTTCAACAGTTGTATGATTTGTGCCTGCACAGTTACATCTAATGCGGAAAGAGGTTCATCTGCCAGAACAAACTTCGTCCCGGTTATCAATGCCAAGGCAATGCTGACACGCTGTCTCTGACCTCCACTTAATTCTCTTGGATATCTGCTGTAAAATTCTTTCGGCAAATGCACCAGCTCCAGCATTTCTTCTGCTTTTTTTCTTCGCTCTTCTTTTGACCTTTTTCCTTGTATTTTCAAAGGTTCTTCTAAAATCCAGCCTATCGTTTTTCTTGGATTCAATGAACTAAACGGATCTTGAAAAACCATCTGTGGCCGATTTGTATAATGCATGATATTCCCTTCGTAATCCTTCAGCAACCCGAGAATACATTTACATAATGTCGTCTTTCCGCTTCCGCTTTCTCCTACGAGTCCGACTATCTCACCTTCATATAACGTGAAGGAAATATCATTTAGAATCTGTTTTCGCACTTTACCATCTTTATAATAGGCATTCACGTTACTCAATTCCAATACTTTATCTTGCATCCTATTTCCTCCTCCATTTATATGCATTTTCTACTATATGTAACATTATTTTTCTATTTCAGCACTATTTTTCTCTTTTGTACACGCGTAGGAATTGCTTCTATCAACTGCTTTGTATATTCATGTTGTGGGTTTTTAAATATTTCTTCTGTTTCTCCCTCTTCTACGATTTCTCCATTTTTCATTACGACCACTCGCGAACAAATTTCATTTACTACACGTAAATTATGTGAAATGAATAAAATACTCATCTTGTATTTTTGATTTAACTTCTTCATCAACTTCAGGATACTTTCCTGCGTATTTACATCTAATGCAGTTGTCGGTTCATCTGCAATCAACAACTTTGGTCGGCACACGATTGCAGCTGCGATCATCACTCTCTGACGCATACCGCCCGATAATTCATATGGATATTTTTTTATCAATAATTCAGGATTTTCCAGTTCCACATCTTCCAATGCTTTTAATACTTTTTCCTGTCTTTCTTTTTTGGACATATTGGTGTGCAGCTTCAATGCCTCTTCCACCTGTCGCCCTATTTTCATCGTTGGATTTAAAGAGGTCATTGGCTCCTGAAATATCATACTAATATCATTTCCCTGAACCATTCTCATCTGTTTTTCATTTAATTGCAGCAAATCCAGATTTTCCAGATAAATGTTTCCGCTATCCAGAAATGCATGTTTTTTTAACAATCCCATCACAGTCAGAGCTGTCATTGTTTTCCCTGAACCAGATTCTCCGACAATCCCAAGTATTTCCCCTTCCTTTACGGAAAAAGAAATTCCCTTTACCACTTCCTGTCCTGCTTCCCGATCTTCGAAACGAATGGTAAGATTTTCTACTTTCAGCATTATCTTCCACCTCCAAATTGATCTAGAATCCCTTCTCCTAACAATCCAACTCCAAGAACAAGTAATACTAAAAATAGTCCTGGAAAAATTGCACACCACGGACCACTTGCCAAATAAGTCTGTGATTCTGACAACATTCTTCCAAGTGAAGCATCTGGTGGCTGTACTCCGATTCCCAGATAACTAAGCCCTGCTTCTGCTAAGACTGCATTATTAAATCCTATTGCTATCGCTGATAATAGTGCCGGCAAAATATTAGGCAGCATGTGTACAAACAAAATCCGTGGTGTCTTTACGCCGATTAATTTTGCACTGATCACATAATCAGCTTCACGAAGCCGCATATATTCGCCTCTTACTACACGTGCAAAACTTGGGATAAATGCAATCCCAAGTGCAATCATAACTTTATATTTTCCTGTCCCTGCAATACTGATTATCACAAGTGCAAGTAATACACTTGGAAATGCTGCAACTGCATCATTAATCCTCATTAATGCCTCGTCAAACCAGCCGCCAAAATAACCTGTCGCAGCTCCTATAATAATCCCTGCTCCGCCACCGATTATAATGGTTCCTAAGGCAATTAGTAATGTACTTCCTGCCCCGCTTAAGACACGGCTCAACACATCTCTTCCAAATTGATCTGTCCCGAACCAGTGTAACAGGCTCGGTCCCTGCAATTTTAATGATCCTTGCATCGCATCCGGATTGTATGGCGTCCATAACATGCCAATCAAAATAAGAACAAACATCACTATTGTGATTGCCAGGCCTGTTGCATAATTGTGTGATATATTCTGTTGTCTTTTCTTTTTCAAACTTATTTTCTTCATATTTATATCTCAATTCTCTTATCCAGTACCTTGTACATTAAATCTGTAATCATATTAATAACAAGTATCACTACTGCAATCAGTACAATAATCGCTTCTACTACAGGATAATCTCTCTTAGAAATAGATGAGATCAGTGTTCTCCCCATTCCCGGAATCCCAAACACCTGCTCTATTACAATGCTATTTGCAATAATATCTGCAATTGCTACTCCTAAAAATGTAATAACCGGAAGGATTCCATTTCGAAAGGCATGACAAATCAGTACTCGCCCCGGACTGTTTCCTCTACTAAATGCTGTTCTTACATAATCCTGATGCATTTCTGTGATTAAAGAATTCCGAAACATTTTTATTGTCATTGCAGCCTTTGGCAATGCGATTGCCAAAGATGGTAATATTAAATATCCAATAAAATCACTCACGCTTTCTGTATAAGAAACATAATCTCCCGGTGTAAAGAAGTGAAATATCAAACCAAATAACACCGTAAATATAATCCCTATAAAAAATGGAGGTATCGACATTGTGATCTGATTAAATATTAGGAAAAAGCGATCAATAAATCGATTTTCATACCGAACGCTGAGCAAACTGACTGGTACTGTCAATAACAAAATGAATACAAATGCGATCACTGTCATTGCTATAGTAATCGGTATTTTATCTCCAATCATTTTCGAGACAGGTTCCTGATAATAATATGATGTTCCCATATCACCTTTTAGGAAATCTGTCACCCATTGTCCATATCGTTGCGGCAAAGGACGGTTTAATCCCATCTCCTCCCGCAATGCCTGGACCTTACTCTCTGTTGCCTCTGTCCCGAGAATTGTTCTGGCCGGATCTCCCGGAATGATTTCAAAAGCAAGGAAGGCAAGCATACTGACAATTAATAATGCGATTATAAGACCTGTAATTTTTTTGATTACGTATTTCATACTTACCCTCCTGATATAACATCCGGCAATCTGTTTTTGCCAGATTTACTTTCTTTTTTATCTAAAATGTCCTTGTCATTCTTTCTGTGAAATGCATGTCATTCTGTGCATGACATATTATTCTACAGCATACATTGTAGACATATCCTGCACATATAATGGATAAAACTTGTAACCATCAAATTTATCACTGATTGCTACCAGATTTACCAAATCCTGAATATATACATTTGCTGCACGCTCTGCCAAAATTCCTTCCAGCTCTTTATACAACTCTGTCTGCTTTGTATCATCTGTCTCTGCGATTGCTTTCTTGAATACTTCATCATATTCTTTATCGCTGAAATTAATAAAGTTTCCATGACCGTCTGTTGTAAATCTTTCCAGCATTGCTCTTGCTGTCAGTGCTGATGCATCTACTCCGACCACTGTTGACTGGTAATTTTTGTTTGAATATACATCCTCCAGCCATACTTCCCACTCTACCGGTTTGATTGTCACATTAACACCAATATTCTTGAGTTCTTCCTGGATGATCTGTGCTGTATCCACATGTGGCTGATCTGCTGAGCTTACTGTGATTTCGAGATCAAATCCATCCGGATATCCTGCTTCTTTAAGCAGTTTCTTTGCCTTATCATAGTTCTGCTCATAGTAATTTGTATACTTGTCGTCAAAATATTTCTTCAGACCCGGATACATGCTTGTACCCACACGAACACCTTTTCCATCTGCCATCATATCCATGATTTCATCCGGATTGATTGCATAACAAAGAGCCTGTCTGACTTTTTCATTATTCAAAGGCTCTACAGCATTATTCAAATACAATGCCTGTACAAGGTTCATTGTTCCTTCTTCAATATGGAATCCATCTTTCAATTCTGCTGCCTGGCTTGTTGTCAGACGCATGACCATATCAATGGAACCTCCCTTTAAGTTTGTTATCAACATATCTGCATCCGCAACAATCTTAAATTCCACTTTATCCAAATGTGCTTTTTCACCCCAATAATCTTCATTTTTCTCAAGAATAATATTTTCCTGCGGATTGCGGGATACATATTTGAATGGGCCTGTTCCCACTGGATTTGTTGCCAGTGTATCAGCAGAATCCTTCGGTACGATTGCTGTTGTCATATATGCCAGAAATTCTGTATTTGGTTCTGTCAGACAAACCTCAACAGTCTTATCATCCAGAATATTTACACTGTCAATAATAGAATACGCCGATACTAATGGACCTCCATTAGAAGTATCGGCGCATCGATCGATCGAATATTTTACATCATCCACTGTAACTTCATTACCATTATGAAATTTCACACCATCACGCAAAGTAAATGTATATTTCTTTGCATCATCTGAAATTTCATAACTGCTTGCTACAGCTTCTACTAAATTTCCGTCACTGTCTGGTTTTACCAGACCTTCGTAAATATTGAATAAAACCTCTTTCGTTCCTGCCGATACTGCCGTATGTGGGTCAAGACTGTCTAAATCCTGGGATATACCTACTTTGATGGTTCCCCCTTCGACTGGTTTTCCTGAAAGTTCATTCTCCGTCTTCGACTTGGTCTCTTTCTTATCACCTGAACAACCTGTCAGTGCAATAGAAACAGCCATTGTGAACACTAAAAGAATACTTGTCACTCTTCTTTTCATGTGTTGTCTCCTTCTTCAAATAACCTTCATTATTAAATTGTCGAATTTATTGTACGTTATTTTCATATGAAATACAAGTTTTTTCCTAAGTACAATTTTAATCACTTATACCTTTTCTTATCTTTTAGTATACAAAAAAAATGCTGAACAACCAAAACTGTCATTCAACATTTTTATTTCACATGTACCTTCAAAACTGCATACAAAGTTTTTTTCATCCATCTTGTTCCTATCACCTGTTCTGGTTATGCCCTCGACCTATTAGTAACAGTCAGCTCCATGTGTTACCACACTTCCACCTCTGCCCTATCTACCTCGTCGTCTTCAA
>NZ_JAKVPP010000027.1:0-4141 GCF_022487435.1 Mediterraneibacter sp. NSJ-151 | reverse complement strand
TAAAGCGAATGGAGAAAGAAGGACATATCGTCGGCAATCATACATATCATCATCCTGATATGACAAAACTATCCTCCCTCTCTGCATTTGAAAAGGTTACTTGATGCTATCTAATGATTTGAACTGATATCCCATTTCTTCCCATTTTGTTAAAAGTTCGTCGAGAATCTCGCCATTCGTTTTAGATGTGCTATGAAGCAGGACAATGGCACCTGGGTGAACACGGGTAAGTAACTTGTCGAAAGCTTCTTCCTTTGTCGGCTGATTATTTTCTTGCCAGTCAACATAGGCAAGACTCCAGAAGAAAGTATGATAGCCGAGTTCTTTTGCCATTTGTAAATTATTTTCATTATATTTCCCTTGCGGAGGACGATAGAATTTAGTCATTTCTTTGCCAGTAACATTGTTGTAGGCGTTCTCTACATCTTTTAATTCCTTTTCAAATGCAGAGAGGGAGGATAGTTTTGTCATATCAGGATGATGATATGTATGATTGCCGACGATATGTCCTTCTTTCTCCATTCGCTTTATCAAATCTGGATTTGATTCAATATAAGTTCCGACAACAAAAAATGTGGCTGGAGCATTGTGTTTTTTCAGTGCATCTAAAATTATGGGAGTGTTTCCATTTTCAAATCCGGCATCAAATGTCAAGTAGAGGACTTTTTCAGTAGTATTTTGTGCATAATAAGCATCGAATCTGGCAAGTTCCTCCATAGATGCATTTGCAATGGGCGGTTCGCCATCGGTCTGAAAACTTAATCCCCAGTTTCCTTCAGAAGAACAAGTGATAGCAGATGGGCGAAGTTGTTCTTTCATTTGTGCAGTAAAACGTCCGATACAAAAAGATGCACAAAAAAACAAGAGGATGGCAAAGAGACGAAGCGAGATAGCATATGTTTTGGTAGTGCGAAATGTGGAAATTTTGTCTTTGATTTTCTTCATAAACAAGAATCCAAGAAGATTTTTGTTTTAATATATTCACAGAAAAGAAAAATCAGAACGGAAGTAAAGCATAAATAGACATTTCCCCAAAAAAGTGATAGAGTAAAAAAATAGAAATTTTAGAAAGAGGAAACAAAATGAAGAAAAGCGCATTGTTTTTTGATATAGATGGAACAATATTATCTGAAATTACAAAGGAAATTCCTGAGAGTGCATTGGAAGCGTTGAATCAGGCAAAGAAAAACGGACATAAGATGTATATCAATACAGGACGTACCTATTGTAATATTCCACCGCAGCTGCGACGATTTGATTTTGACGGATTTTTATGCGGATGTGGATGTTATCTGGTGTGCAACGATGAGGTCGTGTTGGAGAGCCATATAGAAAAAAAGCGTGGACAGGACATTATTGATATGATGTACGAATGTAAGTTGGATGGAATCCTGGAAGGTACAGAGGATGCATATTTCCCGATAAAACGCTCTCGATTTGAAATGCTCGAAACGTCTCGGCGATTTTTTGCAAAAAAAGGACTCGGGATTGAAAAATATATCGATGAAGGTGATATAGAATACGATAAATTATTTGTATATGCAGATGAGCAGAGCGATAAACAAAAGTTTTTCGATTTTCTGAAGGCAGACATGGAAGTGATTGACCGAGGAGATAATGCATATGAAATCGCTCAGAAACCATTTTCAAAAGCAACGGCATGTGAATTTATGAGAAAACGTCTTGGGTTAGAGTTGGATCAAGTTTATGTGTTTGGAGATAGCGGTAATGATTTATCCATGTTCGAATACGCACAACACACAATTGCACTGGGAGCACATTCAGAGGTGCTTGATCCCTATACAGAATTTGTGACTAAGACCGTTGAAGATGACGGAATTGCGTATGCCATGAAACATTATGGATTGATTTAAGTCGAGAAGACTCTCACCTCTTCAGGTGGTGAGTAATAGCAAATTTGTCTCAGTGAAAGCACCTCAACTAGGCGATTATTGGAGGAGGATACACGATGAAATTATTTGTATACAGTTATAGAGAATTCGATGAAGCAGAATTTTTTCAAAAATTTGCAGAAGAGTATCATGTAGAGCTTGGAATTTGTCATGATGCTCCAACGATGGAAAATGCTTATCTAGCAGAAGGATACCCATATGTCAGTATCATTACAACTAAAATCGATGAGGAGTTGATGAATCGTTTTCATGCACTTGGCGTGAAAATGATTTCGACAAGAACAATCGGTTACGATCATATTGATTTGGAAGCTGCCAGAAAATGTGGCATCAGCGTGGGAAATGTGACGTATTCTCCGGAGTGTGTCGCGGATTATACGGTGATGTTGATGCTGATGTCCATTCGTAAAATGAAACGGATCATGCAGCGTGAAGAAATCAATGACTTTTCGCTTCCCGGTATTAAGGGAAAAGAGATGCCGAATTTTACAGTCGGAGTGCTCGGAACCGGACGAATCGGTCGTGCTGTGATTCGTGATATCAGCGGATTTGGCTGTAAGATTTACGCATATGATCAGTATGAAAATGATGAAGTGAAAAAATATGCACAGTATGCATCTTTAGATGAAATTTATGAAAAATGCGATATGATTACCCTTCATATGCCATTAACAAAGGAAAATATGCATTTGATCGATGCAGAAGCAATTCAGAAGATGCAGGATGGTGTTGTGTTGATTAATACAGCGAGGGGCGGATTGATCGATACGAAAGCGTTAATTGACGGACTGGAATCCTGCAAAATAGGAGCGGCAGGATTGGATGTTATTGAAGACGAATTTGGAATGTATTATTTTGATAGAAAATCAGATGTTTTAAGTAAGCATGATTTATATATTTTAAGAGGATTTCCAAATGTTATCGTAACTCCTCACATGGCATTTTATACAGACCAGGCAGTAAGTGATATGGTAAAACATTCGATTGAAAGTTGTATGCTTCATGAGGCGGGAAAAGAGGATCCTTGCAGGGTGATTTGAGACAGAGGAAAATGAATATGAAAGTGGTAGTAGCAGTAGATTCATTTAAAGGAAGCATGACTTCTATGGAAGCCGGAAGAGCGGCAGAAGAAGGAATAAGGGCAGCAAAACCTGATGCCAAAGTGGTGGTAAAACCATTGGCAGACGGAGGAGAAGGAACAACAGAAGCGTTAATAGAAGGTCTTGGAGGAGAAAAAATAGAAGTTACGGTAACGGGACCTTACGGATTGCCGGTAACAGCTTATTATGGATATTTAAAGGAAACAAAAACAGCGGTGATCGAGATGGCTTCAGCAGCAGGAATTACGTTGTCGAATGAAAGAAATCCAATGAAGGCAACTACTTATGGTGTTGGAGAAATGATTGAAGATGCTCTTTCCAGAGGATGCAGAGATTTTATCGTTGGAATCGGAGGAAGTGCAACCAATGACGGAGGAGTTGGAATGCTTCGTGCATTAGGATTTGAGTTTCTGGATGAAAATGGAGAAGATGTCGGAAATGGTGCCCAGGCGTTGGGGCGAATTGCTCAGATTGAGACAAAAAAGAAAAATCCACTTCTTGCAGAGTCATTTTTTAAAGTGGCATGTGATGTGACTAATCCACTTTGTGGAGAAAATGGTGCTACATTTATATTTGGATCGCAGAAAGGTGTGACAGAAGAACAAAAAGTACCGATTGACGGTGCAATGAAACATTACGCAGCTATAACAGAACAGACTCTTGCGTGTGATTGTGTGAATGCCAAAGGAAGCGGAGCAGCCGGCGGAATGGGTTTTGCATTTTTATCATATCTGCAGGCAGAACTGATACCTGGAATTGATCTGATATTAGATGCTGTTGGAATAGAACAGGAATTAAAGGATGCAGACATCGTTGTAACAGGCGAAGGAAAATTAGATTTTCAGACTGCGATGGGAAAAGCACCGGTAGGAGTGGCAAAACGTGCTAAGAAACATGGTGCAAAAGTGATTGCGTTTGCAGGAAGTGTTACACCGGAAGCTGCGGCGTGCAATAAAGTCGGAATTGATGCGTTTTTTCCAATCGTGAGAGGTGTTACTACAATAGAAGAAGCAATGAATACAGAAAATGCAAAGAATAATATGCGTATGACAGTAGAACAAGTCTTTCGGTTAATGTGATCAATGGGGACGGGGTTTAGTGGCTCTTTTGGCACGCCAAAAGAGCCAC
>NZ_JAKVPP010000026.1:0-9795 GCF_022487435.1 Mediterraneibacter sp. NSJ-151 | reverse complement strand
CAAAAGAGCCACTAAACCCCGTCCCCATTGGTAAAAACACACTAACCCTATTGACTTAATAGGTGAAAGATGCTAAACTTCATTTATCAAAAAGATAAGTGGAGTTTTTTATTTTATCGGGTATCAAAATAAGAGTAAAAGGCAGGTGCAGGATAGATGAAACAGATATTATGCTTTGGCGATTCAAACACATGGGGATTAAATGCGGAGACAGGAACACGATTTCCTTGGGAAGAGAGATGGACAGGTGTCTTACAGGAAAAATTGCAGGGGCGCGATATTCGAGTGATTGAAGAGGGGTTATGCGGAAGAACAACAATATTTGAAGATCCGTTTCGTATAGGAAGACGAGGAACGGAATTACTTCCAACGTTATTGGAAACACACACTCCAGATGCAATTGTCTTGATGCTTGGAACCAATGACTGCAAAACAATATTCGGTGCATCTGCAGAAGTAATCGGGAAAGGAATTGCAAAATTGTTGGAACAGATTGAACAATTTGCAGCAAAAGCGAAAGTACTGGTGATATCTCCGATTCATTTGGGGGATAAAGTATGGATGGAAGAGTTTGACCGTGAATTTTCACAGGAATCGGTAGAAGTGTCGAAAGAATTGGAATCGGTATATGAAACGATTGCTCAGAAATATGGAAAACAGTTTATGCGGGCAGCAGATTATGTGAGCTGCTCGGCAGCAGACCAGGAACACATGGATAAGGAGAGTCATCGAATTCTTGCAAATGCAATCTATAAAAAATTAGAAGAAGGGATTTTATAAAAAATGAAACATGCATTTATAAAATCGATTCCTATTTTGTGTAGTTACGTGTTTGTAAGTATGGCATATGGGATTATGATGGAAGAAGCGGGATTTCATTGGTACTATTCTTTATTGATCAGTTTAACCGTATATACAGGAGCATTTCAGTTTGTTTTGATTACATTTTTAAGCAGTGGAGCTTCTATTCTTACCATCGCATTGACAGCACTATTGATGAATAGCAGGCAGACATTTTATAGCCTGACATTCATTGATGAATTCAAAAAAATGGGAAAGCGCTTACCTTATATGATCCACACGATGACAGATGAAACATATGCGGTCAATCTGACTTTGGAAGCAGAATGTCAGGATGAAAAGAAAAAAGAAGACAGTATGTTTGGGGTGGCATTTTTAAGCAGATGTTACTGGATGTTTGGAGCAGTACTCGGTGGCGTGTTGGGACAATTGATCCCATTTGAATTAGAAGGAATTGATTTTTGCATGACAGCGTTGTTTGTTATTATTTTTATTGACCAATGGGAGAAGAGTGAGAATCATTTTCCTGCACTTTTAGGGATTATAGTAGCACTGATAAGCTTATATTTATTCGGTCCGCAACGGTTCATGTTAGTGGCACTCTTGATTGTGTCTGGAATCTTATTACTTGTCAGAGAGGAAAATGGAAAGGAAGTACATTGTGAGTAAAGAAATGATATTTATTGCAATTTTTGTTTCGGCAGTGATTACATTTTCTCTTCGGGCGTTGCCGTTTGTAGCATTTCGCGGTGGAAGACAAATGCCGGAAAAATTGATATATCTTGGAAAAATTCTTCCATCGGCGATTATGGCAGTGTTGATCGTATATTGTCTAAAAGATGCAATCCGGGATGTTCGAGGAGTAGGGATTGCACAATTTGTAGCAGTGATCGTGGTGGCAGTTAGTTATAAATGGAAGCATAATACGTTGGTGAGTATTGCGTTTGGGACTGTGTGTAATATGTTGCTTAGGATTGCTATTTAGTTCATTAAGTTGGATAAGCGTCCCTGAGAAAAATATTGGATATGAATTTCTGTTCAGACTCCGTCAGCGGGAAATACATAAAGGTCAGAATTATTACTAAAAACAGAGCTTAGAAACCAGCAACTCGGGCTGTGCCCTCAAACAGCAAGTTTCTAAGCTCTAACGTAAAATTCTAGCCTTTTAGTATTTCCAATCGCTTCCTTTGTATTCACAGAAATTCATATCCAATATTTTTTCTCAGTGCGTTATCGCAAATCTAATAAATTAAAAAGCAGAGCTTTACTGGGGAATATCCGCAAGGTCTAGAAAGTGCAGGTTGAGGATGCAGAATTTCAATGAGAAGCATCCTCACGTTATCGAAAACGTGAGATGTAGATGCAAAATTTGCGAAGGAAGTATCTTTAAATCCCAGAAAAAGCAAGATGTAGATGCAATTATACATGCCAGGCAGACTGAAAAGCATCTGCAAGTCCAAAGAAGAGCAAGTTGCAGATACATCGGTCTAAAAAGAGCATCTGCGACAATGAATATCAAGGCAGTGCAGATACATCAGTTGTTAAAAAAGCATCTGCGGCAGCGAATAAACCGAGGATATAGATACATCAGATCCCAGAAAAGTAAATCTTTCATCACTTTACCTATTTCAATTACGGCACACCGCAAAGCAAGAAAAAGACTATGCAATCCAGCGAATTGGAGTCGGGCTTGCCCGACGAAGCTCCCGCAGGAGTGCATAGTCTTTTTCTTGCTTGGGGCAGTTGTGAACTAAATAGCAACAAAGGATATTGAGCGATGATATCTGCGATAGCGGATTTTAGGGGATTGAAGATGCAAAATTTTGATGAGAAGCATCCTCATGTTATCAAAAATGTGGGATGTAGATGCAAAATTTGCGAAGGGAGTATCTTTAAATCCCAGAAAAGGCAAGATGCAGATGCAATTGTACATGACAGGCAGGCTTAAAAGTATCTGCAAGTTCAAAGAAAAGCAAGTTGCAGATACATTGGTCAAGAAAAGAGCATCTGCAACAGCGAATATCAAGGGATTGCAGATACATCAGCTACCAAAAAAGCATCTGCACAAGCAAATAAACCGAGAATATAGATACATCAGATACCAGAAAAGTAAATTCTTCATCGCTCCACCTATTTCAATCAGGATACACCACAAAGCAAGAAAAAGACTATGCAATCCAGCGAATTGGAGTCGGGCTTGCCCGACGAAGCTGAGCAGGAGTGCATAGTCTTTTCTTGCTTGGGGTTGTCATGAACTCAATAGCAACTTACAACATATTCAGATACTTCATAATCATCAGCGACAGATTCATATTCATATAATCATCCCCCTGTGTCAGGTCACTTCCAATCAATTCCTTAATCTTTCCCATCCGGTACAGTAACGTATTCTTATGTACATGAAGATTCTTGGCGACAAGCGAAGACTGTCCCGGGTTTTTCAAGTATTCTTGAAGCGTATTTAAAAAATCAGTCCCTTTTTCCTGGTCATATAAATAGAGGTTCATCAATCCTGGATGGATTAAAAATCGGATTTCCGTATCTTCTTTTTCAAATATTTCCAACATTTTATAAACATAATAATCACTATAATAACAAAGCGGATTGGAAGTGTTTAACTTCAGACCAAGATTAATCGCATCAATCGCCTGTTGATAGAAACGAGAAGTATCTTCCAGATTCTGATAGAAGTTACTGATTCCAGCTTTTAAATTATTAGCAGAGAGATAGTCTTTTAGCTGCGTAAGTTCATATTCACTGAACCCTTGATATAAGTCTTTATTAATTAGAAATACAATCGTGTCTTCGTAGATGACATAAATACTTCCAGAAAAAATGCGTTTCAAATGCTCCAAAATCACTTCTAACTGCAAATGAGAGGAACTTTGTGCAGATGGTGGTATGGCTATAATATAGAAAGAACTTTTAAGATTATAACCGAGTACCTCCAGACGTTCCTTGAAATTTTCAATATTATTTTGAGGGTTGCGAAGTAAATCTACAAGAAAATAAGAGTACATAACCCCTTTGTTTCTTGTGTAAGCAGGATCTTTCTGAAGTTCGAGTGATACCAGTTTACAAAAACGATGGAAGAAATCAGGAACATAGTCTTCAAAAGGATGTTCAGATTCCAGCATCATGACATGACCTACTTCAATATTTTGTATGTGGATCGCATCTACAAGCATACCAGTGTGAACAAGTTCGCTTGTATAGTAATAAGGGTGATTATATTTTCGAACCATTTCATCCAGATGATTAGCGCGGATAGAAGCAATTCCTTGTTTGCTAATATAACCAGATTTGCTTTCTTCACGAAAGAAATCATTATCCGGAACAATACCGGCAGAGATGGCCAGATATTTATTTTGTAAATCAACAACATAGATTGGATTACCAAATATTCTTGAAGCAGTGTCTACCAGATATTGAAGTCCTTTTCCGGAAAAAGAGGCATTTAACAAAAGATGCATACCTGCAGTGATCTGTTGGATTTCTGTTAATAATTCCATAGCAGTATTAAAAAGTGCAGCCTGCGAGAAGGATGTGCCAAAATATAAAATAGTGAAGCAACTTTGCTCATATACGGAGAAATCTAAACGTTCTCCAAAACACATCAAAGTAAATTCAGCATTCGTATTGGCTGCGGGCATTGTGTTTGTAGAAGTCAGATACAGACTTGAAGATTCAAAATGTGGGCGCATCGGGTCAAAAATTCGAACATTGATCATATCACAGACATTGTCAGAATGCCCGAATATTTGCGGCTGATACCCCTTTTCTTTTAGTTTCGACATAAAAATCTGATATTCCATATATACTCCTTTATGAAAAATCCATTGTGCGTTCGCACAAAAAAATCAAAATTAATCCGTATAATATCATGCTGTGACACGATGAAATCATTAAAATCATTATATATAATTAAGCAAGAATCGTAAAGAACAAAATTTAAGTCGAGCAGCCGCGAGACTTGGCGTTGGATGATGATACAAAAAACAGATGTCTATGTTCTTACGCAGGAAAATGTTCATAAGAAAGGATGAAAACAATGAATCAGACGAAATTGGGAAAATACCAGAGAAGCGTTTCTATTATCGGTGTTGGATGTACTCCATTTATGTATACAGTAGATAATCCGGAAACAGACGGACTGACAGAAGGTGAAATGTTTGGATATGCAGCATTGAAGGCAATGGAAGATGCAGGAGTAAATCCACAGGATGTAGATTTTTATTTTCATGGACAGGCAAGTCCTCTGAATGGTTCAAACTATTTAACACCAAACGTGCAGATTTCAAACTGGTTTGGTATGAAAGGAAAAGGTTCTATCCATCACTCAGAAGCATGTTGTACAGGTTATCTTGCAATCGAGCAGGCTGTAAATGCAATTGCATCAGGAAAATATGACTGTGTACTTACGGGTGCCGTTGAGTTTGGTGACAGTACACCAAGTCCGGCTGACAGCGTAGAAACACCAAAGCATCCATATAAACGCGATAAGATGACAATGGATAAATTTTTGAAAACAACATCATGGTTGTATGACCGTACATATACAAGACAACTTATGGCCGGACAGGAATTAATCTATGACGATGCGGCTGAATGGTATGTCCGTACAAGAGGTATTTCAGCAGAGGATATGAATAACACATTGAATGCAATGTGCATTAATAATAGAAGAAATGCTTCTACAAACCCGCTTGCGATTGAAAGAACAACATACGAAGAACTGGCAGAAAAAGCAGGCATGACATTAGATGAGTACATGAATTCTCCATATAATCCGAAAATGGGAGATTTCCTTCGTGCAGGCGGAGTTGAGTTAAAATGTGACGGAGCTGCTGCTTGTATCGTATGTGCAACAGAGAAGATTCCGGAAATCGCAAAGAATTTAAAACATAAACCAATCGAAGTACTTGGAATAGGAAGTGCTGCTTGTGAAGCAACAACACCACATTTTGAAGTTGCTGCAACAGAGGAAGCTGTTCGTCAGGTATACGAAGCAACAGGATTGTCAGGAGATGATCTGGATATTTTCTTTGCAAATGACTTTATTATTACTTCTCATTTGGTATCAGCAGAAATTGCCGGATATCTTCCATACGGAGAAGGATGGAAATATATCTGTGATGGACGTACAGCATGGGATGGTGATAAACCAATCAATACAAATGGTGGAAGAACATCATTTGGACATGCGCATGCTGCATCTGGTCTGGCTGATATGTACGAAGCTTGTAAACAGATGTGGAATGAGTGTGGAGAACGTGAGGTTAAGAAAGTGCCTAAGACAGCAATGCTTCGTGGATATGGCGGAGCACAGAATGTGGCAGCAATCGTGATTCGTACAATGGACTAATAAAGAGGAGGAAGTACCATGGCTATCAAATTGGAGAAAGTCGTAGAGAAATTTTATTTAGGACTTGAAGAGGGAAAAATTTTAGGTCGTAAGTGTCCAAAGTGCGGACATGTAGAATTCCCACCTGTATATGCATGTAATAATTGTGGAAATTATGAAACAGAGTGGTATGAAATCAGTGGAAAAGCAAAATTACATTCCATCGTATTACCGGCAGCACTTTCTACAAAACCGGAATATAAAAAATTAGGTAAATTCTGTTATGGAGAAGTAGAAATTGAAGAAGGAACAAGATTGAATGCAGTTGTTCGCGGAGTCAGCAGAAAGAACAGAGCAGAGCTGGAAGCGAAACTCCCGGTAAATGTTCATGCAGCAATTGTGGAACGTGATAATGGAGTGAAAACAGTAGTATTTGATTTAGATGAAGAATAAGGAGAACCAAACAATGTCAAGACAGGAAATTTTAGAACAAGTATTAAACATGGTAGCTATGTCATACAAAAAAGATGTGGCAGGACTTTCAGAAAAAACATCATTTAAAGAGGATTTAGGCGGAGCATCTGTACAGATGGTAGCATTAGTTTCGGAAATTGAAAATGAATTAGATGTGGCTTTGATGTTAGCTGATGCAAGTGCATGTAATACAATCTCAGATCTTGTTGATTTAATCGAGGAAGAAATGTAAATCATTTTACAATTTAAAGAACAAAAGCAGACACATTTTGTAAATGTGTGCTGTTGTTTTGAAAATGTATTTCTTACAATACAAAATGTAAATAAATTACTTTTGGAGGAGAAAAATGAGCGTATTAGATCAGATTTATGCAAAAGCAAAAGAAGATCCACAGCGCGTTGCCTTTCCGGAGGCTGAAAACGAGAAAATGATGCAGGCTGCTTATGAGGCAGGAAAAGAAGGATATATCATTCCAATTCTTGTAGGCGATGCTCAGAAAATCACAGAACTGTGCAAAGAGCGCGGATATGAGACAGATGTTTTCAAGATTGTGGATATTCAGGAAGAAGAATACAAAAATAAACTAATTGCAGACTATGTTGCAAAGCCTGAAACACTTTTGAAAGAAAAAGCACTTGGCCGCCGTATGCAGAACCCATTATATTATGCAATGGTAATGCAGGCAGTTGGTGAGGCAGAGGTAACATTTGCAGGAATTGATAATACAACAGGAGATGTACTTTTAGCAGGACAGATGATTATTGGACTGCAGCCGGGAATCAGCACAATTTCAAGTATCGGACTTTGTGATATTCCTGGATTTGAAGGAAGCGAAGGCAGTTTGCTTGCAGTCGGAGACAGTGCAGTATGTACAAATCCAAATGCAGAACAGCTTGCAAGTATTGCAATCTCAGCATGTGATACAGTAAAGGCATTGCTAGACTGGGAGCCAAGATGTGCGATGGTAAGTTATTCTACACTTGGAAGTGGTCAGGGAGAATTGATCGACAAAGTTGTAGAGGCAGTAAAAATCGCAAATGAGCTTCGACCAGATCTTGCAATCGATGGAGAATTTCAGTTTGATGCAGCAATTTCACCGGCTGTAGCAGCAAAAAAAGTTACAAGAGAAAGCAAAGTTGCCGGAAAGGCAAATGTTGTAATCTGGCCTGATTTAAATGTAGGTAATGTTGGAGTAAAATTGATTCAGCAGTTTGGACATGCAAATGCTTATGGACCAATGCTTCAGGGATTCAACAGTGTGGTTTGTGATTGCTCAAGAGGGGCCCCGGTATCTGAAATTAAAGGTAATATTATTATCAGTGCAGCTCGTGCAGCAGGAAGCAAAACAAAATAATCATTGATTGCAGAAGAATGCAAATAAACAAATAAACCAAAATCGCTACTAAATATATAAATGTAATGCGGGCGCAGTAACATGCGCCCGTAATTACTAGATGGAGAAATGTTATGAGTGAATATAAAGTGTTGACAATCAATCCTGGATCTACATCTACAAAGATTGCATTGTTTGAAGGTGAGAATTGTTTGTTCTCAAAAAATGTATCCCATGATGCGAAAGAACTGGATAAGTTTCAGTCTCTTCCGGAACAGTTACCATATCGTCGCGACACCATTTTACAGCTTTTAAATGAGGCTGGTGTAAGATTGGATGATGTGGATGTATTTGTCGGACGAGGGGGCGGACTGCTCGCAATGGAAGGCGGCACATATGAAGTGACAGATTTGATGCTTGAGCATGCAAGAAATAGTGCTAATGGCGTGATTCATCCGGCAGGTCTTGGACCGCAGCTTGCAAGAGAATTTGCAGAGCAGTATGGTGCAAAGGCAATGGTAGTGAATCCACCGGATGTAGATGAGCTGCAGGATCTTGCCAGAATGACAGGTATAAAGGGTGTGAACCGTATTATCCATTTGCACGCATTGAATTTAAAAGAAACCGCAATCCGTCATAGTAAAAATGTGATGAATAAGAAGTATGAGGAATGCAATTATGTTGTATGTCACATTGGCGGAGGTATTTCCGTATCTGCTCACCGCAAAGGAAAAATGATAGACGGATATGATATTGTCGGGGGAGAAGGTCCAATGGCACCAACCCGCTGTGGAAGCATTTCTGTTGCAAATTTATTAAGCTATATGAAAGAAAATAATCTGGATATTGCAGATGTGAAAAAGCTTTGCACAAGAACAGGTGGATTTGTAAGTCACGCAGGTATTTCTGATGCATTGGAATTAACTGTCCGTGCTAAAAATGGTGATAAATATGCAGAAATGCTTTGGAATACAATGATTTATCAGATTGAGAAATGCATCGGTTCTATGGCAGCAGTATTGCATGGGGAAGTAGATGGAATCCTTCTTGGCGGAGGAATGGTCTACAATGAAGATCTTGTTGCTCAGATTACAGAAGCCTGCTCATTTATCGCACCGGTTACGGCATATCCGGGAGAATTCGAGATGGAAGCTATGGCAGCCGGGGCAATCCGTGTATTAAACGGAGAAGAAAATTTAAAAGTCTATACTGGTAAAAAAGTATGGGACGGATTTGATTGGGAATAATTGATGGACGCAAAAAAAGAAAAACGAATTCGTATTGGTACATTAGCATTTGGCATCGCATTTATGCCGCCAATATGGGCGGTATTAAGTACATATATCGGAGTGACAACAGGAGCGGTAGCCCTCATTTGTGCAGGTTTATATGTGGCAAATGGAAATAAGCGTTCCGATGCATTTAAAATAGCAGCAGGATTTCTGTGTGGAGATGTGTGGGCAGTGCTGGCAGTATGGATTATGGAAACATTCCAATTCAATCCAGATGTAGAATTATATTGTACATTATTTATTTTAGGAGGACTCGCAGTTCTCATCGGTGAAAACGTTCCAAAATACATTTTTACACCATCCTGGCTGTGTGGATGGGCAATCGGACTTACGATTATGGGTCCGTTGAAAGTGAGTGAGATTGGAACACTCCCGATTCAGATTGGTGCAGCAATGATTGCAGGTGTTGTCTATGTCGGAATTGGTGTAGATGCATTACAGAAATTTTTGATAAAAAAATTAAGTTGAGAGTCAAACAGGGACGGGGAACCATTTGGGGACGGGGTTTAGTGGCTTTTTGTGTAAGCAAAAAAGCCACTAAACCCCGTCC
>NZ_JAKVPP010000025.1:0-15459 GCF_022487435.1 Mediterraneibacter sp. NSJ-151 | reverse complement strand
ATTTGTACCCTGTGTACAGGTTTCTTTTGTCTTGCCATAATAAAAGGCCCTCCTATGATTCTATTTTATCATAGAAGAACCTTCTAAATACTATTTTACAGAAAAAGTTTCACACTCTCGCTTTTTTGACAACTGATGTATCTGCAAGACCTTGATATTCGCTGTTGCAGATGCTCTTTTGGCAGCTGTTGTATCTGCAACTTACTTTTCTTTGAGCTTGCAGATACTTTTCAGCCTGCCTGGCATGTACAATTGCATCTGCATCTTGCCTTTTCTGGGATTTAAAGATACTCCCTTTGCAAATTTTGCATCTACATCCCATATTTTCGATAACGTGAAGATGCTCCTCGTTGAAATTATGCATCCTCAACTTGCCCTTCCTATAACTTGCAGATACCCCCCCGCAGAAATTGTGCATCCTCAACTTGCTCTTTCAATGCTTTGCGGATGTTCCCCATCAAAATTTTGCATCTTCAAGCCCCTAGAATCCATTATCGCAGATATCGCCACTCAATATCCTTTGTTGCTATTCACTTCACAACTTGAGCCAATACATTACTTACAAAAAAATGATATAAGAAATTCGAGCGAATATGGAGTGAGCGTTGGAGACACTTAGAGCGTAAATTTTTGTGTTAATGAATTTGAACGAACGTGTTTGAAGCTGCATAGCAGCAAGTTTGAGTTCAAATTCATTTGCTTTTAGCAAAAATTTACGCCCTTATGTGTCACCCGCTCATGGAATCTGAGCAAGAATTCTTATATCAATTTTTTGTAAGGAACGTATTGCCAACTTAATGAACTAAATAGCAAATAAATATCTGACAATAGCGCTTAAAGAGTTGAAAATTCTAACGAAAAAAATATAAAAAAGCTCTTGATTTTTCTGGACAGTCTGATATAATAATCATGTTGCGTGTGACAAATAAGATAAATAAAGATGATGCGGAATGGTGTAATTGGCAGCACAGCAGACTCTGACTCTGTTAGTAGGGGTTCAAGTCCCTTTTCCGTAGCTTAGAATCTGGATTGTCCAGATTCTTTTATTATCGGAGTGTGGCTCAGCTTGGTAGAGCGCTACGTTCGGGACGTAGAGGTCGCGTGTTCGAATCACGTCACTCCGATGTTGTTATAGTATTTCACGAAGTCGATAAGGCTTCGTGATTTTTTTGTTTATAAGCAGATTGGGGTGGATTAACAGCTATCACTTTAAGAAAGTATAGTGTATAATGTCAATAATGAAGAAATAGCATATTTCATAAAAAGGGGGAACCGGCAATGGCAGATATCGCAAACATTTACAAAGCAGATGCATCAAGATATGATTTGATGCAGTACAACCGAGTGGGAAAAAGTGGCTTGAAATTTCCGGCAGTTTCGTTAGGCTTCTGGCATAACTTTGGAAGTAAAGATAATTATGATAACATGAAACAAATGTGTAGAACGGCGTTTGACCTCGGTATTACACAATTTGACCTGGCTAATAATTATGGCCCGGTATACGGAAGTGCAGAGAGTAATTTTGGTCGTTTAATGGAAGAGGATTTTCGGCCATATCGTGATGAGTTGGTGATTACAACCAAGGCAGGATATGATATGTGGGATGGGCCTTATGGAAACTGGGGCAGCAGAAAATATTTGATGGCAAGTTTGGATCAAAGTCTGAAACGGATGAAATTAGATTATGTGGATATTTTCTATCACCACAGAATGGATCCTGACACTCCGCTTGAAGAAACAATGCAGGCACTTGCGGATATTGTAAGAAGCGGGAAAGCTTTATATGCGGGTGTTTCTAATTATAATAAAGAGTATACGGAAAAAGCAGTTTCTATATTAAAAGAACTTCATTGTCCATTTATAGTGAATCAAAGAAGATATTCGATGTTTGATCGAACGATTGAAGAGGATGGAGTGAAAAAATATTGCAAAGAAGCTGGGGTTGGGATTATTGCGTTTAGTCCATTGGCTCAGGGAATGCTGACAGATAAATATCTGGAGGGGATTCCGCAAGATAGCAGAATTGCCAGAGATAATCGTTTTTTACACAAAAGTGATTTGACAGAAGAACGTTTGAGGCAAATTGCAGAGTTAAATGAACTGGCAAAACAGAGAGGACAGACACTTGCACAGATGGCTTTGTCCTGGGTATTAAAAGACGATGAGGTATGCTCAGTATTAATCGGCGCATCAAAACCATCACAGATTAAAGAAAATATATCAATTGTTGAGCAGACATCATTTTCAGAGGAAGAATTGAAAATGATTGAGAAAATTTGTGAAAGATAGGAACGTAAAATGAGTGAACAGCCAAAGTGGATGGGAAAGCATTACTCGTTTTTCTGTAATAAAGAATGTGAGTATTTTCCATGTCATAAAACAAATCATCCGGAAGATTTTAATTGTTTATTTTGCTATTGTCCGTTATATACTCTGGGAGATAAATGTGGAGGAAACTTTCGATATACAGAGAGCGGGATTAAAGATTGCACAGAGTGTATGTTGCCTCACAAGAGAGAAAATTATGGTTATATTATAGGTAAATACGGAGAAATCATGGAAAAGGCAAGGAAAACAGACGAAAAGAAATAAAATAGTTTCTAATCAAAAGAGGATTTCAAGAATGTGGATGAAGATTTTGAAAAAGTTCAGAAAATCAGAATTAATTTGTGAAAAACTCTTGATTTTATAAAAATACATGATTATACTTATATATGAAATTGAACAAAGAAATTCTTCGGGGTAGGGTGCAAGTCCCAACCGGCGGTATAGTCCGCGACCCACATAAGTGGTTGAACTGGTGACTCATAAGTTTGATGAGAATTCCAGTACCGACAGTAAAGTCTGGATGAGAGAAGAAATTGATGTCATAGAGATAACAAAGCCCCGGATTAGAAAATCCGGGGTTTCTTTTTTGACAACACTTCCAAGAAGACTTTCTTTCTTTTCAAAATCTATTTGTTTTAAAGGAGAGAAAAAAGATGAGCACAGGTAGTAATGTAGCAACAGCAGAAAAAACACAAAAAGTAGGAGTAAGAACGTTGGTTCAGATTGGTATGCTTGCAGCAATCGCAGTGGTATTGATGTTATTTGAGATTCCACTTCCATTTGCACCATCATTTTACAAGATTGATTTCAGCGAAGTTCCGGTAATGGTCGGATGTTTTGTAATGGGACCTTTGGCAGGTGCAGCAATCGAATTTGTTAAAATTCTTTTGAACTTTGTAATCAACGGAACAACTACAGCTGGTGTTGGAGAGGTAGCCAATTTTCTGGTAGGATGTGCATTGTGTGTACCGGCAGGTATTATTTACAAATATAAACGTACAAGAAAGGGCGCGTTGCTTGGTATGATAGCTGGAACACTTTTGATGGTTGTTGTAGGAAGTGCAATGAATGCATTTGTATTACTTCCAGTTTATGCAAAAGCATTTGGAATGCCAATCGACGCATTGGTAGCAATGGGAACTGCAGTTAATTCACACATCACAAGTCTTTCAACATTTGTGTTATTTGCAGTAGCACCATTTAACTTATTAAAAGGTATTTTGGTTTCACTGATTGTGTTATTGATCTACAAAAAAATCAGTCCTATTTTTAAAATGAGATAAGAATATCAGATGTGAGATGACTCCCACCTCTGTAGGTGGCGAGTAATGAATCAGTATCAGTGGTGGGAGTCAATCCCCCATCTGATATAGCCTCCGGCAGGATTGCAGAGATGCGCAGAAGAAGTATGTCATGCATTGCATGACGCGCATCTCGCAGCAAGAATGCAGAGGCATTCTTGAATAAAAAATAGTAGTGCAAAGAGGCGTTGGTATGCGTGGAACATACCAACGCCTCTTTTTCAGTTTCGTTTTATAAAGGGACATATGTTATAATAGGAAGAAATAGAAAAAAGAAGGGGTGAGTGTGTGGAGACAAGTTTAATTTTATGTGCGGTTGTAATTATAACATGTATTTTAACAAATAAGTTGACAAACAGGATTGGAGTGCCGGCTGTTTTAGTGTTTATGGCGATTGGAATGGTATTTGGAAGTGAAGGGATTTTTAAAATTCCATTCGATAATTTTGGGATAGCGGAAAAAATTTGTTCTACGGCACTTGTCTTTATTATGTTTTATGGTGGTTTTGGAACAAGTTTAAAAGCGGCAAAGCCGGTTCTTAAACAATCAATTTGCATGTCAACATTGGGGGTTGTATTAACATCGGTATTGACAGGTGTATTTTGTCATTATGTATTACATATGTCTCTTAAAGAAGGTATGTTGCTAGGCGCAGTTGTTGGTTCTACGGATGCAGCGTCAGTATTTTCTATATTACGATCAAAACAGTTAAACTTAAAAGATGGAACAGCATCTATTTTGGAAGTAGAAAGTGGAAGCAACGATCCAGTTGCTTATATGATGACGATGATCATTTTGAGTTGGATGTCATTGAGCAATCAAAATATTGTCTGGATGCTAATAAAACAGATTGGGGTCGGTTTTTTATTTGGAATAGGGGTTGGTGTACTTGCTGTTTGGAGTTTAAAGCATATTGAATTTGAAATCGAAGGTATGGATACAATTCTGATGATTGCATTGGTATTATTTGCTTATGCCGGTTCTGTATTGCTTGGAGGAAATGGATATCTGAGTGTGTATTTACAAGGGATTATAATAGGAAATCAGAAATTTGATCATAAAGTTGTATTGATTCACTTCTTTGATGGAATCAATCATCTGGCGCAGATTTTAATTTTCTTCTTGTTAGGATTACTTGTTTTCCCATCGCAATTATTGGGAATTGCAGGAAGTGCAATATTGGTTTTTATAGGTTTGACTTTTATCGCAAGGCCGATAGCAACTTTTTTGTTGCTTTTGCCATTCCGTGCAAGCTTTAAACAGAAAACCTTGATTGCATTTTCCGGATTGCGAGGCGCCGCTTCGATCGTATTTGCAATTATGGTGACAGTAAGTCCGGTTTATACGAAAAGTGATGTGTTTAACATCGTATTTTGTGTGGCGTTGATTTCTGTTACATTTCAGGGGCTCTTACTTCCGGTGGTTGCAGAACGACTTGATATGGTAGATGATGGACAAAATGTTATGAAGACATTTAGTGATTATCAGGAAGAACAACAGATTCAATTAATTCAAATGAAAATGGAAAAGGATCATAAGTATGTGGGTAAAAAGATTTCTGAACTGCGGATAAAAAATATGTTGATCGTTTTGATTAAACGTGGTGATGAGGATATTATCCCAAGGGCTGAAGTGAAGATAAAAGAAGGAGATATTCTTGTACTGAACGCGCAATCCTATGAAGGGGATATTGATATGGTATTGAGGGAAGAAACGGTGGAAGAAGGAGATGGAAGAATCGGGTGTCAGATTAAAGATTTACCGAAAATGGAAGAGCGAATGATTGCGTTAATCCGACGAGAAGATGGCTCGACAGTTATCCCAAAAGGAGAGACGGTTATTCAAAAGGGAGATGTTCTGGCAATCAGTGGAAATTAAAATTTATTGTTGACAAGTTTGAAATTTTATATTAGAATGTCGACTCGTAACAAAATTGTAACATTTGTAATAAAAACGAAAAAAATGAATATAATTTATTATAACTCGTTAATTAAAGTGAAATAAAATTGCAAAGAATGTTACGAAATTGTAGGAGGAGACTATATGATTCAATATAAAAGATGGGTATCTATGGCGGTAGTTGCAACCACGGTTACGGTGATGACATTAGGCGTTAATACACAGGCTGCGGAGCATCATACAGAAATGATGTATGCATCCGACCACATGGAAATCGCATCCTTTGCTCAATTACTTCAGGATTCAGAACGAACAGATGAAATTGTTATGGAAAATGAATATCAGGAGGCAGGATTGCTGACAGTAGAAGAGTTGGACAAGAAAATAGCAGAGCAGAAACAAGCAGAAAAAGAAGCGGAAGAGAAAGCTTTGCAGGAGAAGAAAGAAGCGGAAGAAAAGGCGCAGCGCGAATTAGAGGAAGCGCAGAAAAAAGAAGCAGAACGTATTGCGGCAGAGCAGGCGGAGGCACAAAGAAAAGCCGAAGAGGAAGCAGCTGTGGCACAGCTTCAGGAAGCAGACAAAGAACTGTTGGCATCGATTATTTTTTGTGAGGCGGGAAATCAACCTTACGAAGGTCAGGTAGCAGTCGGAGCGGTTATTATGAATCGTGTGAAAAGTGCGGTGTATCCAAACAGTATTTCAGAGGTAGTATACCAATCAGGACAATTTGGCCCGGCGATGACAGGGTGGCTTGACAGTGTCAGATATAGTGCAGGGTATACACCAAGTGCTATGCAGGCAGCAATAGATGCGTTGTCCGGAAGTAATCCAATCGGAGATTGTCTCTATTTTGATCAAGGCGGTATGGGATACCAGCTGGGAGATCATTATTTTCACTAAAATTGAATTGAAATAAATAAAGACAGATGATTGATGAAAATTGATCGTCTGTTTTACTTTTTGTGGAAATAGGAAAATATTTTCACTGTCCAAAATAAGAAAAGAATGGTACAATGGGTTCTGTTAGGAAAAATGAGGAGAGAAGTAGAGTATGATGCAAAAGAAAAAAAGTAATCCAATTGCCTTGATGCCTATTGTAGTATTTCTTGTGTTGTATCTGGGGTTGGGAATTTTGTTTGAGTATGTGCTGGAGATTCCGATGGGATTTTATAATGTGCCAATCGTAATCGCATTTTTGGTGGCCATACTGGTAGCTTGTCTGCAGAATCGGACAGTTAGTTTTGATGAAAAGCTGGAATTAATGGCGCAAGGTTTGGCGGATAAGAATATTATTACGATGTTGTTGATTTTTTTAACAGCGGGTTCATTTGTAGGAGTTGTAGGGCGTGACAGTGCAGAAAGTGTTGCGTATTTTATGCTTTCTATGATTCCGGCAAGATTCGCAGTTGCAGTATTGTTTGTAGTTGCCTGCTTTGTATCGACAGCTATGGGAACATCCGTTGGAACAATCACATTAATCGTGCCGATTGCAGTAGCAGTAGCAGGTGTATCCGGATTTTCAGTTCCATTATGTGTAGGATCTGTTATGGGAGGAGCAATGTTTGGGGATAACTTATCGTTTATATCCGACACAACGATTGCGGCATGTAATGGACAAGGATGTGCGATGAAGGATAAGTTTAAAGAAAACTTCTGGATCGCTCTTCCGGCGGCAGTGGTAACTTTGATCATGATATTGGTTTTATCATTTAAGACAGATATAAACGGACAAATCCAGCAGTCATATAATCTGGTGCAGATTATACCATATCTGTTGGTATTGGCAGGTGGAATTGCAGGAATTAATGTGTTCGTGGTATTACTGATTGGAATTGTGTCCGGATCAGTTATTATGATTGCAGGAGGACATATTCAGGCAATCGATTTGCTGAGTAATATGGGCTCAGGGGCTGCCGGAATGTTTGAAACCAGTATGGTAGCTGTTTTGGTAGCGGCGATGTGTGCTTTGATCCGTGAATATGGTGGGTTTGAAGCGTTACTGCAATTTATCAAAAAAATCTTTAAAGGAAATAAAGGCGGTCAGTTGGGGATGGGAATGCTTGTTGGAGCAATGGATATTGCGACTGCCAATAATACAGTTGCAATTGTAATGGCAAACCCAATCGCACAGGAGATGTCACGCGAATATGGTATTAAACCACGGAAAGCAGCCTCTTTGCTGGATACATTTTCTTGTGTGTTCCAAGGGGTGATTCCTTATGGAGCACAGATGTTGGTTGCAATTTCAGCAGTGAATGAGCTGGGCTATGAGATATCAGCGTTCCAGATCATGCCAAAGTTATTTTATCCATATTTACTGTTAGTTAGCTCGCTTGTGTGGATATTTGTTATTCCGGACAGACGGAGCAAATAGTGAGCTGATGTAATATTTTTGGAGAGAAAAATAAATTTACGATAGTATGAAATAAAACCTTCTTGGAATACTAAAATTAAAAAATCCAAGGAGGTTTTTGCTATGTATGAATACATGCCGATACGAGATGTGTACGCGAGAGAAATATTAGATTCCAGAGGAAATCCGACAATAGAAGTAGAAGTGCTTGTAGGAGAAAATATAATCGGCAAGGCAGCTGTTCCATCAGGAGCGTCTACCGGAAAATATGAGGCGGTAGAATTAAGAGATGGAGGGGTGCGATATGGAGGGAAAGGTGTCCAGGCAGCAGTGGAACATGTAAATAATCAGATTGCAGAAAGTATCATCGGGATGAATATTTTTGGGCAGAGCGAAATTGACCGGGTATTGATTCGTTTAGACGGAACCTTGAACAAAAAGAAATTAGGAGCCAATGCATTGCTGGGTGTTTCACTTGCATGTGCCCATGCGGCGGCAAATGCATTACAGATTCCACTGTATCGTTATCTCGGGGGTGTAAATGCGAAAAAACTACCGATACCAATGATGAATATTTTGAATGGTGGTGTACATGCAGATAATACATTGGATATACAAGAGTTTATGATCGTGCCGGTTGGAGCAGATGATTTCAGAGAAGGGCTTAGAATGTGTGCAGAAATTTATCAGGAATTAAAAGCTTTATTGAAAAAGCAGGGGCTTAGCACAGCAGTTGGGGATGAAGGTGGGTTTGCACCAAATCTTCCGGATGCAAAAACTGCATTGCAGTATTTGAAACAGGCGGTGGAAATGGCAGGATATCGGATGGGAAAAGATATTAGGATTGCACTGGATATTGCAGCATCAGAATTATATAACGCTGATTTTAAGACATATGAATTTCCAGGAGAAAGTAAAATGTGTGGGAAAAAAGTCATCCGTTCAGCAGAAGAGCTGATAGATTATTACGAAGAATTGATGCAGGAATTTCCGATTTGTTCGATAGAAGATCCACTGGATGAGGAAGATTGGGAAGGATGGGAATTGTTGACGGTCCGATTGGGACGGGATGTACAATTGGTAGGGGACGATCTCTTTGTGACAAATGTAGAACGACTGAGAAAAGGAATCAAAAAAAGTGTTGCAAATGCGATTCTGATCAAAGTAAATCAGATAGGAACGCTGACAGAGGCAATAGAAGCAATTGAAACGGCTCAAAAATCGGGGTATCGAGCAATTATATCACACCGCTCAGGTGAGACGGAGGATACAACGATTGCTGATCTGGCTGTAGCGTTTAATACAGGACAGATAAAAACAGGTGCTCCTTGCCGGTCAGAAAGAGTTGCAAAATATAATCGATTGTTGCGAATTCAAGAGGAAGTAGAAAATTAATGCAAAACAGTTGAAATTTGATACAATCTATGCTAAAATAAACATCGGTTTATCCGCAGGAGGTGTGAACAAATGGAAATTTTAAAAACAATAATAACCATTATATTTGTAATAGATTGTATCGCATTATCAGCGATTATTTTGCTTCAGGAAGGGAAGTCTGCAGGTCTTGGAACAATCAGCGGGGCAGCAGATTCTTATTGGGGACAGAACAAAGGACGTTCTATGGAAGGTGCACTTGTAAAGTCTACAAAGTTCTTGGCAATTTTGTTTATAGTTTTGGCTGTGGTTTTGAACCTCAGTGTATTTAACTAGAGAAGAAGATGACGAAACACTCTATATGCATATATAGGGTGTTTTTTGCTGTGAACACTTGGCGAGGTCTTATCGAGCCTAGTGAGAACGCACACCTCGGCACTTAGCGAGGTCTTTTCGAGCCTAGTGTCCGATGGTGTTACATTATAACTTGGCGAGGTTTAGAGGAGAGTTTGAATGAGTAACACATTTGAAAAAAGAAAAAAAGTCATTTACGATTTCATCTGCGATGATTTTTATGTGCCGATGAAGTTTAAAGAAATTGCTATGATCCTTCAGGTCCCAAAAGAACAAAGGGATGAATTGAGGGCAGTCTTAGAAGCTTTAGAACAAGAAGGTAAGATATTTGTTTCCAAGAAAGGCAAGTATGCAAAAGGACAGGCGAAAAGACTGACAGGAACATTTCAATCCCATCAGCGTGGTTTTGGGTTTGTCATTCGCGAAGGCGAAGATGAGGATGTTTTTATCTCAGAAGATAATATCAACGGAGCATTTCAGGGAGATGAAGTAGAGTTTGTTATTACAAAAGAGAAAGACAGTCAGACAGGAAGACGTACAGAAGGGAAAATTGTAAGAATATTGTCACATGGGACAACACGTGTTGTTGGTATGTATGAAAAGTGCAAGAATTTTGGCTTTGTAAGACCAGACAATCAACGTTTGCTCAGCGATATTTATATCCCGGCAGGGAAAGAAAAAGGTGCTGTCAGCGGGCATAAAGTCGTGGTAGAGCTGACATCTTATGGTAGCGAGAATATGAAACCGGAAGGATATGTGGTGGAAATTATAGGACATATCAACGATCCGGGCACGGATATTATGTCAATCGTGAAATCGTTTGATCTTCCGGTAGAGTTCCCGGAGAAAGTTATGAATCAGGCGGAACGTGTAGGCAAAGACGTGAGTGATGCGGATATGGCAGGACGTAAAGATTTGCGAGACTGGCAGATGGTAACGATTGACGGAGAAGATGCGAAAGATTTGGATGATGCGGTTTCATTGACAAAAAAAGGAGACAATTATAAACTGGGAGTCCATATTGCTGATGTAACAAATTATGTACAGGAGAGAAGTGCGCTGGATCGTGAAGCACTCAAACGTGGGACAAGTGTTTATCTTGTGAATAAAGTGATTCCTATGCTTCCGCAGAAATTATCAAACGGAGTTTGTTCTTTGAATGAAGGCGAGAATCGTCTTGCGCTTAGTTGTATTATGACAGTAAATCCAAAAGGTGAAGTGATTGATCATGAGATTGCAGAAACGGTAATCAAGGTTGATAGAAGAATGAGTTATACAAGCGTCGCTAAAATTCTTGAAGAGCACGATGAAAACGAGATTGCAAAATATGAAGAGTTGGTTCCTATGTTTGAATTAATGAAGGAATTGTCTCATATTTTGCGTGAACATAGAAAAAAAAGAGGTTCTATTGATTTTGATTTTCCAGAGTCTAAGATGGTATTAGACGAAAATGGCAGACCGATTGATATTAAGCCGTATGACAGAAATGTAGCTACAAAGATTATTGAAGATTTTATGTTGCTTGCAAATGAAACCGTTGCGGAAGAATATTTCTGGAGAGAGCTTCCGTTTCTATATAGAACGCACGATACACCAGACGAGGATAAAATGAAACGTCTGAGTACATTTATCAATAATTTTGGTTATCATATACATGTGGGAAATGAAGTGCGTCCGAAAGAAGTGCAGAAGCTTCTTGGTAAGGTAGAAGGAACACCGGAAGAAGCATTGATTAGCCGTTTGGCGCTTCGTTCTATGAAGCAGGCAAAATATACACCGGAGAATTCGGGACATTTCGGACTGGCAGCGAAATATTATACACATTTTACATCTCCAATCCGAAGATATCCAGATTTACAGATTCACCGAATCATTAAGGAAAATATTCGGGGTCGCATGAATGATAAGAGAATTGAGCATTATGAAAAAATATTGCCGGAAGTGGCAGTTCAGTCAAGTATGCTGGAACGTCGTGCGGAAGAAGCGGAGAGAGAAACTGTAAAATTGAAAAAAGTAGAGTACATGCAGGAGCGCATCGGAGAAGAATTTGAAGGCGTAATATCAGGAATTACTAAATGGGGGGCTTATGTGGAACTTCCAAATACGATCGAAGGACTTGTACATGTGACGAATATGCGAGATGATCATTATGAGTATTGGGAAGAACAATATGAATTGATTGGCGAACATACAAGAAATGTATATAAATTAGGTCAGAGCGTGAAAGTACGCGTGCTGGATGTAGATAAATTGAACCGGACGATTGATTTTGAATTCTGTGACGAGGATGAAGAATACGATTCGTAAATAAAAGTCTTAAAAGGACGAGAAAGAGGTTGGATATATGGCAGAGAAAAAACTGATTGCAAATAATAAAAAAGCGTATCATGATTATTTTATTCTGGAAAAATATGAGGCCGGAATTGTACTACATGGAACAGAAGTAAAATCACTGAGAATGGGAAAATGCAGTATTAAAGAAGCATTTATTCGAATTGAAGATGGTGAGATGTTTATTTATGGAATGCATATTTCACCGTATGAAAAAGGGAATATTTTTAATAAAGATCCATTGCGTGTAAGAAAACTGCTTCTTCATAAGAAAGAGATCGATAAGATTTTTGGAAAGATGAAAGAAAAAGGGAATACAGTTGTTCCATTACAGGTATATTTTAGCGGAAGTCTTGTGAAAGTAGAAATTGGTCTTGCAAAAGGTAAAAAACTTTACGATAAGCGAGATGATATTGCGAAGAAAGATCAGAGACGTGAGGCACAGAGAGATTTTAAAGTGAGAAATCTTGGATAATATTTTCTGAAAAGTTATGCTTATTTGCGAGAATAAGATTTAAAACATTCTGAAATAAAAATAAGGACGGAGAAAAGTAAATTGTTTTCTTCGTCCTTATTTCTTTTGAATGGACCTGGCGAGAATCGAACTCGCGTCCAAAAACCCATCCCATGTACTTCTACTATCATAGTCAGTTATTTAACATTCCCTCTGCTGTACGAGAACTAACACTCTTACAGGTTCAGTAGCTTCATAATACGCCTATTAACTCAAAGCTTTGTTAATATCGTTTCCCACATAGTTGATGCCAGATTCCCAAGGTGCGGGTGCCTCGGGGCTGACATGCAGCAATTAGGCTGCAGCTAATTCGAAATTATCGTTAGCGTTTAATTTTAAGTTTGCGATTTGACGCATCGGCCTACGGATAGCTTCTCCATCTTCAGAATCCCTGTCGAAACCAGTACAAGCCCAAAAATGAAGTGAAATCATTTTCACGCTTCTTATTCTAATGAAAGGAAATTAGAAAGTCAAGGTACTTATCAGAAAAAATAGAAACTATTTTATCTCAGTCGAGAAGACTCCCACCTCTTCAGGTGGTGAGTAATAGTAAATTTGTCTCAGTGGGAGTCCAATCTCCGACTGAGATAAACGCTCCGCGAGGATGCGCAGTGATTCTGATAGGAATATGTCAGCTTCGCTGACCAGAATCACGCGCCAAGTCTCACGGATGTTCGACTTGAAAAAAGATAATTGATAAAAGATTACATTGCACTTTTTCTGATTCGTGCTAGAATGGGGATGAGAATTGAAGGGAAAGAAGGTATGGATATGCCGACAACATATGCACATTATCAATTCGGAAACGATGTAATCAGAATATTACCGGGACCGCTTCAAAAAGCAATCGAGAATCATCGAGAACTTTTTGATATCGGATTATATGGACCGGATATCTTTTTTTACTATCGTATTTTTCATAAAAATCGTGTAAATGCGATAGGATATAGAATGCATGAGGAGTATGCAGATACATTTTTTAAACATGCAGCGGAAGTTATTAAGCAGTCTGAAAATAAGAGTGCGGCAAGAGCGTATATATATGGTTTTATTTGTCATTTTGCTTTGGATAGTGAGTGTCACAAATACGTAGAGAAGATGATACAAGTCAGCGGGATAACACATTCTGAGATTGAAATGGAATTTGATCGAATGATGTTGGTACGAAAACATATTGATCCGATGACATTTCACAGAGCAAATTGTATTCATCCGACGATAAAGAATGCCGCGGTGATTGCAGAATTCTATGATGGAGTCAGTGCAAAAGAAATAAGGAAAACATTGAGGTATATGATTCTGTGTGATAAGCTTTTGACTGCACAAAATCCGATAAAACGAAAAGTATTATTTTTCGGAATGAAAGTCGCAGGACAATACGAGGGCGTGCATGGAATGGTGATGAGTGAGCAACCGAATCCGGCGTGTAAGAAATATTGTCAGATATTAAATGGCGTCTATCATGGAGCTGTTCCGATTGCAGGAAAGATGCTTGGGCAATATCAAGGGGTACTGTTTCAGAATAAAGAAATTTCAACAAGATTTCATGAAACATTTGGAGCAGGAGAAAATTGGCAGGAATTACAAGTTTGAAAATCTTGATTTGCTTGGAAAATAGTGTAGAATGAGAGTAATAGTTGGAAATAGAGAAGCTATTGTAGTGAGTAGTAAATTGTAGCACGTGGCGTCAGATGGAAGAAAAGGAGAATAATTATGGCAGTTGTAAAATTGACAGCAGAAAATTTTGAGCAGGAAGTGCTGAAATCAGATAAGCCTGTATTGGTAGATTTCTATGCTGATTGGTGTGGACCATGTAAGATGATGGCACCGGTAATCGAGCAGATTTCGAATGAAGAGACAGAAATTAAAGTTGGCAAAATCAATATTGATGAGAACATTGAGATTGCTCAGAAGTACAAAGTTATGAGTATTCCAATGTTTATTGCATTTAAAAATGGAGAGGTTGCAGCAAAGACGTTGGGAGCACAGCCAAAAGAAGAAGTATTGAAATTAGTGAAATAGTATTTGGTGATAGGTAAAATGATTTATTCTATTTTATCGGAAATGAGATAAAGTTTATTTATATCAGCTGGGAGTCAATCCCCCAGCTGATATAGCCTCCTGCAGGATTGCAGAGGTGCGCGTCATGCAATTGCATGACGCGCACCTCGCAGCAAGAATGCCGAGGCATTCTTGAATATTATAGAAGAAAAGCCTTTCGTTGTCGGTAGTATATCAAACAGGTATAATCAGACAAAGAAAGGTTTTTTATCTCAGTCGAGAAGACTCCCACCTCTTTAGGTGGTGAGTAATAGCAAATTTGTCTCAGTGGGAGTCCAATCTCCGACTGAGATAAACGCTCCGCGAGGATGCGCAGTGATTCTGCTAGGAATATGTCAGCTTCGCTGACCAGAATCACGCGCCAAGTCTCACGGACGTTCGACTTGAATATTGTGAATAGTAATAGTTTTTTAGGATAATAATATGTTTGGTGTACATGGAAGTAGAAAAAAGATATTTTGTATACAGTATTAGTAAACGGAACGAATTGTCTGAATTGTGCGAAATAAATAAAAAACAAGAAAAACGTTGACAATTTGAAAGCGGAGTGATAAGATAATCTTCGTCGCTAAGACAACCGATGCAAAATTGAAAACACTGGACAGCCCTGGCGGGATATGGAAAGTGTAAGATGAAAAATGCAAAGAAAAAACTTGAAAAAAGTTCTTGACAAAAGGTTGTCGGATGTGATAAAATAAATAAGCTGTCGCTTGAAAGTGATTGATAAAATTACAAAAGCGAAACAGAAAAAATAAAAAAGTTGTTGACAAACGACAAAAGATGTGATAATCTATCAAAGTTGTCGCTTGAGACGACAACAAAAACAAAGAACATTGATAACTAAACAATAGACAACAGATCCTTGAAAATTTCTTTAAGAGAAAATTTTTTAAGAACGGTTTATAACAAACCAAAACAACAGTAAAAGGATAGATTAGCTAGAG
>NZ_JAKVPP010000024.1:0-16307 GCF_022487435.1 Mediterraneibacter sp. NSJ-151 | reverse complement strand
TTTGTACCCTGTGTACAGGTTTCTTTTGTCTTGCCATAATAAAAGGCCCTCCTATGATTCTATTTTATCATAGAAGAACCTTCTAAATACTATTTTACAGAAAAAGTTTCACACTCTCGGAAAAACTATTTCACGAAAACTCGCTTTTTTTGCGTTTTATTTTATTATTAAAAGAGAGGTAATTCCATTATTTAACAGGAAAACACTTTCATGTACCTTCAGCAAATACGAAATGTTACCATCCTGCATTCATTGCGTAAAAAATCACCACTACTTGCATTACCATTATTAATGGAACACCAACAGTGAAATAATTTTTTCTTGTTTTATGACGAAATAAATACATTGCCAATAAACTGCCAACCGAACCACCAACAAATGCTAAACCTAGTAATGTTACAATTCTAATTCTTGAACGATGCTCGGCTGCATTAACTTTATCCACCGCATAAGCTGCGAAAGCTATAAAATTGATAACTGCTAAGTATATCAGTAATATTTTATATTTTGCAAAAAACTCCCAAAATGCCAGTGTTATGTGATCTGCATGATGTCCTTTTACCATCAATAATATTATAACTTGTATCACAAATACACATGCGATAAACACTCTTGACATCATATTGTCTTTGACAGCTTTACGATCAAATAGCAGTATCGCCAACAATATTCCTGCAGAACCACCAATTAATGAGCAGATAGTTAAAATAGCATCAACTTGTACATTTTCGGTATGCAAATATAAAAATATCCAAAAGCAATTTAACTTCATCATCAGGAACACTGCCATCAAGTGCAACTGTTATCCCACTTGTTTTATTCATATGATATGCTGGAAAATATCCCTCCACACTATAATTTTCGTATAACAAGAAGTCAATTTCTATTCTTCGTCCTTCCACAATTTTCTGAT
The DNA here is from genome assembly GCF_022487435.1 of Mediterraneibacter sp. NSJ-151. NCBI lineage: Bacteria > Bacillati > Bacillota > Clostridia > Lachnospirales > Lachnospiraceae > Mediterraneibacter > Mediterraneibacter sp. NSJ-151. Next base: position 15,394 of record NZ_JAKVPP010000024.1, on the reverse strand, counting down.
TGGAACAGGCGAAACAGAATTTTTACCCGTGTAGGATTGCCTAAAACTTTAAAAAAGTCTGTCAGACGATTCAATTCCGGTTCACCTGGAATATCAAGAACAAGTATCCTATACAAATGCACTTTCCTCTTTTACTTTCCGCAAATCTTTTAACACTGTTCCTATATCTCCCAAAATAGCAATCCCCTTATCTTCAATGAATTCCGGCAAAAACTGATATTCTGAATTTATGGAGATATAATATGCATCTTTCAAACTGTTTGTCAGTTCCCAAAACGGTTCCTGTATAAACATCGGTGTCATGCGTCCTACTCCAAGTTCTATTAAGAGAATTTTTCTATCTTTGTTCTTTTGAATGTATTTTGAGATTTTCTCATATTCTTCTTCGTATTTTTTCCCTTGCAGAAAATTCCCATATCCTCTTACCCACGGAAACATTTCCGCACCACAATGAGGGCAGCGAGGAATCAGTTCATCCGGCACCATTGTCCCCTCTCCCATAGCCGCAATCATATCTGCCACAGGTTGTACGGCATCCCATGTTTCATCCTGACAACACTGAGAACACTGGAAGAAACGATGATCTCCCTGAATCTCACTGACCTTTTCTTCCGGATAAATCTTTACAAACTGTGTATCCTGATTAGTCGTTAAGATATGAAAATTCTTTCCCTGCAAGATTCTATCCAAATCCAGATATGGTTCTCTGATAGGGGCATTTTGTGTAGTATTTAAAAAGGTTGCCACATATCCCCAGTGTTCATTTCTTGTAGAAAACCGATGCATCATGCCGCTAAAAGCACCTTTGAATCCATACTTATCTGCAAATTTTCCAAAATGCTCACGAAAAGAAGGGGTATCACTATAATAAAAGTCACCACCTCCAGCCGCTGATAAACCGGATGCTCCGCCTACTATGATACACTCTGCCTCCTGCACTCTGCGAACAAATTCCTGAATCTGTTCCTCATAAGGAAGTGGTTTTTGTTTGCTCAACACTACAGCAGTACCACCGGATGCATAGGTACTATAGTGTCTGGAATAGTTCATTTGTGTTTTCATTACCAAATTTTCATAACAGCTCATTTTTTTCATTCTCCTATCTCACAACTGTAATATCTTTAACCGCTTTACTTAGTCTATCCTTCCCTCTCTGATTTCCTTTAACGCTTCCGTAAGATTACCATCCACACCGATGGATTTTTCTTTGATTTCCTCTGGAATGTAAATTTCGCCTTTGTTAAATGTGATATATCTTGCCTGTGGTTCTACTGCTGCAAGCTGCATCAAAGGAGCTTTAATCATCTGATTTCTCCAGCCAATGCCAAATTCCAGAATTACCAGCTTCTTTCCATGTAAATTCTGAATAAATTCTTGATAGCGGGCAGCCTTTTCCTTCCAATTTTTCGTTTCTGTAAATGAGGACATCTCACCCCAATTTACTTCCATATCTCCACCGCATTTTGGACATTTCGGCAGTAACTCTTTGGGTACTCTTCCGTTTACTTCCTCTTCTGTCATGGCGAGAACTGCTTTTTGATTAGGATAGACCTCGTCATGACATCTGTTCTTGCACCGCATCTGGGTTAATTTCCCTTCCATTTCAAAAACACGGTCTGCCTCAAAACCTGCCGGCACAAAATGATCTTCCGCATTGGAAGTTACTACGAAATATTCTTTATCCTTTACTAGTGCATAGATGTTTTTCATAATCTCACTCGGCTCATCCTGCATAGCTTTTGCCTTAACAAGTCTGCTTACAAATGCCCACTTTTCTTCTACCTTCATTGGCACTGAAAATCCGTGTAAAACACAACGCAGTCCGTATTTTTCTCTGAAATCTCCCATATTTTCCTGAAACCATGCGTCATCTGCCAAAATATTATATCCCTCTGCGATAGACAAACCATTACTGGCTCCAATCAAAATACCATCTGCTTCTTTGATGATTTGACTTATCTTTTGATATACATTCATCTTCATCACATTTCCTTTCCCACTATGTTTTCTTTTAAATCCCGCAGGGTTTCTGCCAAATCTCGTATCGCCTTACACCTTCCCTCCAGTCTTTCCCCCTCCAAAAATATATCATCCCTTACCCAGGGAACCTAAAACAAAGACTTCTTTTTTTATATCAAATTCCACACTTTTATTTCGCTTGACTTTTATTTTTTTACTTGTTAAAATTAAATTTACATCAAGCATCAAAATCATATTATCATGTAATTTTAAAAATTGCAAGAAGAAAGTTCGAGGTGACAAATGAAATATTCCACAAAGCTTAGTGACACCATTCATATTCTTATATTTATTGCCCTTGGAGATGACGAACAACTCTCCAGCACAAAAATTGCAGAAAGTATCAAGACAAACCCGGCTTATGTCAGACAGCTTATGGCAACCCTGAAAAATGCAGGCATTGTTGTCAACACACAAGGTCATGCGAATGCCGCTCTTGCAAAATCGGCAGATAAAATCAATATGTATGACATCTACCGAGCCGTAGAGGGCGATAAGCCGCTGCTTCACCTGGACACAGATACCAATCCTGATTGTGGAATCGGTATCAACATTCAATTCGCTATTGGGGACTTCTATCATGAAATTCAAAATATGGTAGATGATAAAATGAAATCCATTACATTGCAGGATATTATTGATCGGTATTATTTTAAAATCAGGGAAGTTAAAAACCTTTAACAAAAGTCAAGACTTTTTAGCATATAAATAGAAAAAGCCCTTTGAGAAAAGGATTTCTCCTCTCTCAAAGGGTAGTTTAACTTTTACGTACGATAATCATTGTTGTCTTTATTCACTGACAGCAATCCTTTTTCTTCATATGTATCGAAATCAACCATTTCTTCAAAAATTGGCTCGATCTTTACATTGGAGAAATCAACCTTTCCAGTAACAAAATGTCAATAGTTTTTTAATCACTTTTTTTCAAAAAGGCAAAAATAGAACGTATAGATTATTCCATACGCTCTATCTCACATTTCATATTAAATTTTTGAATTCTACAAACTTGAAGTTAGCGATTTCTTTTTCCGGTATTCTCTGTTCCACGGATTTCCTCATGATAGAAATAATCTACGATCACCGGATGCCCCTGCGGGACTCTGCCATAAGGCATTTCATTATCCACAAAGGCACAATCATACTTCTTAGCCATTTTCTCAGCTTTTACTTCAAGTGCTTCAAAGTAGCTGCGGTTATGCTTGTTATAGATCTCGTCGTAAAGTGGTACAAGATCAGGATATTTTCCGGCGATATAATCCATAATTGTCTTTTTGAAACCGCCTCGAAGATTGAGATTTTCGAGCCAAAACAGATCGCACTGATCCTTTACCCGCTCAAAGATTGCTTCAAAATCCGTGATACCGGGGAATACCGGGGATACGAAACAGACTGTACGGATACCTGCCTCATATACCTGCTTCATAGCAGCGATACGGTGCTCAATGCTCGAAGCAGAATCCATATCGTTCTTGAAATTTTCATCTAGTGTGTTGATTGACCATGAAACGGTTACACGTCCAAGCTTCTTCAGTAAATCAATATCTCGTACCACAAGATCCGACTTTGTGCAGATCAGAATATCTGCGTCACTGCCGATCAGCTGCTCCAGAAGTTTTCTGGTATTCCCGAATTGCTCCTCCTGTGGATTGTAGCCATCTGTCACAGAACCGATGACCACCCGCTGTCCGGCATATTTCTTCGGATTTTTAATTTCCGGCCAATGCTTCACATCAAGGAAAGTGCCCCATTCCTCCTTGTGCCCGGTAAAGCGCTTCATAAAAGAAGCATAGCAATACTTGCAGGCATGTGTACAGCCCACATAGGGATTGACCGAGTAACCGCCTACCGGCAGACTAGACTTAGTCATGATGTTCTTTGTTTCCACCTCACGAATGAGGATTCCATTTATTACTTCTTCCATGATTTCTGTACCTCTAACACTTTATTAAATTCTTCCGGCATTTCCTGAATCATATTTTCATCCCCTATGATAGGGACAAGGTCTTCCTTCATAAACACCGGAACGCCGAGCTTATGTGCCTGGTCCGTCAGAGACCATGCCCATTCCGGCTCCGTATGAATCTTCCTGCTCTGAGCTCCGGTCATGGTGCCCACAACGATCCAATTGATTCCGGAAAGGTCAACTGTGCCGGGATCGTCGAATAACGGCTCAAAGGTAACATGGTAATGTTTTGCTCTGACGTTTTTCCGAAGGGCGTCGATACGCCACAGTTCTGCGTTCCTCGTCACCGTAACGCCAAACCATGCGTTTTCCAGATCGGTATCAAAATCCAGCAAATCAGGTCGCTTGGTAAGGAACAGGAATTGATGCTGTGGATTTTCACGGATCTTTGCAAATACCTCGTCTCTCCATTCCGGCTCCCATCCGGAGAGATCGCTCATCCCGGTAAGAAGAAAGTTCTGCGGACGTTTCTTTTCCATCATCTTGAGCTTACCCGGAAAGAATTCAGGGTAAGCGAAATCATCAATCATATGCCAGCGTTTCACGTTGTTGCGGGCATAGCAATATGCACACCCCACTGTGCAGCCAATGACGATATTCATGTTCTGAATCTGATCTTTGATGCAAATACTCATGTCTTCTGCCACTCCTCAAGATTCTTTCTGATGCGGTCGAGGCATTCCTCAAACCGGATAATTTCTTCCTCTGAAAAACCTTTGTAGTAAATACTGCCCATCTCATCAGATACAGAATCGTACTCGCCCTTTAAGGCATGTGCTTTCTCAGTCAGAAACAGGAGTGTTTTCCTTTTGTCTGTTTCAGACTGAACACGGCTTATCAGCCCTTGATTTTCCATTCTTTCCAGCATCGTAGTAAGAGATGTTATCGCTAATCCGCATTTAGTCGAGAGTGACCTGATTGAAATACCATCCTTCTGCCACAGCACATAAAGAATACGCCCCTGGGCTCCATTAAACGCATCAATATTCTTTTCACTGAGAATCTTCTCGAAAATCCGGTCTCCAAGCTGTTTTATTTTGGTAACAAGAAATCCTCCATTCATTTCCATACAAAAGCTCCTATATAGTAGTTTATTAAAAACATACTATATAGGAGCTTTATTGTCAACAGTTTATATGTCTTAATAGATAAATTCCATTTTTTTTCAATTCAAGTTTGTATTTCTGTTTGTTTTAAAAATGGGCAACTCCGATTGGAATTGCCCACTCTTTATACTAATTATGCGATTTTTTCTTGCTTGCATCGATTTCTGCATCAATTGATGTAAGTTTGATGTAAATCGCTGTTTTTTTAGTTTTTCATCAAATGAAGTACGTCCCGTCTATTCGGTAAAACGGTACATCTTTACATCACGTCGACTGGCGTCTCCGTGCGTTTTTCGCCTTATGTCGGTGTTCGCAAGCGCACACCGCCGCAAGGCTCAGTTTCTCATCTTAATGAGCTTTGCACCAGCTGGGATTCTGTCATTTACCATCAGAAGGTTCAGTCCTTCGTGACCGTCTTCTTCGTGTACTGCTGAGATCAGCATACCCTCGGAATCGATTCCCATCATCTTTCTCGGTGGCAGGTTCACGATAGCGATTGCTGTCTCTGCAGGAGCAACTGCAGCTGTCTGAGCTACATTATTTGCTTCATTTTTTGCAGAACCTTGTGACTTCATCGTCGGGAATTTTTTTGATTTTTCTTCATTACCCTTCGTGATGCTTCGCTGTGCTATTTCTATTAAATTGTCTTCTCTTCATCACCATTCATGATGAATCATTGTCAAATCATATCTGTTGTTATTCCTCAACATCCATATTATGATTTTCGTATGACAAGAAATCAATCCCTATTTTTCGTCCTTCCACAATTTTCTTCTGTTCCCTACGCAATCCGAAATGTTTCCAGATACTTTTCAAACATCTCACAGTTGACAAGAACAACCTTGTCAATCTTATACGCTGCTTTGGCTTCTTTCGCCAATTCCTGGAATTTCGTCAGTCCAATGCTGTAAAGCTCTGCCCCTTCCTGGTAGCGAACAAATTTCTTTGCTATTTTCTTTACATCTTTACGTGCATATCCCATACACGGCACCTCCTTTTTTTGCACAAAAAAGCAGCTAACCTATTTTTCATAGACTAACTGCTCGTGTTTTTGTTCCATATTCAGTTTTATTCTACAAATCCGACAGTGAAATTCGATCGTATGCGCCATTTTTCTTATCTTCCGGATACAGTTTATGGTGCCTGACACCAATGTATAACTAAGATAAGATACTAAGCATTGCTACTGAAACTAAAGCACTTATTTTGTTTAGAATTTTATTTCTCTTCATATTCGCTCCTTTCTGTTTGCAAGGATATTATTTTTCAATCTCTTCTACATTTTTTATTTGTGCTTTTTATTTCCGCTACCAGTTCTTCATACTTACGTTCGTCAATGATATATTTCCGTTTAATCAATATATAAGCAGCTCCTATAGAAATTACCGGAACAGCTACAATTCCAAGACGCAACATAAATCTTTGTCCGGCATCTGCTGTCTGGATAAATTTATCTGCCTGTACAATTACATTTTCCGAAGTAAGTTCTCCTGTACCAGCTTTTATTTCTAATCCGGATATTTTCTGACTGATTGCATAGATATTGCTTATAATCAGTATTAACGCAACAACCGCCTGATCAACCGCACTGGCCAGCTTTGTTGCAAAAGATCTTACTGCTGAGATAATACTGTCATGTCGTTCATGAAACCGGACTTCATCATACTCTATGGTATTATTTAACATGACAATCATCGTCATATTGAATGCTCCCTGCGAAAAGAAGATTAGAAAACCGATGATATTCAGTAAAACAACACTTTTTGGTAAAATGTAGCCTACACTCATAAAAAGCATATACCCAATGACTGTAATGATGGTAGCTGCAGTTATAATCTGATTTCGTGTGAATTTTGAGGAAAGCCACGCAAAAGATGCCTCTGATATCAGCGTTCCTAATCCATACATAATTGTAAACCAAAATACAAGACTGCCACCTACAGAATATCCAAATTCAAAATAAAAGAAATTCATTCCAATCATAATCAGAAGACCATTTCCGATTTGGAATAATAAACATGCAATTCCAATCACTATCAACTGATCATTTCTCAGGAATATATGAAACATATCTTTTAATGACAGTGTTCTCTTCTTTTCCGGTCGTTTTCTCTCTTTTACTCCAAACACTGTAAGTAGCTGGAAACCAATAAAACAAAAAGCAATCACAATCGCAGCCGTCCGATATGCCATAATCGCATTTCCAGCTACCATATCAGGGAGCAGACCTGCAACAGAAAACTGTCCGATACAGATAAAAATTCCCTGTACGGTTACCAGCCAGTTCCGTTCTCCCGGATCTGATGTAAGACTCGGCAGCATTCCCCAATAGGCAATATCATTCATTGTGTAAGTCATTCCCCATAAAAGATATCCCACTCCAAAAAATGCAACAAATCCCCATCCTTCCGGCCTTACTGTAAACAAGCAGATAATTATCAGGCTGTTTAAAATTACTCCTATAAAAATCCAAGGTTTAAATTTTCCGGATTTCAAATGCGAATTTTCAATAATAATTCCCATCATTGGATCATTAATGGCATCCCACAGCAGACACACTACCATAATTGCTGATATTACTGCATATTGGGCAACTGTCAGCTTCATCGTATATTGAATATATGTAAGAAGAAACATAGAGACGAGTGCATACGCCATATCTCTTCCGGTTGCTCCTATACAATAGCTCCATTTTGTGCGTTTATCCAATTTATTGTTTTCCATATACGACTCCCCCCTCTCTCTATTTCTTCAGCAGTCTTTTAAAAGCCTGCAAATATTTTTTATTTGCATTGTAAACTAACATATCGATTAACTTCGGAGTTGCAATTCCACCACTGGTTGCAATCAGTCCTTCCAGATTTCCTTCTTCGACTCCCATTTTTACCATTTTAAAGGCCGGATCCCGCTCTGATTTTCCCCGAAGCATAATCTTAAGTCCGATATGTACGACTCCACGAACAAATTTTCCAAACATTGAGACATTTACCACATCCTGATAGGAATCGTAAACCGTATACTCTCCACGCTTTTTTTCTTTGTCATGTTTCGGTTCACCGCCTAATAGCTGATAAAATTGTTCTGCACTGATTTCCATTCCATGTGGCTGCTCTCTAAAATAATCCGGAAACAGTTCTCTTTCATTTCTAAAATAACTATTTCCTACTACTTCCATATTCGCCTTTAATTGCAAATCATGTACCGATGCTCCGATACAGATCTGATATTTGCCACTTAACATGGAAAAGGCTTTTTTCTCTACATCATAGACGGAAAAACTTCTTTCATCCAGCTCTAGTATAACTTCTTTTTCTTCTCCCGGATGCAGATATATTTTTTGAAATCCCTTTAGTTCTATATGGCTTCTGATAACATCTGATTCAATCGGGCAGATATATAACTGTGCTATTTCTGCTCCACTCACTTTTCCGATATTTTTAATTTTAAAACGAATTTGTATCTTTCCACCACTATATACTTTCGGTACATTCAATTCCGAATAGGAAAAAGAAGTATAGGAAAGTCCATAACCAAACGGATATTTTACCGGAACATGGAATGTCTCATAGTAACGATAACCTACAAAAATGCTTTCCCTGTATTCTACATCATCATTCGGAGGTGCAAAATATCTCCATGCCGGAGTATCTTTTTCTGAAAGCGGAATTGTCTCTGCCAATTTACCGGATGGATTCACCTCTCCACTGATTAAGTCAGCAACAGATTCCCCTACAGCCTGTCCTCCGAGGTACATGTGAAGAATTGCTCCTACATTCTTTTCAAAACTAAAATCCATAGGCGCACCACCGAAACTAATTGCTGCAATATGATCTTTTCCGACAGTTTCTGCAATTTCAGCCAACAGCTCTTCCTGATTTTGAGGGATTTTAAGATTTTTCCTGTCGTATCCTTCTCCTTCGTAAGATTCTGTAAGACCGATAAAATATAGAATCACACAATCCTTTTTTCTATATTCCTGTTTCAGCTTTTCTATCGTATCCTGTAGTTGCTTTTCTCCTAATTCTTCCTTTTCATTCTGATATCCCTGTATATAAGTTACCTGATATCCTTTTTCACGTATTGCTTCAATCGCATTTGTCATCTTCGTCGGCTGGATATGACTGCTCCCACCTCCCTGAAATCGCATCTGCCTGGCAAGCTCTCCAACAATGATCACCTTCTTCTCTTTTCCAATTGGCAAAACACTATTATTTTTCAAAAGCACTGCACTTTCATTTTCTAGTTTACGTGCCACCTGATTCTGTTCTTCCATATCTACCTCATAATTTTCTTCTATATTTTTATGAAGTGATACAAAATTCTGCAGAACATTCTTAGTCCAGTTATCCAGTTCCTGACCCGTAATCCGGCCATCCTTATACGCTTCTTTTAACACATCTGTGTGGAAGCCTTTCGGATCTGGCATTTCCAGTGTCAGACCATTTTTCATACAGCTTACAATATCATTTGCTGCTCCCCAATCCGACACCACACCACCTTGATATTTCCATTCTTTTCTCAGAACATCTGTCAGTAAGTATTTATTTCTTGCTCCAAATTCGCCATTAATCCTGTTGTATGAAGCCATTACAGAAGTCGGTATTGCTTTTTTCACAACTTCTTCAAAAGCCGACAGATATATTTCCCTAAGAGTTCTTTCATCAATCTGGCTATTGGATGTCATTCGTCTTGTTTCCTGTGAATTAACAGCATAATGCTTTAAGCTCGTACCTATTCCAAGACTCTGTACACCTTCGATATATCCCGTTGCCAGCTTTCCTGTCAAATACGGATCTTCACTGAAATATTCAAAATTTCTTCCGCATAAAGGAGAACGCTTGATATTGATTCCGCAGCCTAGCACAATGGATATCTGCTCTTTTTTTGCTTCTTTCGCAATCGCTTCACCCATCTTTTTAACAATAGCAGGATTCCAACTGCAGGCTATTGCACTTGCAGTTGGAAAACAGGTTGCTGGCTTACTGGTTTCAATATCCCCAACCTTTTCCTGCTCCAGTTTTCGAATCCCATGTGGTCCGTCTGTCATCATAATAGAGGGGATTTTTCCATTACAGTCATAAGTATGCCAGTCACCAACACCGCCTAAAAGCCGGATTTTTTCATCTATTGTTAACTGTTCACATATTTTATCAATGTTCATGGCTTATCCCCTCTTTCAAAGTCCATATCTAATACCAATATTCTGTCGAAGTTGTTATCCATTGTGATTCATCTCTGCTTGGATATGTATCTGAGTATTTCTCTGCACGTTCTATCATTCTGATATACGCTTCAGCCGAATTAAATGTTGCATTAATATCTACAATATCACTATTCGTTTCATAGCATCTATCTCCTCTCTTTTAATCTCTTAATTGCATTTTATCTATTTCCGGCATATAATTATATTGATTTATCGTGTTTTATGTCAATTTATCGTGTTTTTGACAGGAGGAATTACCTATGTATAAAATGAAGTCAGACATCAATTTTTCACTCACACATGAAATGTTGGAAAATGCAGAAAATGAACGGATACATACATCTTATGCACAGGAAAAGGCAATTCTCGAATGTGTTTCAAACGGAGATATTCATGCATTGGAGAATACCTATTATTCACTCCCAACAACTGTTTACGGAAAGATGACCTCTTCCAATTCCAAATTAAAATTACTTTTTTATGCAAGTATTGCTAATACAACTTTAGTTACCAGATATGCTATCGAAGGAGGACTTAATGAGGAAACTGCTTTTTCCTTAAGTGATGTATATATACGAAAAATGGAACAATGTACCGATGTTGATGCTTTAATAAAATTAAATGAACAGATGGCTATTGAATTTACGCTTCGTGTTGCTGAGGCAAAAAAGACGCCAAAAAACTACTATTCACCAGCTATTTCTCGCGTCATTGATTATATCTATCATGGAAAAAATAAAACTTTAACCTTAAATCAACTGGCATCTTTAGTTAATTTAACACCTAAATATCTGTCTGCCCTGTTCCATAAAGAAACCGGACAGACGCTTACTGTTTTTATCCATAACGTTCTTATCGAAAAGGCAAAGAATTTGCTGGCACATTCTGACTACAGTCTGGGCGAAATCAGTACTTACTTGAATTTTTCATCTCAAAGTTATTTTATTTCTATTTTTAAGCGATACACTGGTATAACCCCCGGACAATATCGTAAACTGCACCGCCAGATTAGTTGGTAAAGTAAAGAATAAAATAAGAATATCGATGATTAAACGTTACTATCGCCAGAATTTTTCTCATCTTGGAGATAAAAGAAAGCTATCAGTTTTTCCTCTGATAGCTTTCCATTCATTCTTCTAACATAATTATTCATCCTAGTATAATAACGATGTAGTCAATCAAGACTACTTGGTTAATAAGTTTCTATAAATCAGATAACAAAAGAAAGGATTCTTTCTTCATCAGATGTTATCCGTAATAATAATCATGTCTGACGGTTCCTGATAGACACCAGATAAAACATAAGGTATCATCTCTTAGGATAGGACAAAGAATGTATGCATCCTTGGGACACTGATTATCAGTGGATACCTGTAATTGAGTCAATTAGTACATTCGACAGGGTTTTATGTTTTAGCTGGTTGGAAGCCGGAAGGCCATACCCGAATAACGCGCTAGGTTGTGTACCTGCCAGATTGGAAATGGATTCCTATCAGAAAGGAGCTATTGCTCATGTCAAACAAAGTTTTCTTTAATCCCGATGATTTATTCAGCTCTGTGCTGCATTCATCTGATCACCTCTCGAATATCCACCTTTTCTGTTGATATTGTCAGTATAGCAAAATAATTTTTTTCAATACACATCCATAGTAAAGAATTAAATCTTTATAATTCCCATTTTTTGAGGAATAGCACAAAATAAGGCCATAAAAGAAAAGAGGTGTCGCAATTTGCTAACACCTCAGTATCTTTTAACTCAAAAACTTTCGTTTTAACTTAGCTAATGTTAAAAGCAAAGTTTTTCGTTTTCATTGAAAACTACAGCCCATAAAGGCTTTTTTATTCAACGAACTTTAATTTTGCAATTTGTGCAGACCGTCTGCACAAATTCTATTCTATTTCTTTGTCTTCACTATCCTGCTGCTGAAGATAAAACATTGCCTTTTGAGTTTCAATCTCCGCTTTCAATTCTTCTTTTGTCGGCAAGTATAATTTTTACTTGGAAGCAAATAATTGTTCATTACCGTGCATAACAGAATAGCGGGCAATATCATCGTCTGTATCGGAACAAAGAACAATACCGATTGTCGGGTTATCGCCCTCGCTGCGTTTCAGTTCATCATACATACGAATATACATATCCATCTGTCCTACATCTTGATGTGTAATCTTTTCTGTTTTCAGGTCGATAAGGACAAAGCATTTCAGTATGTAATTGTAAAACACAAGGTCGATATAATAGTCCTGCTTCTCCGTATGAATGTGCTGTTGTCTTGCCACAAAAGCATATCCCTTCCCAAGCTCCATCAAGAATTTCTGCAAATTGGAAAGAATACTTTTCTCAAGGTCACTCTCTGTAAAATCTGTATTCTGAGAAAAGCCTAAAAACTCCGCAACTACCGGATTTTTGATAAACTCCAACTTATCATTTTGATACGATGCAGTCAGTTCCTTCATTTCACTTTCTACAAGCTCTTTTTTCTGAGTCCCCAGCATACGGTAATAATACTGATAAGAAATATTCCTCTGTAAAGTACGGACACTCCAAGTTTGTTCTGCGGCTTCTTTCTCATACCAGTCACGAGCTGCTTTATCTTTAACCTGTAATAATGCTGCGTAATGCGACCAAGACAGTAGCCCAACAGATTTTCCAGACGGTGTCTGGAAAATTTCAGGATAGGTCTTATAGAAAGAATAAAAGCTATATAGATTCGACTTTGTATAACCTTTTTCATATTCAGACGATAATTCTTTTGCTAACTTTTTTATAATTTCAGCTCCATATTTTGCCCTATCCTCGCCCTACAATTCTTCACTTGCAATTCTATAACCAAGAAGCCAATTTCTCTGTATAAGCGTTGTATTGACTGCTCGATATGCAGCTTTTTGTGAGGACTCAATAATCCCACACATATCATTTAAGATGTCATCGGTTTTAACAAAATTATCCATAAAACTATTTTGACCGGATTTTTCTAATTTATTCTCCATAGCCATCACTCCTTGGAATTTTCTAACTACTTCTTGAATTTATATTTCCCTTTTCCATGACCGGATACTGGCTCAATAATATCTGCCTGCACTAAATTGAAAAGAAGTTTTTGAAGCCCCTGAACCTTTCAGCCCAAGAAGTTCCATAACTGCACTTCTTCCAAACACCTCATCAAAGCCAAACTTTTCAAAAAGTCTATGGATATGAATCGTCGTTTTTACCGAGAAATCACTACCTTTTTCGGAAAGTACACTTTCAATATCCACTTTTCTGTTTCGAATGTCCACTTTTCCACTCTCAATATCCACTTTTGCATCCCCCAATGTCCACTTTTTCTTCGTTCAAAAGTCCACTTATATGAAGATTTCGATTATGAAGCTCATTTTTCTCGTTCAAAAGTAGATTTCTGAGAAACGCTTCCAGATACTCTGTTGTTTCGTGAATCGGTTTCCTCCTTTCTCGAAAAAATAACAGCCTTACGTTTGATTTCGTAAGACTGTCTCATAATTTCTTTATTGAATTGTAACTGCTTAATACTTAAATATAACTGTTTTGCACTCTTCACAAATTGAAGCAGCTACCCTTGTTCTATGACTTGGTTTAAGCTCTGTGATTTTCACAAAGCCCTCTGCATTTTTCGCATTTTCAAATACTCCCGGTACTTTATTTGCAAAGCTAAAAGCACCATCTTTACTGCAAAACAAGTATCCGTCACGCATCTCTTTACCACATTCAGGGCATTTCATTGTATGCACCTCCATTTCATTCATTTGTCATTTGCCTACTTAATTTTAATGCTTCTTGCACTCGCTGTTCAAAGACATCTGCCTTGACAAGAGCAATGCCTTCTGCATCATCTCCGAGAACAACTAATCTGTCGCCTTCATTTAGTTCAAATGTTTCTCTTGCCGCTTTCGGTATTACAATCTGACCTTTGCTGCCGATAGTGACTGTCCCCCATAAATGCTTACCTATCGGGGCAGGAGCAATCTTTACATCATCGACTTTATTGTCCTGATGAACAAGTGAGTCTATCGTAACACCATAGTATTTTGCCAGCTTGTCACATTTATCAATATCAGGATAAGTTTCTCCCTGTTCCCATTTAGAATAGGACTGTCTGGAAATTCCTATCACTTCTGCGACCTGTTCTTGCGTCAGTCCTTTGATATTACGAAGAAATATCAGGTTATCTGCCAACACTTACTTCACCCCCTCGTCTACTAATATTATATGTCCGAGAAAGTACACTTTCCACCATGCAAACTTGTCAGAAAAGTATTTTTAATGTTAATTTTACCTGCATTACTCAGATATCTGTGATAAAATGTGAGAAAAATATATATCAACATATAAAAAACGGAGGAAGAGAGTTATGTTCGATACCATTCATCATATTGCAATCATTGGAAGCGATTATGAACAATCAAAACATTTTTATGTGGATCTGCTTGGATTTAAAGTAATTAGAGAGAATTATCGAAAAGAACGTGATGATTACAAGATTGATATGGCATGTGGGCTGCAGGAAATAGAACTTTTTATCATAAAAAATGCTCCAGCTCGTGTAAATTATCCAGAAGCATTGGGATTACGCCATCTGGCATTTAAAGTGGAGAGTGTAGATGATACAGTAAAAAAATTGAATGGGAAAGGAATTGAAACTGAGCCGGTCCGTCTGGATGATTATACCGGAAAGAAAATGACATTTTTCCATGATCCGGATGGACTTCCACTGGAAATTCATGAGTAGAAAATAGTTCTTTGGGCAACCTTACTATATAGGTGCCCAGTCCTTTCATTGTTTCAGATAGCACCGGTAACTATCCAGGACAGAATCTGTCACGCCGCTTTTGTAAATCTTACAAATATCTACATTATCTTGTAGTTTGCGAATATCCGTATAAATAGAAAAAGCCATTTGAGAAAAGGATTTCTCCTCTCTCAAAGGGCAAGTTGGCAAACAGGAAGTTGTATCATCACTTATCTTTAGAGACTATGAAGAAAAGTCTGTAAATTAGATTCTTCTATGATAATGATGGGCGAAAGGCTTGAAAAATCAGCTTTTCGCCCTTTGTTTATATATAACAGTTACTAAAACGCATGTCAAG
>NZ_JAKVPP010000023.1:0-18333 GCF_022487435.1 Mediterraneibacter sp. NSJ-151 | reverse complement strand
CGACTTGCATGTGTTAAGCACGCCGCCAGCGTTCATCCTGAGCCAGGATCAAACTCTCGTTAAAAGTGTTTGTTCTAGTCAAGATTAACTCTAGCTAATCTATCCCTTTACTGTTGTTTTGGTTTGTTATAAACCATTCTTAAAAATGTTTCTCTTAAAGAAATTTTCAAGGATCTGTTGTCTATTGTTTAGTTATCAATGTTCTTTGTTGTCGTTTTCGACAGCTTATTTAGATTATCACATCTTTCGCTGTTTGTCAACAACTTTTTTAATTTTATTTTTTGCTTTATCGCTTCAAGTTCATTCTCTCGATGTCTTGTTTGCGACAGCTCAGTTATAATAACACATACTTTTCTATGTTGTCAACCATATTTTTACATTTTTTTACATTAATTTTTACACTGCGTTAAAACTACATTTCTATTGTCAATTCTTACAACAATTGATATAAAAATACACCTTTACTGCCCCTCTCCATTCTAAATAGTCACAAAGCGTGCGTTAGAACACTTGTTCTGTCATTCAAAATATGTTATCCTTTTTCTATATGATAATTCAAAATTTTTAATTTATACAGATGAACAACTAATATATATTATAGGAGAAGCTTACATATGGATGGCTATAAATTTGAATCTCAATGTGCCACAATTTTAAAGAAGAAACATTTTAAGAAAATCGAAGTAACAAAAAGTTCTTGCGATCAAGGGATTGACATTATCGCATATAAACACGGAAAAAAATACGGCATACAGTGTAAATATTACACTTACCCCGTTGGTAACAAAGCAATTCAGGAGGCTTATGCAGGAGCAAATTTTTATGATTGTGACAAAGTAATTGTTATGACCAATATAACATTTACAAAATCTGCAATTGAATTGGCCGAAAAACTGGATGTAGATTTATGGAGTAATTGTCCTACTAACCGTTTCTACAGCATTCCTTTCCGTTTAATGGAAATTTTTAACGTTGCACTTTTAGTTTACGGCATTTTAGCATTGTTTTCTGCAAAATATTCATTTATTCATTTACCGATTTCGATTGATACGATTACACTCATTTTTGTTCTTTCTGCTTCCATATTTGGCTTATTAGGATGGAGGTTTGTCTTATGCAATCTGGTTGCTACTATATCCTGCCTTTATCTTGCACTTCGTTTAATAGTATTACCAACGCTAACTTCAGCAGGGTATACATATTTGTTTCTTCTTGCTTTTATTCCATCCGGAATATACCTGGTACATGCAATATGGCTTTATCTCAGTCGAAAAGTTTTCGACTGAGATACCTTTCTCTTCTTTTCCAATTCAACTTCTTCGGCACATTTAATATCTTTATTTCAATTTTATTATTCAAACCAGATATCTGAATCTGTAGATGAAACACTTATCACTCCCGCTTTAAGAAGCGCCATCACGTCTTCTTTTTCCCGGATCATACCACCGGCAATTACCGGCACTGGCAATATGGGACAAATATTTTCTATCACTTTCGGCATCATTCCAGGCAGCACTTCTACAACATCCGGTTTTGCTGCATTTACCTGAGTTTTTAGATTTTCACACGCCATAGAATCTATCAGAAATACTCTTAGCACTGTAAGCAGTCCTAATTCCCTTGCTCTATGTATAATTGTTGGTTTTGTAGAAATAACACCATCTGCCTCTGTATATTTTTGGATAAAATCTGCCGCAATGTTTTTAGAAGCCAAACCATGTATCAAATCCAAATGTACCACAGCCAGTTTTCCTGCTTTCTTCACTTTGGAAACAATTTCAGAAATTGTACATATATCTCCATACAAAATAAACACAACCTGGCTTTCACTTTTGAGGCAGGCATCTACACCTTCGTCATCCTTCACTGCAGTGATCACCGGCGATGCTTCTAACGCATTTAAAAATTTATAATCCATATATTACTCCTCATTTGACTTTGAATCATACCTGTTCAATAGAATTATCTTTTATTATACGTTACCAGCTTTGTATTCGTCTAGGTTTATACTTCCTTATATTCCACATTTCCGGCAGCGACGATATTGACTCCTGTATCTGCTACATTTTCCAAAATAATATCTCCTATATGAACCGGAGCTTTCATTGTCACTCCACGAAGTGCAGCAATGCACTCAAAAATTTTATCCTTCGGTATATCTCGTTCTGTTTTCACATTGATCATCGGTACTTTTCCTCCGTCAACCCGGACTGTAGTAGTTACAATACGAGTTGGATTCGTTACCTCTTTCCTTGCATAGGACTCTCCGCGCGGACATGTATTTCCCGTGACAGACAAAACTTTCCCATCTTCCATTTCTACAACAATCGGACATCCCATTGGGCATCCGATACAAATTAACTCTTTTCTTTTCATTTCTTATGCCTCCTCAATCCGAATGGTGATTTTCTTTGTTTCTGGGTATTCTTCCAGTTTCTTTTTCTTTAATATCACCTGTTCCATTTCTCCGGGTGCCATTACCTGGCGTTTTTTCTTCATTATGAGTTGTTCGTCGAAATATACCGCAATCACTTTATTTTTAAACACATCTCCAACACGAAATCGAACTGTCAAATTTTCTTCCATTTCAGAAGGTCTTACAAAAGATGGGACTGTATAGCGTACTCCACCTTCTGGATTGATTGGAAGCATCAGCGCCTGCACATCCTTTTCTCCTGTTTTTATATAAGCGGCCGCATTTTTCCCTGCTACCGAAGCTTCCTGCGATACGAAATCTACCAAATCATGCACATGCAATACATTTCCACAAGCAAATATACCATCCACACTGGTTTCCAGTGAATCATTTACAATAGGGCCTGAAGTAATCTGCGAAAGCTCAACACCTGCACTTTTTGATAGTTCATTTTCTGGCAAAAGTCCGCAAGAAAGAAGCAATGTATCACAAGTATATCTTTCTTCTGTTCCCGGAATTGGTTTGCGGTCCGGTCCTACTTGCGCAATTGTAACAGCTTCCACACGATTTTTCCCTTCGATATCAATAACTGTGTGACTTAACTTCAATGGAATATCAAAATCATCAAGACACTGTACAATATTTCTCTTCAATCCGCCGGAATAAGGCATCAGCTCTGCAACCACCTTGACCTTCGCACCTTCCAGCGTCATTCGTCTTGCCATAATCAGCCCAATGTCACCCGATCCTAAAATGACCACTTCTTTTCCCGGCATAAGCCCTTCCATATTCACAAGATGCTGAGCAGTTCCCGCAGAATAAATTCCGGCCGGACGATATCCAGGAATATTCAATGCTCCTCTGGAACGCTCACGACATCCCATTGCCAGGATAATTGCCTTTGCCTGCAAAAGCAAAATTCCGTCCTCTCGATTTGTAGCTGTTACTACTTTTTCCTTTGAAATATCCATGACCATTGTATTTAATTTATATTCAATGCCACGCCCTTCTACCTGTTCAATAAAACGAGCTGCATATTCCGGCCCTGTCAATTCTTCCTTAAATGTATGCAATCCAAACCCATTATGAATACACTGCTGTAAAATACCGCCGAGACTCTTATCTCTTTCTAAAATCAATATACTATCTATTCCATTATCTTTTGCTGCAACCGCTGCCGCAAGACCTGCCGGACCTCCGCCGATTATGATTAAATCATATGCTTTCATTCTATTCATCCTCCAGTTCTTTATTTTCACCTACGATAAATTCCGATCCAACACCATTCTTTCCAATCTTATCAACTGACATCGGAACTTCTTTTTTCAGAATCTCCATAACCTTCGGAGAACAGAATCCAGATTGACAGCGTCCCATACCGGCTCTTGTCCGACGTTTCACTCCATCCAAAGAACGTGCACCTAGTGGACGGTGAATTGCATCCAGAATTTCTCCTTCTGTGATCATCTCACATCGGCAAATAATATTTCCATAAGCTGGATTTTCTTTAATTAACTGATTTCTTTCTTCCAAAGAAAGTGTATCCGGATCTAATATTCCATGTCTAATTGGATTAAAATCAAGCTTTTCTTCTGCATTCAAAATATCTCTTACAAGCTCTGCAACTGCAACACCGATTGCCGGTGCCGAAGAAAGTCCTGGTGATTCAATACCTGCTGCATTGATTAGTCCTTGTACATCCGATGCTTCACCAATAATAAAATCATCACCATCTTCATGTGCACGAAGCCCTGCAAAAGACGTAATCACTTGACGAAATGGAATATTTTTAACACTGCGAGAAGAAACTTTTGCAATCTGATTCAATCCATCCAGCGTAGTATTTACAGCATCTTTATCTTCGACATTTACTGCTGTAGGACCCACAAGTAAATTGCCGTGAACTGTCGGTGTAACAAGTACCCCTTTTCCCATCTTCGATGGAAGCTGGAAAATCGTACTCTTCACATAATCTCCGACTGTCTTATCCAAAAGCATGTACTCACCTTTACGTGCAGTGATATGAAGTTTTCTGTCTGAAAGCTGATTATTGATTTCATCTGCATAAACTCCGGCAGCATTGACAACAATCCTTGTCTCAATCATCTCATCACTACCATTATCAACATGATGAACCTGAATTGTAAATCCTGCCTCTGTCTTTTCCAGCTTTTCTACTTTTGTATTCAAAAAGAATTGAACACCATTCTCATATGCATTTTCTGCATATCCCATTGTCATATGAAATGGACAGACAATGCCTCCTGTCGGAGCCCACAATGCACATGTTACATCATCTGCTATATTTGGCTCTTTTTTCAGCAATTCTTCTCTATTTAAAATTTGAAGATCCGGAACACCATTTTTCTTTCCTCTTTCCATTAATATTTGAAGTCCTTCCGGGTCTTGCTCTTTCGTACACACAACCAACGAACCATTTCTTTTAAATGGAATATCCAATTCTTCTGCAATTTGATCCATCATGGAATTTCCTATTACATTTAGTTTTGCTTTTTCTGTTCCCGGTACTGCATCAAATCCAGCATGAATGATTGCACTGTTTGCTTTGGATGTTTCATTACAGACATCCTCTTCCTTTTCAATTACACACGCTTTTAATTTATATCTGGAAATTTCACGTGCAATTGCACTTCCTGTCACTCCCGCACCAATAATAACAACATCAAACATATTCATTTCTCTCCTTTTGATTCGCATAATAAACAAAAAAGCAAAGCAAATAAAACGACTCTCCGCCGTTTTATCTACCTTGCTCAAATCTCTGGTATCAAATATTTATCTATCTCTTATTCTAGCACATTTTTTTCAAGAAGCAAGTCTGATTTAATCAGGGCAAACGCCCTCGAAAGACTTCGAAACTTTCATTCTTTCCACCTTCCCATTCCGTTACAGTTTTAACAAACTACTGTACAAATGTGAAGATATTTAGTTCACATGTGATGGATAAATCTCTGTAATGGTCGGTGCCATCCACGTTTCCAGGGCGTCCATATCAGGCGTATAGATACGCATAAACAGATGGAAACCTCCAGTGCCCACAGGAAGCCAGTTTGTGGTGTTCTGTGGGGCATCTTCAGACAGAATAACATCAACGGAACCATCATCATTTGCCTGTAAACCAGAATGGTCATTTATGCAGTAACGATTAATAGGATTATCGATCAGGAAATCATCGTCCCCATATGCAGTCACAGACCAGAATCCCCCTTCAAGAACCTGCGGATAGCTTTCGAAATGAAGAATATATGATTTTTCTCCTGTGAGAGTATTTCCATCCGCATCCTGCTCTATCTTTGGATACAGCGCAACTTCAACTGTATTGGCACCAAGCCCTGCAAGAGCTACCAGTGCACGATAAGCGTATTCTGTATTGAAATCTCCGATCGGTTCACCAAAATAATCCCACTGACCAAGCTTTTTTGAGAATTTCTGTCCCTCTTTGATAAGCTTTAACTGAATTTCTGTCAGCATTGTCTTCCAGTTTTCTGCAACATCACCGGTAAGAACAGAAATGTCAAATTCCATACCAGGACCTATATTCACAGCTGCTATTTTTTCAAGCATTTCCTTATCTGCAGCTGTCGGAGAATTCTTCACCATCAACTCATTGGCCTTATTAAAAAATGTGATCGGATTCATGGAAAGGACCTTATCAACAGGAATATAATCATTCTCTTCGCTGTAGCTTCCCCTCGGAGGTTCATAAGTGTCTCCGGATATATAATCAGAAAGCGGCATAAGTTTCATTTTCCCTTGGATGGCATACACATTTGGAAGATCCTCTTCTCCTGATAAAACGATTCTGGTAATGGACCATGCCATAGATGTAGGAACATCTATACGGATAACTCCCTCAGGCAGTTTCCCTTCCCACGTAGAAAGAGTAATTGCATATGCACCAGCCTTATCAAGAACCGCAGCAGTATTTGTCCATCCATCCAGTACCTGAACCTTACAAAAACGATCTGTTTTTGGAAGTTCATAGACCATCGGCTCCTCGCTCAGATCATACCAGACCTGTGAATAGATCGTGTCCACATTAGGAGTCACCACAGTCCTGAATTGTGCATCCGCCAGTGCAACACTGTGTATAAACTGATTTACAGGTGCTTTTTTGGTAACAACTTCCTCTGTGTTCGTTGCCGAGGTCTCGGTTGCATCCATGAGCACCAGCGGAAATGCATAAACATAAGCATCTTCCACTGTCTCCCATATATTTTCATCTGTCTCACTTTCAACAGATGCTGCAAATCTTTTCATATTCATATCCTCCTGCTTCCGCCCCAAAACTTTATGGTTCAATAATATTAAAATATTTATACTCTGATGTAACAGTAACCGCATCCATCAATCGTGTCAGGCAGGTCTCATCACCCTCCTGTTCGATCAAAGCAGCAACATTCTCTGCGTTTTTCTGAGCAATAGACAACAGTCCGGCACGTTTTGTAGTCCATGTTACATCTGCATCCGCATCCTGTGCATCCTTCTGATAAAGAAGTACGCCATTTTTTACGCGGAGTACATAATTGCCTTCCGGCAATATAATATTTGCTGTAAAAGTCAAATCTGAAATCTTCGTCGTATCTACAAAAATTCCCAGATAATCCAGAATCATATCCGGTGTCATATGTAAGAAAACGTCACCGTTACCGCTACTTCGCGTTGCATCATCGGTATTTGTACCATTTCGCAGTTCCTGTGCAGCACAAAGGTAAGCATTGCGCCATGGACCTGATTCTGCCTGATATCCCAATTGCTCCAATGCATCCGCACACAAATAACGTGCTTCCATATTTTCCGGATCGGCAAAAACCAGCGTATTGGTAATCTGAGCCACCCACTGATATTCTCCCTTTGCAAAATCTTCTTTTGCTTTTTCGAGAACAGCATCTGTATCACCGAAATATTCTACCAGCTTTTGGGCATAATCCGATGGTGTAAGTTCAGCAAGATGGACAGGATTAGCGTCATACCAGCCCATATATTTCTCATATACTGCCTTCGAATTATGAGAAACTGTACCGTAATACTGACGGGTATACCAGACTTTCTCCAGTTCCTTTGGAAGTTGGATCATATTGGCAATCTCTGTTTCCGTATAACCTTCATTAATGTAGAGCAATGTCTGGTCGTTAATAAACTTATATACAGCTGCAGTATTGGTCATATATTCCTGAATGGTATCATTTCCCCAATGTGGCCAGTTATGGGACTGGAATACTACATCTGCCTTATCACCATAAAGAGCCTGAGATTCCATGATATACTCTGCCCATGCGTTTCCGTCACGCACCTGGGCTCCGCGGAGTGTATACAAATTGTGGAGTGTTCCTGTACAGTTTTCAGCCATCCACAAAGCATTTTTCGATCCAATCCAGAAGTTCATCTCTGCCGGTGCTTCGGTACCCGGAGTAAGCTGAAATTCAATTTCCACTCCGTCAATGGTATGCTTCTCACCGGTTTGTGTGATTTCAAGTGTAGGAGAAATATAACTTGTGCTGCCCTTGGACTGTCCCATACCAATACCAATGGAAAGGGATCCTGTTTCACCACCTTCAAGCATTGTTCCGTACTGGTAACTTGCTCTTCGTCCCATAGCAGTACCTGCATAAATATTCTCGCTGACAGCATGCTTCTCAAAGCCTTCCGGTGCAATTACCTGCACATTGCCGGCTTGTACCTCTTCTTCCGAAACAATTCCCTTGACTCCACCGAAATGATCAACATGGGAATGACTGTAAATCACTGCCTTTACAGGAAAGGTGCCTAGATTCTCTTCCACCAGGGCAAGAGCCGCTTGCGCACACTCTACACTCATCAATGGATCTACTACAATCCATCCTGTATCACCTTTTATGAATGTGACATTGGACATATCATAGCCACGCACCTGATAAATTCCATCGGTTACTTCAAAAAGGCCATAAATATGATTCAGCTGTGTATCTCTCCAAAGGCTTGGATTTGCTGTATCCGGAGCTTCCTGATCCAGAAAAGCATATGCCGTCTGACTCCATACAACCTTCCCGTTTTCATCACAAATCTCCAGAGTATCCGGAGAAGCAAGCAGACCTTTGGTCGCATTCTCAAACTCCGCAGTATCTTCAAAATCCAGCAATGCATAAACTTCCTGATTTGCATCAATCGTATACTGGGTAGCCGGTTTGCTTTCCGCTGTTAATTCTGATACTGCACTTGCAGTTGAACTGCCACAGCCAGTCATGGTAAATGCCAATGCAGCGGCAATCAAAGTAATTACTTTTTTTCTTTTCATGATATCTTTCCCCCTTTGTTCTGTTCTTTTTCAAATCTGAATTAGCTTTCGTTTTTCTTTTCCTTCTTCCTGATTTTATATCTTCATCCTCACTGTTTTTTATTTTAACATAAGCGCACTTAAACAACAATATCTTTATGAATTTAAAATGAGTAAACACATGTAAATTTTAGATATTTTTCAACATATCAATTTAAACTCAAAATAATCATCTATTACCAAGAGCTTAAATTGAAATTTTGAAAAGTTTTATTGTATTTTGAAGAAGATTCCGAGATGAATACATTTAGCTTTCACATATGAGGGAGACTTTTGGCTGTACATAAGGCCCCATACCCCACCTGATTATTCGGATACTTCCAAACTCCCGGCAGTTCCTTTGCACCTTTTCTTAAATATGCCTTCACCTTCTCTCCATACAAATACGGATCATTGCCTTTTATAATTCCCCATTCCATCAGCAGGGCTGCGCTTCCTGTCACAAATGGAGTCGCAAATGAGGTCCCTGATACTTCTTCATATCCGCCTCCTGCTCTCACAGTCGTCACCTTGACTCCCGGTGCCACTAAATCTGGTTTAAATGCCGCTGTTCCTTCCCATCGCTCCAACGCTCCTCGACCGGAAAAATCTGCATATGTGAGGGTCAACGCATCATATGCTCCAACTGTTATCACTCTCTCTGCAGTAGATGGAATTGTAATGGTATCTGAGCTATTTGGAAATAAAAAAGCTGTTCCTATATTCAATGTACTCTGACTTGGCAGCCACATCTGATATTCTCCTGATACAATTTTCTTTGGTGCCAGAATAATCCGCCATACCCCTGCATCTATATATGTTTGCTTTGGCAAAAACTCAAAATAGATTTCCTGTCGCACACTATAAGGATTTGGTTCTCCATAATATAATAAAATTTCCGTATTTCCAACCGTAAAACGTTGGGTACCTAAGATTGATGAAATAGGTCCGACACTCACCCCTGATGGATTGACCAATGATATCTCTATTTCGTCTACATAAGATTTCCATATCTGTACATTCAACGTCCGTTCTCTTATCTGAACTCCAAGTTGTATTTCTTCTTCTCGATTCTCTGTCATTTTTCCCTCAGTATGTCCAGCTGTCGTCCCCTCATTTCCTGCCCCAACACAAATTACTGTTTTCCAGACATTTGATATCTCATCTAAAAACCTCTCTAGCAAAGATGTTCCATCATGAGAACCATAAGTATTTCCAAAGCTAATGTTAATAGCAACCGGCATTTGATATTCAATCGCTTTTCGTACTGCGTAATCTACTCCCTGCATTAATTCGCTCGTTCTGGGAAATCCATCTTCACTTGTATTTCTCATCTTCACAACAATCAGCTCACTCTCCGGTGCCACACCAGCTAATGCCCCACCGCTTGCTCTTCCATTTCCCGCTGCAATACCAGCCACTGCTGTTCCATGTCCTGATATATCCTGTGTTGCCACAATTGACTGTCTGTTTATAACATTTTGTTGGTTTAGGGCATCGTCAATCTGTTCTCTGGTATATTCCACTCCGATTGTATATCCATCCGGCGGTCTTTCTCCCTCCCTTGGAATCAATGACTGATCCCACAACGCACGTATCCTTGTAGTTCCATCCGCATTTTGAAAATCCGGATTCGCATAATCAATTCCTGAATCTATCACAGCTATCAGCACGCCCTGTCCATACAAAGAAAGACGAGTACTCTGTACCTCTTGGATACAGGACACTCGTCTCCCATTCGCCACTTGAAAATATAATCGTTTTGGCTTTTCTACATAATTCACTTCTATAATCTGCAGCAATCGTTCTACCAATGATTCTTTGATTGTAATAATTGCATATCCATTTATTAACTCCACAACACTGCTGGCAAGTTCCCGAACCTGCTCAAGACTTCCTGTATATTGCACAATTAAAGTCCATTCTTTGTCGGCAAAATCATATCCTACATCAAGATTCGATGAGTTTTCTCGCTCTGTTTCGGTTGCATCCAATGCAAGATTTAATAAATTCTCGAGTTTTTGACTCGTCATGATAAATTGCTCCGATTACTTTTCTATTATTTTCTATATTTATTCTGTAATTTACAATTTATTCCGTCAATCCCAACAGCCAGTCTCTTGCATTGACCCTAAAAGCATATAAAAAGAACCGGGAATTACACCCGATTCTCAATAACTTGCTGCAGTATACATCCCACTGCATCTGAAAATTCGCTGATATTTTGAATCTTCACCAAATCGTGGCCGAATATTTTTCCGGCCACTGCTCCTCCACGCTCGCTTCCCATGAAGATTCCTATAACCTGCATTCCTTTTCTCCTCAATGCCTGCACTTCTTTTGTCGTATCCTGAATAGCAATTAAATCTGTATATTCGTTGTTTTTGTAAAATACGCCCTCCCCTGCATCCTGGTCATCTTGCGGACTTGCATCCGTAAGTACAAGCAATATTTTTTTCGACTTTTCACTTTTTTCTGCCAGATGTCCTGCAGCCCGAAATGCCAGCCCATCTCTGTTGTTTCCTGCTGCTACATATCGAAAAATTTCGTCTTCTTTTTGATTTTCTTCATAGCTTTTAAAAATCCGCATCACTGTGTATCCCCGAATACTGCAATATGAATAAATCTGTGCCGGAATCTTGCACATTTCCAAACTTCTCGCCAGAATATACGCCTGTGCTGCGATTTTTTCCTGCATCGGCTTACGCGACGAAGAAGCATCTATCATAATATCCACGGAGAATCCCGGTATCTCTACTTCTTCCTTCTTCTCAAATACTCTCGGGTTATCCAGATAGATGGCTTTCCATACTTTTGAGGGGCAGATTTTCCCATGGGTTGCCATCGTTGGAAATGTTTCATCTTGTGTTTCCAGACATATTTTCAATTTTTCCGTCAATCTACGGATGCTGTTTCGATAAACTACACTATTTTCCTCAAAATACTTTTTATTCTTTTCGTATTGCTTCTCAGAATCCATCTGAAATTCTACTATCTCTCGGTTTTCTTTTCTACTTTTCCACGAATCTTCCCTGAATAAAGCAGCTGCCATCTTTCCCTTTGTAAAAAGCAAATGACTATTTTTATGATTTCCAACACATAAAATCTTCTCTACCTGTTCTTGCTGCCGCTCTGTGTATATACTTTTCCCAAAACAGCTTTCTACATATCTCCCTGCATCACCATGAAAAGTAAATTGGACAAGGTAATGTTTTGCCTTCTCCATCGTACCGGATTTTCCTTCTGTATCCCCATTCGCATCCTCATAATTCTTAGCTCTCACATAAGTAGCACTTACCTTTCCAACCGAGTGAAATGCCCCAACTACTTTTTGTAGAAAATATGTCCCCTCTTTTTTTGAAACCAATGCCGGTTTATAAGTAAAATATGCCCAGAAAATTTCCTCTGTGCGTTTCAATATCTGTTCTGTCGTCATCTCTTCTGTAAAAGAGAATGCATGTAAAATCTTGGCATTCTCTTCATTTAGACCAGCATCCATGCCCAGTATCTCTCTGCAATGTCCATTTCGTATTTGCTCAATCCTGGAATATTCTTTATTTTTTCGATAACGATTCAAATTTTCCTGTGCATACTCCCTCCGAAGCTCCGTCAGAGCTGAACGTAAGTTTTTTTCCTTTTGATACAATGCATTCTCAAGTCCGATCCACAACAAGCCATCATACAATTCTTGTTCTTTTCCGGCAAGCATATTAAAAAATGCATCTATTTTTTCCTGATCATACCACTTATAAGTCAAACCGATTATCATATTCAGATACATATCTGCTCTTCCATCTGGTGAAAATGCCAGATAAAGCGGCTCCAGTTCATAATTTTCCGCTGCTGTCCATATGAAATTTCGTGCACGTTTCGCTTCTCTGATATCCTGCTCTTCCATCATTGTCCTCTTTTTTCTTCCACTCAAAAAATCTGCGGAATCTTTTGTCGTATACATAGCAACAGAAGCCCTGCAACTGACGTCACAAGGCTTTCTAAATTAATCTGTAAATATATCTTTTTTCTCTGTTTTTCGTGAAATCCTTGCCCGGATGGCATCCCGTATCAATGTCTGTTCATAAGGATCAAAGGATTTGTTTGTAATTCCCATATCCAATGCCGTATAAATGTCCAGCCCTTTCTCCATCAAACCAATTGAGCCTAATAGACCTCGCAAATCCAGTGCTTTCGAAGATATCTCGGCATTTTCACATTTCTTCTGTAAATCCAGAAATACTGCTGCCAATTCCTCCGCAGCCTCTTTTCTGATATCTGGATATTGATTGCAGATCAGTTTCACCAGGCTTTCTAATGATATCATTGGCATCTGGATTACCGCAAAACGAGATACCAATGCCTCGTTCAATTCTTTTGTCCCTGAATATCCGTAATTCATCGTTGCAATAAATCTTGTCGCAGGATGAAGTTCAATCCGCTCATACCCTGGGACATCAATTGTTTTACGAAAATCCAATGTTGCATGCAATACAGCCATCGCTTCACTTTTTGCCATATTGATTTCATCAAGCACTGTAAATCCGCCTGTCCTGGCTGCGGTGTACACCGGTCCCGGACGAAATGTCACTTCCCCGTTTCGAAATGTATCCATCCCAATCAAGGATGCAGCATCCATATTCACATGAAATGACACATCCCAGCGTGGTCTGCCAAATACTCCCGCTAAATTTTCCGCAAAAATATTCTTTCCGGTCGCTTTATGTCCTACCAGCAAAATATTTTCTCCGCACAAAAGTGCAGTGACTGCCTGCTCCCATACCTCTTTACCATAATAAAACTGCTTCGGTAATGGGACTCTGGAAGCGTATGCTTCCTCTACCGGATAATTCTTTCGAAATTCTGCTATCTCATCAATCAGTTCTTGCCTGATTCCAAGTTCACTTAATTTTTCTAACAACTGTCATCGCTTCCTTAGTTAAACCCAATTAATCTTCTGGCCACAACATATGCCATTGAAGATACTTTTCTTCCTGAGCGTCCCGGCAGATTCATTGTCTGTCCCAAAATTCCATATCGTATCTTCATAAATGCTCCATAATCCTTTTGCTTTAAATACTGCCAGAGTTCTTTCTTCTTCTCCAGATTTTCTTTTTTCTTAGAACGAATACATAAAATTGAAGATACTGTCATCATGATTGCAAGATAATTCAACATGTACTTTCTTAGTTTTTTACTCTGGATTCTGCGCAGCTCGTACATATCGATCATCGTCTTTGTCACGAAAATCTGCTGGTCTATCCTACTGATCATTACCTTCTCATTGACAGACTGATCTTCTCTTCCAATAAAATAACGGTAGAAATCTACATCCATATAATACAATGTCCGTACATGTGGAAGTGGGTAATATACATAAATATTGTCTACATAAAATGTATGCTTTGGCAAAGTCAACTGACAAAGCTTCAACATATCTGTACGATAAATAACGGAATGCATCAAAATATACTGTCCGATACGGAATTGTCCAATCTCATCCCATTTTAAAATCTGATTTTCCGGAAGTACATTGTCATAACGGATTACTTTTTTATGCTCCATTCCAACTTTCTCATATACATAATTTGCAATGAGCATGTCTACTTCCTGCTCTTCTTCTTCAAAATTTTTGAGTACATTCAGAATTTTCATCAAAGAAATCCGATCTACCCAGTCATCACTGTCTACCACTTTAAAATATTTTCCGCTTGCATGTGATAATCCGGCATTTACAGCATCCCCATGTCCACCGTTTTCTTTATTAATAAGCTTAACGATTCCCGGATACTTTTCTTCATATTCTTTACCAATCTCAGCTGTGCGATCTTTTGACCCATCATTTACAATGAGAATTTCAACATCTTCGCCTCCCGGAAGAATGGATTCAATTGCCTGTGCCATATAAGCTTCCGAATTGTAGCACGGAATCGCAAATGATATATATTTCATTGTTCTACCCCTATCCTTTTTCTTTTATACTCCCACAAGTATACCCCAGATTCTCTTATTTTCCAACAAATTTCTTATAATATGTCTCTTCTGGCTTGTCAACTCATATTTCCAATGTTACTATAAGGGCATGAATTTTAGGAATTTTTTATAATTATTTTTGTCGGTTACAATATACATATGTATCATATCCGGCAACAAATCATTTCATTGGAGGACATATAGTATGAAGAAAAATGCAATTGTCGGTCAGTCCGGCGGACCTACCGCAGTAATTAATGCCAGCCTGTACGGAGTTGTCTACGAAGCTTTGAATCGCGAGGATGTATTTGGTAATGTTTATGGCATGATCAACGGGATTGAAGGTTTCCTGCACGACCAGCTGATGGACATGAAACCTCTGGATACATCCGGAGAACTTGAATTGATCAAGACAACACCGGGCTCTTATCTTGGTTCCTGCCGCTATAAACTGCCGGAAGATTTAAGCGACACTGTTTATCCAAAATTATTTGAAAAATTTGAAAAATATAACATCGGATACTTTTTCTATATCGGTGGAAATGATTCCATGGATACAGTCAGCAAGCTTTCCCGCTATGCTGCATCAATCAACAGTGATATTCGTTTTATGGGACTTCCTAAAACAATCGATAATGACCTTGTACTCACCGATCATACACCTGGTTTTGGAAGTGCTGCCAAGTATGTTGCTTCCACAGTAAGAGAAATTGCTATTGACGCTTCTGTTTATGACAACAAACAATCTGTTACCATTGTAGAAATTATGGGACGTCATGCCGGATGGCTTACTGCTGCCAGTGCATTGGCAAGAAAATTTGAAAATGATAATCCAGTGTTGATCTATCTGCCGGAAGTTGCATTTGACCAGGATGCATTTATCGAAAAAATAAAATCAAGTCTTGAGACAACTTCCAACCTGGTTGTTTGTATTTCAGAAGGTATCCACACTGCAGACGGAACATTTATCTGTGAGCTTGGCAGTGAAGTCGGCGTAGATACATTCGGTCATAAGATGCTGACTGGTTCCGGAAAGTATCTGGAGAATCTGGTTAAAGAGCGTCTTGGAGTTAAAGTACGTTCTGTTGAGTTAAATGTATCTCAGCGTTGCTCTAGTGCAATGCTCTCCAAAACTGACCAGAAGGAAGCCATCGCTTCCGGTTCTTTCGGTGTCACTGCCGCAATAAAAGGCGAAACCGGAAAAATGGTCGCATTCAAACGCCAATCTCCTCTCACACTTGATGCAGACTATGTGTTAAATTATGCAACAGAAGATGTGAATGAAATCTGTAATAAAGAAAAGACTGTTCCTCTGGAATGGATTTCCGAAGATGGCTCTGATATTACAGAAGCTTTTCTTGCATATGCAAGACCTCTTGTTCGTGGAAATGTTTTGGTTCCAACTGATGAAGATGATCTTCCGAAATTTGCATACCGTAAATAATCAAAAAAGAATGTGCCACGGCACATTCTTTTTTTGATTATTTTTATTTCTCTTTACGTCTTTTTAATCTGCGGACAATTTTTCGAATCAGGAAAATAAGCAGAACAATAAGTAAAACAATTACGATAACAACTCCTACTATCATCGCAAAATACTTATTCGGATGCTTTACCAGATCGATTATATTTTTACTGTCATCTACAACTTTACGTCCATGTGTTGTTGCATAATACTCTGGAACATTTGCAATTCCATCTCCATCTGTATCATCAAAAGACTGCATATATCTTGCGATTGCATCCCAGGCCTTTAATTCTCTGTCGCCTTCCATGATTGCCTGATCTTCCAGGTTTTCTATCGGATTTCCATCCTTATCTTTCGGCGTGATTGCCAGTAAGCCATATGACATATCCATCACTGACCCAAGCATTTGTCCTGTATAAAGGTCTGTCACTACATGATATAATTTATCATCTTGAATCTCTACTCTTTCACCATCTGCATCTGTCAGATAGCAATCTGTAACTTTATTTAAAATCATTCTGTGTGGGTTAAATGTAAAGTTTAACCCGCTGCAATACAGTCTTGCGGTTGTCATAAAATCCGAAATTGAAGCATCTAATTCCGCTACCAACTTTAATTCTTTGCCCGTCAGATACGCACTGATCAAAGGATATCCGGCAAGTCCGTCTTTTCCGATTCCCAGTGAAAATGAATTATAAACTGCCTCTACTGTAATATCACCTTTTGTATACGTATCTCGGACTGTTCCACTAGGAACAACAGCCACGTCTACTGCATCTCCATCATAATATTTTGAATTTTCAACAGCATATACATAAGCATCTGACATGATATTTCCAAGATTTAACTCTTCATGCTTTGTACCCATATCTTGCAAACTATTGAATTCCACATCATTTTCCGCAAGAACTTCCTCTCTTGTATACCCAAAATTGGAAAGGTATTTTTTATCTACAGTATCCATCAATGCATCAATCTTCTGTTGTGTTTCTTCATCTGCTTTTATCTCATCTGATACTGGAATTAATTTATACGATGTTAAATCCCATCGGCCATCTTCTTTCTGTGTCAGCGAAAGCGAACCAAGATTTCTTCCGTATTCCCCACAGGATACAATATATGTATTTCCATGTTGAATTGGCTCGTCTAACTGAGAATGTGTATGTCCACTAATGATCAAATCAATATCCGGCACTGCTTTTGCAATAAGCTCATCCTCAGACTTATCTTCGTCATCCCAGGTTCCACTATGAGATACACAGGCAATCATATCCACTTTCTCATTTTTCTTAATTTCTTCTACTGTTTGCTTTGCTGCTTCTATCGGATCTTTAAAAATCAGTTCACATGTCGGTGCACATGTCAATGCGTCTTTTCCAAACACCCCCAGCACAGCAATCTTTACATCACCTTTTTGAACCACCACATAATCTTTTACACCATATGTTTCAAATGCTGATTTTATCTGGCTTTGTCCCTCGCTTAAACCAGCGTCTTCCATCGCATCCCAATCTACATTACACACTACCAGATTCGGTACTGTTTCACCGGAATTCTTTGCCGCTTCCAGCATATTTGCAAGACCCTTGGAGCGATAATCAAATTCATGATTTCCCAATGTCGTCACATCGTATCCGAGATACCCTAACATACGAAGTTCAGCTGCCTCTGTATCATATACTGCCTGAATCAGCGTTCCCATCGAAAAATCCCCACCATCCAACAAAAGCGTATCCGGATTGTTCTTCTTTTGCTCATCAATCAATGTCTTGATTTTCGCAAAACCTCCCACTTCTTCCTTCTCACCATTTATAACTGTTGAGAAGCTGTTCAAATGCGAGTGTGTGTCGTGGGTAAATAATACATCCAGTTTCTTTGCCCCATCCGCTGCCTGAACTGTAAATCCCAGCAGCAATGGAATCAGCATTGTGACCGAAAGTATATATACCACTACCTTCTTCCATTTTTTCATATTGCATTTACCTGCCTCTTTTTATATTATTTATTAATTTTATCATTTAATTGAGGCAATAGCAATAGACCAACAGGGACGGCAGGGTTGTTTCATGAACTATCCATGGGCAGATCTAACTTATTGCATCCTTGCTATCACATCTCTCATATTGTTTCTGATTCATTGGTCATGTAAAAAAGCGCAAATTAACTCTATAT
>NZ_JAKVPP010000022.1:0-30283 GCF_022487435.1 Mediterraneibacter sp. NSJ-151 | reverse complement strand
GATATAGAGTTAATTTGCGCTTTTTTACATGACCAATGAATCAGAAACAATATGAGAGATGTGATAGCAAGGATGCAATAAGTTAGATCTGCCCATGGATAGTTCATGAAACAACCCTGCAATTTGAGGAATAACCTGTACCTAAGTGTCTAAAGTATGATATCATGTGAGTAACAAATTAGAAGTTGCAAGGAAGGAATTATGAAATTTATGCAAACAGAGAAAAAACAGCTTTTGATCTATGTGATTATAGCATACGGAATCACATATGTAATGGGACTTCTGATGTGGTATGGCTATGGAAAAGGTCTTGATCTCAGCGCTTTTCCAAATGCGCAGATGCTGTATCCAGCAGCAGGTGTGATGATGGCTTATTTAATTACCAAAAAGGGAGATAAAAATCTTCCAACGGCTTTTTTCATATTCTTTATAGCACTCACGGCGGTGCTGGTTGTCTGCACGGCGGCTTCTGTTCTGGCTCCCCAAAATAGAGATCTGATGAGCATGCCGTATTCTCAGTGGGCACCGATCATGGAGTACGTTATAATAGGTGGCAGCGTTATTTTCTGGATTCTTCTTCTGCAATCCGGTAAAGAAAAGCGCAGAGCCTATGGACTGAACAGCGAACATTGGAATATATCTGTTCGTATGATCCTGTTGTTTATTGGATTATATCTTCTCAGATTTGTGATTGCCAGTGCTCTGAGCGGCCAGCTTTCTGAATTTGGCAAAATAATGGCAAATCCTACTACCTGGATCATATTTTTTACTGTTTTGGTAAACTTTTTCCTGTCTGTAGTGGCATTCTTTGGAGAAGAATACGGATGGAGATATTATCTTCAGCCTCTTCTTCAGAAGAAATTTGGCCTAAAAAGTGGCGTGATCCTTTTGGGCTGTGTGTGGGCTGTATGGCATCTGCCAATAGACTTCTTCTATTACACTACGCCGGATATGGGGCTGGCGGCTCTGGCAAGCCAGTTTGTTACCTGTATTTCACTGGGGATTTTCATGGCATATACTTATATGAAAACCCAGAATATCTGGGTTCCGATAATTATTCATTTTCTGAATAATAATATGGTGGTAGTTTTTTCAGGAACGTACTCTGCGGATGTACTTCAGAATCAGCAAATCCACTGGAGAGATATTCCTGTGGCACTGGTAATGAATCTGCTGATCTTTGGATGGGTGATCTTTCTGAAGTCATTTAAGGAGAAAAAAGCATAATATTGAATTCATTCAAATTATTTAGAACAATTTGCAGGAGTACCGGCATTTTTAGGAATAGTTATTTTAATTTCATGTCTTGCAGATTGGATGATGTTTGCATTGAACCATCCAGAAAAGAGTTTCCCTTGGAACAATACAATTACTTGGTTACTGTATGGTGTATATTTTCTTGTGACAGTAGTGCTGCTTATTGCTCCGAAGATGAAAAAGTGAGGAACTCTCGGCTTTGCCAATGCATACTGCATTCTATTAACGGGGCTACTCTTTCATTTTTTAGAGTAATCAAGCAAAACAAAGAATTGCTGTGCTCTGCAATTTTCCAATATAGGCCCCAAAGCGAATCGCTCTGGGGCATCTTTTTACTTAATCCTTTTCTTCACCACAAAAAACAACAACAAAATGTGTAACCAGAACATTAACCACTAAAAGTGCTAGCATTATTCCTGCGATAATAAGAATCGGCCAACGAAATGTGAAATATGACAATTTATTTTCCATATAAATCTTTACTCCAAATAAAGCTGCCATTCCTACAGTAAATAACAATCCCACCACACACATAAAATAATAACTGCCTTCTCCAAAGAGCATTAATTTCATTTGTTTATCGGTCATCCCGATACTTTTCATTACATCAAACTCTTTCCGTCGTGCGTACATCCCAGTGAATACAACGTTACAATAATTGGTCAATCCCGCAATGAATAATATAATACTTACAGCACCTAAGAGAATTCGATTTCCTCGCATATATGTTTCTTTTTGCTGCATCAGGTCTGATTTACAGATAACAAAAACTCCCGCTTCGCCGGTTCCTTCATCCATTGATACTTCTGTCATTTCGGATCGTTTTTTATTTTCCTCGGAGACCAGCTCGCTGATCTGTGTTTTCACATAAGGTTCTTTTTCCGAGTCGGCAGTTAATTCCATTGTTAATATCTTTTTCTCAGTTGGTATCTTTTGAAAGCCTTTCTCACTGATAAAATAATATAAGCTGCCCTCTCCATGCCAGGATTGATGTATTTCCGGGAAATCATCGTTTTGTCGATCCAAATAACCACATAGAGTAAATGTTTCAGATTCTTTTTGAGGGAATTCGTCTTCCTGTTGTTTCTCTTTATTCTCAGAATTACTTAGTTCTTTTCTACGAATCGCATCTTCTCTTGAAAGCAAAGTTTTAAAGTATACCGGTTCGCCAATTGCTTCATCTGCAAGTTTTTGCTGTTCCGGGGTCAGCATATGATCATGTATGATCAGCACACCATTTCCTTCTTCCAAAGATTTCAAATCAATATTGAGTTGATTATCCTGAACGTATTTCTTAAGCGACAAGATTTGATTTTCATTTAAAATCTGCACAGTATCCCACCAGAATCCTTCCACCATATTGTCATTTGTAAGATTCGAAACCCCTTCGTCATAAGGACGGATGCCCTTTCTGGATATAACTGTAGTTACATAAGCTCCTTCGATCAGATTAGAATTCTCCCAATCGATACCATCTATCTTGTGTATTTTTTTCTCCAACTCTTGAGAGATTGGTGAAAATTCATCATAATCGTTATCATACAACAGTTCCACACCATCTCCCTGCGTCAGCAAAGGATCCACATCGATTTCTCTTGTTTTATATTCTTCCCCACACCCCTGGCTTTTCCCAAATTCGCTAAACTCTCCTGCCAGCAAAAAATCAGGACGTTTCTCAAGAAGATGCTTATAATCACATCCATTTGTAAGTACATTCATTAGAACAAAAGACAGGACTCCCAAAAATATGGAAAGGCTTGTAATGATAAATCGTGCTTTATGCCGTGTTATATTTCCCCATGCAATATAGAACATTTCTTCTGTTTCAGAACGTCTGTGCACTATTTTCCCAGAGTGTTTTGTTTTTCTGGCAACTGTATTTTCGTTATAAGCAGCACTCTCAATACAAGACAGCTTCGTTATTTTTCTAATAACGCCTTCCGATGCTATCCACAAAATTCCATTTACAAATACAACAGAAAGCAAAAGAATCCACGGTCTGAAAAAGGAAAGTATTGTATTCCCTCCCATTTCCTGATAAAAATGGAAACCTAATAGTTCCGGTATTAATAAGACTAAAATCAGTGCAGAGATCAAACTTCCCAAGACAGAACCTTTTAACATGAGTGACCTCATTTGTTTCCGGTATATTTTTGTAATCTGTCTTTCTGTGGCTCCGATCGTGTGGAGCAGTCCGAGATTTTGAACATCTTCGCTCATGGATATCCAAAGGACATTGCGTACAAGGAAATATATTCCACACAAAATTCCTATTGTTCCTAATATCACCATCTCATATCCACCTGCGAATTTAGAAACAGCAGTATATTGTGCTGTATCAGAAACGTATATCTTCTGATCTGCACTCTTCATCGGCAATGTCTGATATAATTTTTCCTCTGTTTTACTCCTGTTTAAATGATCACTCTGACTGAAAAGTAAAGTATAAGGACCCTTTTCCAGTTTCAACTCTTTAATTTTGTCATGTGAAATATATCCGATTGCTAATTCATTTCCAGAGTCTGTATACCAGCCACACAATTCGAATTTTTCTTTTGAATGTTCGAACACACCTTTGTATACATCTAAGTTTATTTCCATTCCCTGTTCCGGTTCAGAGATACCAAGTTTTTTCAATGCCCGCTCAGATAATAGAATTTCATCCTTTTTCTGTGGGTAGCTTCCAATCACATTGGTATATGCCGATCTCAAAAAATCGTTCCAGCTTTCTGAGTCAGCCCAGACTATATCACATATCGTTTTTGCATTGTTCTCCGAAACTTCTGTAGCTTCACCTACAAAAATACTTTTTCCAACTTGTTTTATATAATCCAGTTGTTTTAATTTTGCATATTGTTCTTCTGTTCCATCTTCTATTCTCCCCGAAGAAGCAGTTCCATTTTCTCTGATTAATCTTATTTCTTCTGCCTGTATTTTTCCAAAGGAGATTCCGAATACCATGGTAATAGCAACAATGCCAATTACAATCGAGCAAAATAGAATCGTATTTCTCACCTTTTTTGTGCCTGCAAAATTTTTAGCCAGGAATCGGATTATGTCTTTATTGTTATTCGGAATGTTCTTGTGAAGCATAGTAATCCCTCCTAACAATCGTTACAATCTCTTGTATAGATTTTCCCATCAGACATACGTATTACTCTGTCTGCCATCTGTGCGACCTCTTCTTGATGCGTCACGATCAATGTCGTCTGATGAAATCTTGCAGCACAGGATTTTAGTAATCCTACGACTTCCATACTTGTAACAGAATCCAGATTCCCGGTCGGTTCATCCGCCAGGACAATTGCCGGTTTCGTCAACAATGCCCGCGCTATAGAAACTCGCTGTTGCTGTCCACCGGACAGTGTTGATGGAAAACGTTCTAATTTATCTTTTAATCCAAGAATTTCTACAATCTCATTAAAGAAATCTATATCAATTTCCTTGCCGTCAAGTCGCATCGGAAGAACTATGTTTTCGCGTATACTAAGCGAAGGAATTAAATTGTATTGTTGGAATACAAATCCGATATTTCTTCTTCTGAATATTGTTCTTTCTTCCTTGTTAAGATCTTTTAAACTTGTATTTCTGATCCAAACACCTCCAAAATCCGGAATGTCAAGACCTCCTAACATGTTCATAAGTGTTGTCTTTCCACATCCGGACGTACCGACAACCGCTATAAATTCGCCCTCTTCCACCGTTAATGACACACCATCTAAAGCACGCACTTCATATGTATCAGATGTATAATATTTTTTTAGATTTATGGCTTTAATTATATCCATCTTTTCTGTAAACTCCTTTCGTAAATGATACCTTTAACTCAGCCATAATCTATTATACATGGTACCTCTTACAAACTTCTTACAAGCTGCATATGAACTGTCTATACCGGAAGATTCACTTCTATAAGCAGCCCTGGCTTCATTTTTTTTGCTTTCATCATCCCTTTTTGTAATAAGACAATCTCTCTGGAAAGGTATAAACCAATTCCGCATCCTTCCTGCCCTCTTGCCTGTTCACCTCGATAAAATCTTTGAAAAATTTTATTTTCTTCTCCGTCTTTTATTCCGATTCCATAATCTCTTATCTGAATCTTATAAAACATTTCGGTTTGTTTCATTGTGATATTGATCGTGCTGTTGTTTTTACTATATTTGACTGCATTATCAAACACATTATAAAGGGCCTCACACATCCAGTTTTTATCATGTTCACAGATGATTTTCTCTGGCAATTCTACTTGAAAATAGATATCTTTCTCTTCTGCCTTTTTCTGTATTTGCCCCAACGCATTTAGAATCGTTTCAACAAGATTTTCTTTTTGAGTGTGAACTTGTATGATTCCCTGCTCTAATCGGGCAGTTTTTATAAAGCTCTCCACCAAAAAACATAATTGTTCTTCACTTGTTCGCAAGTCTTTTATGTATTCTGTATTCAATGTTTTTTGAGTTTCATTTAATGACTCTTGCAGCAATTCTGTATAATTTTTTATATTCGCCAGCGGTGTCCTTAGTTGATGCGCAATCTCAGAAATTAATTTCTGTATCTCATATTTACTTTTTTCAGCCTCTTTCCTTCTTCCTTCCAATATTTCCTGCAAACGGATTAATTGATTGGTCGTTTTAGAATAGATTGTTTCTTTCCCTATATCAGAACCATCTAATTCATTGCCGTTTATTAAGGATTCCGTCAATTTATATATTTTATTCATTTCATTTGTTCTCAAATGATTTTCAACTAAATATACAGTGCTTCCTCCGAGTATGAAACCTATTAAAAGTACTGTAAAAATTGCTACAGCCATGCTACTCTCCCATTCTATATCCCATTCCAAATACATTACTGATAACATTCGATGAATCATTTAATTTCTTTTTCAATCTGCTGATCATAACGCTAATTGTGTTGAGATCAATGAATTCACTATCGATTCCCCATATATTTTCCATTATCATCTCTTTTGTAAGAACCTGGTTCTGGTTCATAATAAAATATTCTAAAAGCTGATACTCTTTGGGTGTTAACGATATTTCTGTTTTTCCTACAAAAACCTGTTTTCTATCAGAATACAAGGTGACTTGTCCGCACATAAAAGTATTTTCATTTGACTTTCTCTTTAAAACAACTTCAATACGTTTTAACAATACTTTTATTGAAAATGGTTTGACCACATAATCATCTGCTCCTGTATCAAACGCTTTTAACATATCTTTTTCATCATCTTTTGCAGTTAAAAAAATTGCCGGGATTCTTCCATTTTTTTGAAGTTCCTGATATAGATTTATTCCATCTCCGTCCGGTAATCCAATATCTACAATCAACAAATCTACAGAACTATCTATATTTTTAATTGCCTCTTTTCTTGAAGCGGCAAAAATCGTTGTATAACCTTGATTTTTCAAAGATGTATCTAATGCTTTTCTTAACAATTTATCATCTTCTATAATTCCTATTACCATACATATCTCCTGATTTTTCTAGACTATAATATAAAAAGTCCGTTACAATATGCATAACATCTCTGTATATTGTAACGGACTTTTTATTCTTCCCCCTCTGTTCAAGAATGCCTCTGCATTCTTGCTGCGAGATGCGCGTCATGCAATGCATGACATACTTCTTCTGCGCATCTCTGCAATCCTACCGGAGGCTATATCAGATGGGGATTGACTCCCACCACTGATACTGATTTGTTACTCGCCACCTACAGAGGTGGGAGTCATCTCACATCTGATATAAGCTTCCTTAACTCTGCTTTCAGGAATTCATACCTCAATCGCTTTTCTTCCTTTTCAAAATGAACCTCTCGACTCTGGACAGGGTTATTCTCATAAGATAAAACCTCATCTTTGAACTGCTCACTTGTAAGATCAAATATACAATCACCAATCACATTATAGCAATGATAATTACCACCACTCCTTCGGATTCCATATACCTCTCCACCGAAAATATCCTGTGCAAGGAATGCAGTAATCGAGCACTGTCCCAACGTCATATTTTCTTTTGACCAACCGTCTCTCATTCTCGGTGCACAGGTATCAGCGCACCAGATTTCCGACAACAAATCATACAGATGTCTGGGATTTTTTACTTTTTTATATTCTTCATTAACAGTAGGAATATCGGCATTCTGCCAACCATAGAATCTATATTCCTTCATTATTACTCTTCCTATCATAATTTCATCATCTAATCTATTATTCCCTAAGCACTATATTCTGCAAGTCATCTCATGCCATTCTTCTCCACCCCAGGTAGAATCCGCAATTCCTCTATCCTCAAATCCAAACTTTTTATACATCTCCACTTTGTTTGCAAGACATGTCAGATACAGCATATTGCGCCCTTTTTCATGTTCTATTCTACGATACTGACAGACAATTTCTCTCGCAAGTCCTTGCTTTCTATATTCAGGAAGTACATCCAGACCAAGCAACATAATATTCTTTCCCTCTGGATCATAAAGACTTACATCTGTGAAAAATTCATCTCTAAACTTGGATTCTTTCGTAGATAATCCATTAAGAAATCCTGCTATTTTACCAGTGTCCTTATCTACCGCGACAAGAAACAACTCTGGTGCGGCAGCTATACGCTCTTTCATTGCTCTCGGTGAGCATGCTTCATTTGGTGGAAAACAAATTTGCTCTATAGCAATTGCCTGTTCCACCTCATCTTGACGGATATTTCTAAATTCAAATCTCTTCATATTCTGATTTTCCCTCAATCTCTTGTCTCCATCAAAATTACATTTCCCACCGGAAATGTGATTTCGACTTCTTCCTCTTCCCACTCATTACTGACACACAGACTGTCAAACGGCATTAATGTATGATGCTGCAGTGGATATTTTGCCCCTGTTATATTAAAATCTATAATCTCTCCGTCTAATGGAAAAACTGAAAAATATGGGCCAAATGCTTCTGACTTTCGAATCACGCTCGATTCATCTAACAAACGGATTCGATTATGTGCATCCATCAGATAGGCTTCTGCCCCCGCATCCTTTGCTATCTTCAAGCTCTGTACATTTGCCCAGATGTGATCGATACGGGTACCTGTTCCGCCAAGTATTACAATATTCTTTCTTCCCATATTGAGGCACAAGCGAAGTGCGATTTCGGTATCAGATGCATCTTTTACCGGATTAAACTGCCGAATTGGCACTTTTGTTTCTGTCTTGTAATAATTTACAATTTCATCTGATGTACTGTCAAAATCTCCAACAATATAATCTGGCTTAATTCCATGCTTATACAGGAATTCTAATCCATGATCTGCCGCAACAATGTATTCGGTTTCTTCACTCTTTAAAATTTGCAACGTGAATTCTTCGTCTAACATTCCACCGCTGACAACTACTGTTCGTCTATTCATTTTCGTTTAATATCTCCATAAAGCCTTTTACATTTTCTGCAATGTTATCTTTAAATACTGCTGAACCGGCCACTAATACATTAGCCCCTGATTCCAGAACTTCTTTTGCATTACCAAGATGGATTCCACCATCAACTTCTACGTCTGCTGTTAACCCTTTTTCGTTTAATAATCCACGCAATTCTCTAATTTTATCCAAGGATTCCGGAATAAATGACTGACCGCCTTTTCCTGGTTCTACAGACATAATTAAAAACAGTTCTGCCTGATCAAGATATGGTTTTAACACTTCTACAGGTGTTGCCGGTTTTATTGTAAGTCCTGCTTTCATTCCGCATTTGTGAATGGCATCTAACGTTGCCTGAACATCTTCACATGCTTCATAATGCACATTTAAAATATCTGCTCCGGCTTTATGAAATGCTTCTACATAACGGATTGGTTCTTCTATCATAAGATGTACGTCCATCACGATATCTGCTGCATCTTTGATTGAAGCAAGTACCGGGATTCCAAATGAAATGTTTGATACAAACATTCCATCCATCACATCAAAATGAAGATACTCTGCGCCATTCTCTGCACAAGTTTTAACCTGCTCCCCTAACACTTTAAAATCCGCCGATAAAATCGATGGTGCTAATATATTTTTCATTTTACTTAAATCTCCCATTAATATCTTTTTTTGTTTTTTAATTCTTGATACATTTCAAGATAATCTTCATAACGGATTTTATGAATTTTACCTTCCTCCACTGCATCCTTAACCGCACATCCCGGTTCATGTACATGATCGCATCCGTTAAATCTGCATTGCCCTTCATATGGTGCAAATTCACGGAAATAATATTTTAATTCTTCTTTTTCAAATTCATTTACATACAATGAACTAAAGCCCGGAGTGTCCATAATGTAACTGTTGTCGTCAATTGTAATAAGCTCCGAATGTCTTGTTGTGTGCTTTCCTCTTGCAATCTTCTTACTAATACTTCCGGTCTCCATCTGAATATCTGACTGAAGCAAGTTGATCAAAGAAGATTTTCCAACTCCGGACGGACCTGCGACCGTTGTTGTCTTTCCCCGAAGTACTTTTTTTATTTCTTCAATATTCTCTTCCTCTTTTGCACTGATCAATATCAACGGATATCCACATGCCCGGTATACTTCTTCTAATTCTGCAACTTCCTGCTTCTTGGCGATATCTTTTTTATTAAAACAAAGTATCGCCGGAATCTCCTTGCTTTCCATCATAATCAAAAAGCGATCCAGCAAATTAAAATGTGGCTTTGGCTCTGTTACTGCAAACACAACTAATGCCTGGTCAATATTTGCCACTGCCGGTCGGATCAATTCGTTCATTCTTGGTAAAATATTTATAATATTTCCTGTTTTTTCCTGTTCATCCAGTACTTCTATCTCTACATTATCTCCTACGAGTGGTTTTTTCTTGTCTTTTCGAAAAACTCCTCTCGCTTTACATTCATAAATGCCGGATTCTACTACATGAACGTAGTAGAATCCGGCGATACCTTTTATTATCTTTCCC
Source organism: Mediterraneibacter sp. NSJ-151 (assembly GCF_022487435.1). Lineage (NCBI taxonomy): Bacteria > Bacillati > Bacillota > Clostridia > Lachnospirales > Lachnospiraceae > Mediterraneibacter > Mediterraneibacter sp. NSJ-151. The sequence goes on along the minus strand of NZ_JAKVPP010000022.1, from coordinate 20,094 downwards.
TGCATAATTTTCCTTTATTGTAACTCTGAAGATTCATTGTCTTCTCCGCCTGTGTTTCCATTGTCAGTAGATGGCTGTGCTCCTTTACTTACTACAAAGCCAACACTGCTGCCTTTCTCTATCTGACTTCCAACGGAAGCAGTCTGCGAAATTACATATCCGGCTGAAACGCCTGCATTATATTCTTCTGTAACACTTCCAACCGTAAGTCCTGCATCTATAATGGCCTGTTCTGCTGCCTGCTGTGTCATTCCACTTAAAGACGGAACTGTCACCATTTTTACCTTTGCTCCTTTGCTGACCACGATATTGACAGTGCTTCCTTTCTTTACTTTGCCACTGGCTGGATCTTGTGAAATAACCATTCCTGACGCAACGGTATCACTATAATCCTCTGTAACAGAAGCCTGTAATCCAACATTCTGTATTGCAGACTGTGCTTCTTCTGAACTCATACCTGTAATACTTGGCACTTCAACAGACTCAATTCCCAGACTGACATACATGGTTACTTTGCTGCCTTCTGTAAGCTGTGTTCCTGCTGTCGGATCAGTTGAAATTACTTTTCCAGATGCAACGGTATCATTGTTCTGTGCCTGTGCCTCCACGACCAGATTCAGGTTTTCAAGCGTCTTCTGCGCATCATCCTCACTCATACCTTTTACATCCGGTACAGATACTGTCTTTTTCGCTTTACCGGTACTGATCACAACTTTTATTTCTGTATTCTTTTCCACTTTGGAATTGGCCTTTTCGCTCTGTTCCATAATCTCGCCGGCTGCATACTTATCTGATTCTTCTCTTCCTGCTATAGAATATCCAAGATTCTTTTTCTTTAATGCGGCCTTTGCCTCATCTTCTGTCATTCCCAACAAGTTAGGTACTACTACTTTTGCATCGTTCGTTGTTGTATTCAGACCGATACCACCTTTAAATGCACCCATAGCATTTCCCACCATAAATATAATAACCATGGCAATAATCGCAGCTGCAACAACCATTAAAATTTTCATAATTTTCTTCGTATTCGGATCTACATTCTTTTTACGATTATAATCTGAGTTTCTTCTCTGAGTCGGTGCTCTGTAATCGTCATCGTCGTCATCATAATCATCATCGTCATAATCGTCATCGTCATAATCTGAATCATCATAATCATCCGACTGTGAATAACTGCGTTCCTGAGCTCTTCGAATCTCATCCTCAGACATCAGAATTGTCTCATCACCTGCCGGCTTTCTTCCGGTAAATACATCCAACTGCTCATCTACAAAATGCCCATCCGGATCTACAAGAGAATGTTTCAAATCAGAAATCAGATCCTGACAATTCTGATATCTTCTCTCTACATTCTTCTCTGTACATTTCATAATAATGCAATCCAGACTGTAAGGAATATCAGGTACTTCTACTGATGGTGCAACAATCTTCTCCTTCAGATGCTTCAACGCAACTGATACTGTCGAATCCCCATCAAATGGTACATGTCCTGTAACCATCTCATACATGGTAATACCAGCTGAATAAATATCACTCCGCTCATCTACAATACCACCTTTTGCCTGTTCCGGTGAAGTATAATGAACCGATCCCATAACATTCGTACTGATTGTAGCCGTCGATGTTGTAGCACGTGCAATACCAAAGTCTGTAACCTTAACCTTACCATCCTTTGAAATGATAATATTCTGTGGTTTGATATCTCTGTGGATAATATGATGATTATGTGCAGCCTGAATACCGCTTATCATCTGTATTGAAATACTGATTGCCTCTTTTGCAGACAAACGTTCTTTCTTTTCAATATATTCTTTTAGTGTAATTCCTTCAACAAGCTCCATGACCATATAATACAGTCCGCGATCTTGCCCTACATCATACACATTCACTACATTCGGATGCATCAGACCTGCTGCCGCCTGCGCTTCACTTACAAACTTTTTGATAAATGATTCGTCATTCCTATAATCACTTTTCAAAACTTTTACGGCAACATAACGATTTAACTTATGATCTTTACCTTTATATACATCCGCCATGCCACCCGAGCCAATACGCCCAAGTATCTCATAGCGCTTTCCTAAAAAAACCCCTTCTTTTAACATATACTCACCTCATCAGTAAATGGTTCCATCAAAACAACTCCGATGTTATCTGTTCCACCATTCTCTTTTGCTGCATCCACTAATGCTGTTCCGGCTTCTACAATATCTCTTCCCCCCTGAACTATATGAAATAGTTCCTCGTCTTCTACCATATTACTCAAACCATCTGTACACATCAGTATGATATCTCCCCGTTTCAGACGGTGTTCGTAAAAGTCTACATCGACATTGTTCTTAGCACCAATTGCTCTCGTAATGATATTTTTATCCGGATGATGCTTCGCCTCTTCCGGTTTGATACCACCCAGTCGTACCATCTCTTCAACCAGCGAATGGTCCTTTGTCAACTGTGTGATTCCTTGATTGATCAAATATAAACGGCTGTCTCCAACATTTGCAAAATACATCATATGATCTACGATCGTTGCTGCTACAACTGTTGTTCCCATGCCTTTCAAATGTTCATCTTCCGATGCTTTCTTGATAATCTCTCGATTTGCCTTCTCAATTGCGGAAACAAGCGCTTTCTCCACGTCTTTCTCTTCACTTTGAGCAAGCTCTTTTTTCATCACTTCAACTGTATATTTTGAAGCGTAATCTCCTGCCTTGTGTCCTCCCATACCATCTGCTACAACAAATAAGTTTGGGAGAGGTCCTATTGGCTTGTCTGTCGTATAGACATAGTCCTGATTTACTTGTCGTACCATACCTACATCGGTAATCGAAAATGTCTTCATATTCTTCTCCTTTATTCCTCACTTGTCTCTACGTAACGTCTTCTGAGCTGACCGCAGGCTCCATCTATATCTGCGCCCATTTCTCTTCTTATAGTAACATTTATTCCGCTTTTTTCAAGTTTATTTTTAAAATTCAACGCATTTTTCCGATCTGGTCTTACAAAATCACGCTCTTTGATTGGATTGACCGGAATCAAATTCAAATGGCAATTTCTTGGTTTTAATATTTGAATTAATTCTTTTGCATCTTCCGGTGTATCGTTCACTCCATGCACCAGACTATACTCAAACGTAATTCTTCTTCCTGTCTCTTCAAAATATGCATCGCACGCTTCAAGCACTTCTGACAACTCATATTTATTTGCAACCGGCATTAATTCTTTTCGTTTATTCTGATTTGATCCATGCAGTGACAACGCCAGTGTGATCTGTAAATGTTCTTTTGCCAGATCATAAATCCGTGGAACAATCCCACAAGTCGATACTGTCACATTTCTCTGACTGATATTCAGTCCATGTTCATCTGTCAATATATGAATAAATTTGAGAAAATTATCGTAATTATCCATCGGTTCGCCTGTTCCCATAATTACCACATTCGAAACTCTCTCCCCTATGATTTTCTGAATCTGATAAATCTGTCCAAGCATCTCTGATGCAGACAAATTGCGAACAAGACCGCCTATCGTAGATGCACAGAAGCGGCATCCCATTCTACATCCTACCTGTGAGGAAATGCAAACTGAATTGCCATGTTTATACCGCATTAAAACACTTTCCACTACATTGCCGTCATGAAGCTGAAATAAAAACTTATTTGTTCCATCCAATTTGGATTCTTGCCGCTCCAACATATGCACGGAAAGGATCTCATAATTTTCTTTCAATTTTTCACGCAATGCTTTTGAGATATTTGTCATCTCGTCAAAATTATCAATGGTCTTCACATGAAGCCATTCGTAAATCTGCTTTGCACGAAATGCTTTTTCTCCCTGAGTTTTTAATTCTTCTTGTAACTCTTCGTATGTATATGCTCGAATATCTTTCTTCATTCTCTCTGTCTATTTCCTTTTCTTCATACATGCCAGGAAAAATCCATCACTTTGATGAACCCCCGGAAGCAGTTGGATGCATCCATTTTCTTTCACATCCTTCTGAAGTTCTTCACACAATAAGCCATGAATATCTATTAATTCAAATTCTGGATATTCATTTAAAAACCAATGTACATTATCCATATTTTCTGCCGGATTGATCGTACATGTACTGTAAACCAGTTTTCCTTCATCTTTCACATATGCCTGTACATTTTTTAACATCTCTCTTTGCAATTTTGCAAGCGAATCGGCTCCCTCTTTTGTCGCCTTATATTTCAAATCTGTTTTCTTTGCAAGCACTCCAAGACCTGAACATGGAAGATCTGCCAGAACAATATCTGCTTTTCCTACAGAAGTCTCATCGAATATCAAGGCGTCCTGCTGTACTGCTTCTACATTACTCAGACCGGTTCTCTCAATGTTTTCCTGAATCAGACCGACTTTATATTCTGTCAGATCACGTGCTTCTACATGTCCGCTTCCATTTAATTTTTCAGCCATATGAAGGCTTTTTCCTCCCGGTGCCGCACAGACATCGATCACATAGTCACCCTCTTTAGGACCTGCCAACTCACTTACAAGCATGGAACTGATATCTTGTACTGAAAACTCACCATTTTGAAAGCTTTCCAAATCTCCCAAATAATCAAACCCTGATATATGAAATGCATATTCTAAATATGGATGCACTTTAACTGTAACGCCTTCGGCCTCCAGATGTTCTTTTAATTGCTTTGGTGTTACCATACGCAGATTACAACGTATCGTAAGCGGAGTTTCTCTCTGAAATGCCTGAAGCATCTGTTCTACGATATCACTGTCATATGCCTTTAGCCACAGATTCAAAATCCATTCCGGCATGGAGTACTGGATTGATAATCTCTGGCGCGGTTCTGTAGGATACTCAATCTGATCCAGATTTCGTGCCACATTTCTAAGAACTCCGTTCACAAATCCTCTTAAACTTCCAAACCCTTTTCTGACAGCCAGCTTTACTGCTTCATTACAGGCTGCGGATACCGGAACGCTGTCCATATATTTCATCTGGTAAACTGCACTTCTCATAATATTACGGATTACCGGTTTCATTTTCTTTACTTTCACTTTTGAAAATTGATCTAAAATATAATCAATCTCCATCATATGTTCCAGAGTACCCTCTGTCACTCTTGTGATAAAGCTACGCTCTTTCTTCTCAAGGTACTGGTACTTATTTAATACATCACGAAGTACAATATGACTGTACATTCCCTGTTCTGTAATTTCTAATAAGACTTCGAGCACAATCTCTCTTTCATTGATTGCTTTAGTCATTTCGTCTTCTTCCTCCTGAAATTAATATCAGACGTAAAAGCTGTAAAATAGCAGAAGCCGCACTTGCCACATAAGTCAATGCTGCTGCACGCAGTACTTTTCTTGTATCTGCTACTTCTTCAGTATAAAGTATTCCATTTGTCTCCAATGACTTTAATGCTCTTGACGATGCATTAAATTCCACCGGTAATGTCACAATCTGGAATAAAACCGCTGCCGAGAACAATAGGATTCCCAGATTAATCAGCAAAACAGATGCATTTCCCTGAATCAAAAATCCAATCAATATCAATGGCCATGCCAATGTAGATCCAAAATTTGCCACCGGTACCAATGAACCTCGTATTTTAAGGGGTGCATATCCATTGGCATGCTGCACAGCATGACCACACTCATGTGCTGCCACACCAATTGCAGCAACTGAAGTAGAAGCATATGTTGAATCCGAAAGATTTAACGTTTTATTTCTTGGATCATAATGATCTGTCAAATTTCCTGCTACACGCTGAACCGTAACATCATAAATTCCATTTGCATGTAAGAGGCGCTCCGCAGCCTCACGTCCAGTCATACCACTATGACTGCGGATTCTGGAATATTTTTGAAAAGTTCTGTTGACATTTGCTGATGCCAGCATACAAATTACAACACCAATTAATACCATTACATAGGTTGGATCATAATAAAAACCATACATATCTATCTCTCCTCACTGTATTTCAAGTCGAACGTCCCCTCTTCTTATTCACTTTTACGCTCTTATTCCTGATGAAATACTTCTCCAGGCTCAATTGTATAACCTCTTAAAAATGCTCCTGCATCCATTCTCTTTTTCCCTGGAATCTGTAATTCAACTACTTTTAAAAGTCCGTTTCCTGTCTGCACATAAAAACCATCTTTTTCAACCTTTACAACTGTTCCTGCTTGCTCATTACTTTTTTCATCTGTCACAGAAGCCTTCCAGATTTTTATCACTTTCTTATTCCAGTAAGTGTATGCACTTGGCCATGAATTCAAACCGCGAACAAGTCTTTCAATTTCTACTGCTGACTTCGTCCAGTCAATGTTTCCCAATTTTTTATCAAGCATTTTTGCATAAGCGGTCGGACTTTCTCCCTGTTTTTCCGGAACAATGCTTCCTTCCTGCAGCTTTGCCAATGTCTCTACACAAAGTGCCGCTCCTGCCTTGGCTAACTTATCGTGCAGACTCTCACCTGTTTCTTCTGCTGTAATCGGCACCTCTGTCTTCAACAGCATATCACCAGTATCCAGCCCCTCATCCATCTGCATCGTTGTCACACCTGTTACCGCTTCTCCATCAATAATAGACCACTGAATCGGTGCTGCTCCACGATACTTTGGAAGCAAAGATGCATGTACATTCACACATCCATATGGCACCATCTCTAAAATCTCTTTCGGAATGATCTGCCCAAATGCAATCACTACCATAATATCTACATTATACTGTCTTAATTTTTCCACACACTCAGCTTCACGTATTCTACGTGGCTGATATACTTCAATTCCATATTTCAATGCAGCTTCTTTTACCGGTGTATACTGCATTTCTTTTCCTCTTCCTTTTGGCTTATCCGGCTGTGTTACAACAAGGCATACTTCATGTCCTGCTTCTACCAGTGCTTCCAATGTTCCAACAGAAAAGTCCGGTGTTCCCATAAATATTATTCTCATGAGTCTATTCCTCCTCGTTCAAATAATCTTCCTCAGTATATTTATTGTCATGGATTCCATCTTCTGCCAGTTCCATATACATCTTTCCTTCCAGATGGTCAATCTCATGACAGAATGCTCTGGCAAGGAGTCCCTCTCCTTCCATCTCTACAGTATCCATGTGCTCATCTTGAAAACGTACCTTCACATGGTTTGGCCTTGTCACAATACCATATTTTCCCGGAAGGCTTAAGCATCCCTCTTCTCCTGTCTGCTCCCCTGATGTCTCAAGGATTTCAGGATTAATCATAATGATTGGTCCTTCTCCGATATCAATTACTACGATTCTCTTCAAAATTCCAACCTGTGGTGCAGCAAGTCCAACTCCCATCTCTTCATACATTGTATCTAACATATCAAATATTAATGTCTCTGTACGCGGAGTTATCATTTTTACCTCTTTACATTTCTTTGTTAAAATATCGTCTCCAACTACACGAATTTCTCTGATTGCCATAATATCCTCCTATTAATTCTTTTATTTATGTACGCTCTAAATATTTCTTATGAAATATGCATCGGATTGAAATCAAACTGGATTCGCATCGGATTGAATCCAGGATTCACTTCAATATATTGTTCCAATTTATTTTTCATCTTTATCAATGTATCATATTTTTCCGTTTTGAGATAGAGCACTTTACGATATACATCATTGATTTTTCCAATTCCCGGACTGGCCGGTCCTATAATCGCTACTTCTTCTGCACCTCTTATCCGAACTGCAAATTCTTTCAGATATTTACAACCGGTTTCCAAAAGTGCTTCTTTTTCACAGCTTACGAGAATTGCGAGTAAGTTATCCACAGGCGGATACCCCATAAGTTCACGATAGTGGATTTCTTCCTCGTAAAATGCCTCATAATCCTGTGCTGCCGCTGTAACAATTGCGTAATGCTTTGGACTGTATGTCTGAATAAGAGCTTCTCCTTTTTTTGCTCCACGTCCGGCTCGTCCCGCTGCCTGAGTCAGAAGCTGAAATGTCCGCTCTCCTGCACGATAATCATTTGAATACAATGACATATCTGCTGCCAGGATTCCAACCAGCGTTACATTTGGAAAATCATGCCCTTTTACAATCATTTGCGTTCCAACTAAAATATCTGCCTCTTCATTTGCAAATGCCGCCAGAATTTTCTCATGTCCGTCCTTTGACCGGGTCGTATCCAGATCCATACGCAACACCCTGGCCTCTGGGAAATGTTTCTTCACCACTTCTTCTATCTGCTGTGTTCCGGCTTTAAATTCTCCAATGTGTCTGGAACCACATTCCGGACATATCTGTACTCTTTCTTGTTCATACCCACAATAATGACAAACCATTTTCCCATTGCGGTGATACGATAATGATACATCACAATGTGGACATTTTACAACAAATCCACATTCCCTGCAGGAAATAAATCCGGCATAACCACGACGATTCAAAAAGAGCATAATCTGTTCTTTTTTTTGCAGCCTGTCTGCAATCATCTGCTGTAATTTTCTGCTTAAGATTGAACGATTGCCTTCCCGCAATTCCTCTCTCAAATCTACTACATGAACTTTAGCCATCTCCTGATTGCCGGAACGATTATGAAGTTCCAATAATTTATATTCTCCATGCTTTGCACGGTACATTGCCTCCACAGACGGAGTTGCAGATCCTAATATGACACTTGCCTGTTCCAGTTTTGCTCTGGCGATTGCAGTCTCCCTTGCATGATATCGTGGAATCTGTTCACTTTTGTATGTATTCTCATGTTCTTCATCAATTACTATCAATCCAAGATTAGGAAATGGCGTAAACAATGCGGAACGTGGACCTATCATCACATCAATCTCTCCTGCCTTCGCCCGCATCATCTGGTCATATCGCTCACCTGCGGACAATCTTGAATTCATGATAGATACCCTGTCACCAAATCTTCGATAGAACCTCATCACAGTCTGAAATGTCAATGCAATTTCAGGGATCAGAACAATTGCCTGCCGCCCTTTGGCTGCCACTCTTGCAATCATTTCCATATACACCTCTGTCTTACCGCTTCCGGTAACACCATGAATCAGATATGTTCCATATTGTTGTCTCTGATAGTCTCCCCAAAAACACTCTATCGCATTCTTCTGCTCAACTGTATAGCAAATGTCCTTCTCTTGTTGTTTTCGATTCTGTATCGGATTTCGGTATACCTGTTCTGACTCTATTGAAAGCACACCTTGTTCTTCCAAAGCCCGAACAACATTCAGTGTAATATTTAACTTTTTATTAATAAGCTCATAATCTAAAACTGGTTCATCGAGAAGTGCTGCAAGAAGTCTCGCTCTCGCTTTCTGATTCTTATGTAAATAAAAATCCAGCTTTGTTTTCCCTTCTTCTTCATTTAATAAAAGACGAACCTTTTTCTTAACCTTTGCCTGCTCTTTCTGTTTTATCGGAAGTACGGTTTTGAGTGCCTGAATCATAGTTCCACCGTAATTCTCCTTCATCCAGGCTGCCAATGCGACCAGCTTTCCTTCAATTGCCATGCCTTTTCTTGAAATCTCGGCAATTTCCTTAACCTTTGACAAATCATAATCGCAGTTTTCCGAAAAATCCACCACATAACCTTTTGTCATACGATTTCCTTTTCCAAATGGCACCAAAACTTCCATACCGATAGAAAGTTCCCCTTCCATATGGGAGGGGACTCTATATTGAAAAATCTTATCTAACTTTTCGTGTGTGATATCTACAATAATATTTGCAAACACAAGTTTCTCCTATTTTGCTTTCAATTCTTCTAAGACTTCCTGGATCAGCACCCTCTCATCCATCGGATGTTTTACACCTTTGATTTCCTGATAATCTTCATGCCCTTTACCGGCAAGAACAATGACATCTCCAGTCTGTCCATGTTCAATCGCATACTTGATAGCTTCTTTTCTGTCACAGATTTCTACATATTTTCCATCCGTTTTCTGAATTCCTGTCTTAATATCATCAATAATCGCCTGTGGTTCTTCAAATCTTGGATTATCCGATGTAATGATAGTCAAATCTGCCAGACGACCTGAGACTTCTCCCATCTCATAACGTCTGTCTTTGGAACGGTTTCCTCCACAGCCAAATAAACATACCAGACGCTTTGGATTGTATTCTTTCAATGTAGTCAAAAGACTTTCCAGACTCATTGCATTGTGTGCATAATCAATCATGAGTGTAAAGTCATCTGATACTTTTATCATCTCGATTCTTCCCTTTACCTTCGCAACCTTAAGTGCCTTTTTAATTGCATCTATCGGCACACCGAAGTGTCTGCATACAGCAATCGCCGTAAGTGAATTATAGACACTGAATGTTCCTGGAATATCGATTTCCACATCGAAATTCATCAGTCCCTCCACCTTGTATGCCACTCCAAGATATCCCGGTCTGGATACCAGATGCGTATCTGTTGCCCGCAAATCTGCTTTTTCAGAAAAACCGAATGTCTCTGTCTTGCAAGTTGCGCCTGCAAATACATCCTCGAAATATTTGTCATCTACATTGGCAATTCCAATCTCACATTGCTTGAACAAAAGACCTTTGCAACGTTTGTAATCATCAAAATCCTTATGTTCATTTGGTCCAATATGATCTTTTCCCAGATTTGTAAAAATACCAATTGTAAATGGGATTCCTGCTGTACGATGAAGCATCAATCCCTGAGATGAAACCTCCATTACAACACAATCACAACCAGCTTCTACCATCTCTGCAAAATATTTGTGAATCGTATAAGATTCCGGTGTTGTATTTGCTGCCGGAATATGTTTGTCACCAATGATTGCCTCAATTGTACCAATCAGTCCAACTTTGTGTCCAACTGCATCCAAGATAGATTTAATCATATAAGTTGTTGTCGTCTTACCCTTTGTTCCTGTAATACCAATTACTTTCAACTTATCTGCCGGATATCCAAAATACGCAGCTGACATCAAAGCTAAAGCATAACGTGTATCCGGAACGCGGATTACTGTCATATCTTTCGGTGCATCCACCTCATCTTCTACAATAACGGCTGATGCCCCTTTTTCTGCAACCTGCTGCACAAACTCATGTCCATCTACAACCGCACCTTTGATGCATACAAATGCGCTTCCATTTTCCACTTTTCTGGAATCATTGATTAATGTAGAAATCTCAATCTGGTCACTACCCTGTACTACTTCATATTCTAAACGTTCTAATAACTTACTTAATTGCATAATTTTTACCTCCTTGTATCGGAAATCGTTGTAATATAGAATATCATAAATCGAGGGTAAATGCAAAAAAAGAAGAGTCGGATTCTTGCGAAATCCAACTCTTACTCAAAGATTTATTATTCTGGTTTGTATTCGTCAAAATCGTATTTGATTGTTCCAAATGGTGTCTCCTGCTCACGAAGTGCGATTGACTTAGAAAGTGCTTTAATCTCATCTGCTGTTACACTGCGTCCGAGTTCACTCGAAAGTACAACACCTTCTGATAAGAATGCTGTCTGCATAGCAATGTATGGAGAATCAATTCTTGTAGTGTCGTCCAATTCGCCTCTAAGGTATGAGTACCACTGTAACTGGTTGTCGTTATACATTTCCATTTCAGGATGAAGCATAAGTTCCTGCTGTCCTGTGATGTCACCGATTGCACAGTCTAATTTATTTTCAAAGAGAACGCCATCTTTATCAACCCCGAACCACTCAAGTCTTGGTTTCTGAAGCATTCCGCCACCCATAATCTGTCCGCCTTCTGGAACTGCAAGAGGGCCACCTGTTGTATCTACATCGATGAATTTCAGTCCACCTTCAGAACCTGCTACGAAGCTTGTTCCGATTTCATCCATGTGGATTGCCCAATCTTCATAAATATCCATTGAAAGGCCACCTTTGAATCTTGCAATACCAACACCCAGGTCTTCTACTGGTGCAATACGGTTTGTGATTTTATCGATTCTTTCATCTGTCCAGTAATCGCAAGACTGTACACCGTATACGCTTTCAAGTTCAGGCATACCTAATACATAAAGCATCTGTGCCAAGTGATAGATTCCAAGGTCGAAAAGTGGTCCGTGAACACCAACCTTTGGATTGATGAAGTCTTTACTAAAGAATGGCATATCATATCCAGGACGTCCTTGTCTTCTGTGTCCGACACTTCTTGCATGGTAAACTTTACCAAGTTTTCCCTCTTCAATCATCTTCTTAGCGATACGTGTCTGTGGATTGTAGATAGAACTGATCTGGATAGCCAGTTTCTTACCATATTTTTTCTGTGCATCGTATAGAATCTTAGCATCCGCATAGCTTGCTGACATTGGTTTCTCTGAATAGCAATCAAATCCTGCTGCCATAACTGCTGTTGCAACTGATGTATGAAGGTTATTGTGTACACAAACTTCTACTTCATCAATGTCATCACGTTTGAGCATCTCACGAAAATCCTGGTACAGATTTTCCTCTGGAATACCATACTGTTTTCCGAATGCTTCCAATTTGTCTTTGTCAATTTCTGCTGCAGCTACAACTGTTAAAGCCTGTCCCTGTTTTTTCAGGTTGTTGATAACTGTCATGTGTCTGTGGGAAATCATTCCTGTTCCAATAATTGCAATTCTAATCTCTTTCATTATTTGTTCTCCTTCTTTATTATATTTTAATGAAATATTGCTATCTATAATTATGTTATAATTCTACCATCCAAGAATCTTGAGGTATTCGCGGCTTCTTCTAGCGCACTCCAATGGATCCATCTCATAGTGTTCATCCTGTTCTACGATAACCCAGTTTGCATTTGCTTTGATTGAAGCGTCCAGTATAGGCTCCCATATCATCTGTCCAAATCCAACCGGACGGAATCCGAAGTATCCTGTATCTCCTTCTTCCTCTTCTGTATCAATACCGATGAGCTTATACATGTTCTTTACTTCACCTTTTTTGATGTAGTCTTTCAAATGTACAACTGGAATACGATCTGTATATTTTTCTACAAATTCCGTTGCTTCTCCTGTTGCTACATCACACCAGCAAGTATCTAACTCTGACATCAGATGATCATGAGGAATTGCCTCGAACATTGCGTCATATCCCCATCTTCCGTCTGGAAGTTTTACGAATTCGAAATCATGGTTATGATATAAGAATGTCATTCCTGCATCATGAATTTTCTTTCCTACTTCATTTAAAAGTGGAAGGAAGCTCTCAAATCCTTCTGGATTAACCGGACGATATTCTTCTGCCATGTAAGGCATAACCAGATATTTCACACCGATTGTAGAATAATCCTTGAGAATCTGGTCTAAGTTATCCATCATCTCTGCAAATGCAACGTGTGCACTGATTGGTATAAGTCCAACCTCATCAAGAATTGCTTTTACGTTCTCTGGTTCCAGACCATACAATCCAGCAAGTTCCACACCGTCATATCCCATCTCTTTAATTTTCTGCATTACATTCTTAAAATTTTCCGGAGTGTTTTCCAGAAGATCTCTTAAACCATAAACCTGTATTCCAACTGGAAGTTTGTTAGCCATTTTTATTTCCTCTCTTTCTTTTCACTCAGCAGTTCTTTTGAACTTCTCTTCGTTTTATGTTTATAGTTTAGCACTTCTCAAATCATGAAACTTCTTCGTAATTATTCAAAAAACAGTTAATTTTTTGCATTTTTATTTCTTAAATTTCAGAAAAAACGTTTTACAGCAAAATTTCATGTACAATTTTTGTTCTTAACTCTTCTAATTACAAAAAAGCAAATGATCCGAACGCTTTTCGCATCCAGACCATTTGCTTTTATTCTTTTTATTCTTCTGTCTCCCCTGTATGTTTCGGCAAGAACAAGCTGAGAAGTAATGATACCACAAATACTCCTGCAACTGCATTTCCATTAAAGATATCACCTACTGCTGCCGGGAATGCAGCAAAGAAGTTTCCATCTGTCTGAGTTAATCCAACACCAACACAGAATGCAAGTGATACAATGATCATTGTTCTGTTGTTGAATTCACAATCCTTCATCATCTTCACACCTTCATACATGATAGAGCCAAACATCATAACTGTACATCCACCAAGTACTGCCTGTGGAAGTGAGTTAAAGAATGCTCCAAGTGGTGGGAATAATGATGCTAAGATTAAAATAATTGCTCCCATCAGGATTGTAAAACGATTGATAACACCTGTCATTGTTACAAGCCCTACATTCTGGCTGAAAGATGTAAGTGGAAGACATCCAAAGCATCCTGAAATCGCACTTGAAAATCCATCGACTGCAAGAGACCCCTGCAATTCTTCCATTTTTAAATCTCTGTCCAATGCACCTTTCGCTATTGCTGTTGTTGCACCTGTTGTCTCCGCAGCAGATACAAGGAACACGATTGCAATTGTAAAGAATGCACCAAGATTAAATACCGGCTTGTGGCTTGTGAAGAACACAAGTCTTGGAATACTTACAAAACCAACCTCTTCAATTGTTTTTGCAATTCCTGAAAAGTCGATCATCGGAGCAATTCCTGTAACTGTAAAAATTGCAGATAATATGTAACCTCCAACTAATCCTACCAGAACATTCAGGTTCTTATACACACCTTTTAATAAGTAACTAGATACCAGACAAATCAGTAATGTTACAGCTCCGATAAACAAATGGTACCATGCACCAAATGTTTCTGAGCCGCTTCCACCTCCCCATGAGTTCATTCCAACAGGAAGCAAAGACAATCCGATTGCAACTACTACGCAGGCAGATACGATTGGTGTCAGATATTTTTTCCAGTACTGTGCACTAAGTCCAACCAGACCTTCAAAAATACCACCGAGGATAACTGCTCCAACCATACCTTCATATCCAAGATCAGGATTCGTACAGATCATTAACAGGCTTCCAAGGAATGTAAAACTAACTCCCATAACGATTGGCAGTTTGGAACCGATTTTCCATATCGGATATAACTGTAAACAAGTACCTATACCCGCTACAAACATTGCACACTGCAATAATCTTGTAATCTCTACCGCAGTCAGATGATCTCCTGTCCCCCTCACAAGAGCTGCACTACATACAATCAATACAGGGGCTAAGTTCGATACAAACATAGCCAATACATGCTGCAATCCAAACGGGATTGCTTTATTAAGTGGAACTCGTCCGTTTAACTTGTAAATATTCTCTTCACTTACTGTGGTGATATTTTCCTCTTTATTAACTTTCATACCAAATACCTTTTTCTTTCATAAACTTTTTTCTAAATTGCATCCGCCTCTTCATTTTTTCCTAGTCTTCGCAGCATTGTCTTCTTCACCGCTCTTAATATATTCTCATATCCTGTACACCTGCACAAGTGTCCTGACATTAATTTTCGTATTTCATCATCAGAAAACTCTCTTTTTGCATTCAAAATTTCAGTTGCACTCATAATACATCCTGGTGTACAGAACCCACACTGCACAGCTGCTTCATCTATAAATGCCTGCTGGATGTCAGATAATTCGCCATTCGGTCCTGCAAGTCCTTCCAATGTAAGAATTTCTTTTCCTTCAGCCCAAACTGCCAGATAAATGCAAGAGTTAAAGCATTCGCCGTCAATAATAACATTACACGCTCCGCATTCCCCTACTTCACATCCTTTTTTTACACTGGTCATTCGAAAATCATCTCGAAGTACGTCCGTAAGCGAAGCACGGACATCGATCATCTTCTCAACTTTCTTTCCATTGATCGTACAAGAAAGTAATTTATACTGCTTACTCATCTATTTCACCTCCTGCCAGTCGAATTGATTCTGTCAACGCTCTCTTAGCAAGAACAACTGCGATATGCTGACGGAAATCCTTAGCAGCTCTCCAGCTGTCTCGTGGATTAATGTCTTCTAATACAGCTTTTGCAAATTCTTCAACAACTTCTTTTGTTACTGGTTTTCCCTTTGCAACCTGCTCTGCTGATGGTGCTCTCATTGGCACTGGACCCGCAACACCATATGCAATTCTGACATCCTCAATTGTTTTTTTATCTTCGGACAGTTTTACATTAACCGAACAACCTGTAGTTGCAATATCCATGGCATTTCTCATAGCATATTTAATATAATGTCCATAATAACCTTCATATGATTCTTTCGGTATAATAATTGCTGTCTGAATTTCTGCTGGTTTCAGATCTACAACTCCTGCTTTTATGTAAAAATCTTTAATCGGTATTCTACGTACACCTTCCGGTCCTGTTATTTCTACCACAGCATCCCATGCATGAAGTGTCGATGCTGAATCCGCAGAAGTTACACCATTACATGTATTTCCACCGATTGTTCCTATATTTCGGATTTGTGGTCCTCCTACCATATCAACTGCTTCCCCAAGTACATTGATATGTTTCTGAATAATCGGATCTTTTGTAATATGTGAAAAGCTGGTAAGCGAACCGATACGGATTGCATCGTCCTCTTCGTATGAAACTCCTCTCATTTCATCGATCATATAAATGCTGACCAGTTCTTTTCCTGCTCTTTTTCCTTCTCTCATCTGCACAAGTACATCGCTTCCCCCTGCAATTATCTGTGCTTCTGGATGTTCCTTTAAAAGCCTGATCGCATCTTCTACATTTTCTGCTTCATATAACGCTTTAATATCGTACATAATCATTCGCCCCCTTCTATCATATGTTCTTCTTTTAATTTACGGAAGAGATTATGTGGATTTACCGGTGCATCATTTACAAATACGCCTGTTGCATGGTATACCGCATTACGGATTGCCGGTGCAATAGAACATGTAGGCGGCTCTCCTAATGATTTTGTTCCAAATGCACTTGTAGGCTCTGGATTTTCAACAAAATATGCTCGTAAATTTGGATGATCCATAAATGTTGATAATTTATAATCCAATAAGTTATTATTCAATGCTCTTCCTGTCTTTGGATCAAACAACAGTTTTTCTGACAATCCAAATCCAATTCCCATACTCATACCACCATGTACCTGTGCCTCAGCCAATGCAGGGTTGATAAGTGTTCCTGCATCATGTACATTTACCAGGTCAAGCAATTTAACCTTGCACATTGGGATATCTACTTCTACTTCTGCAAATGTACATCCAAATGAATATGCATTGGATTTAATCTGTGCTGTACTCTCTGCTGACAGATGCTGACTGTGATTTAAGCTATACAAAGCTTCTGTTGATAATTCTCCTAAAGACATCAGTTCTCTTTTGTCTGTCACACGTACAATCTTACCATCAATAATATCTAAGTTATATTCCGGCATACGTGTCAACTCATGTGCATATTTCAAAATGTGTTCTTTCAAAAGTGATGCTGTCTGACGAATTGCAAATCCTGCTGTATATGTCTGACGTGATGCATAAGCTCCTGTTCCAAATGGAGTTATATCTGTGTCCTGACATGAAACAACGTGTACCATGTCCATTGGAACTCCAAGCACATCTGCTGTCATCTGAGCGTATGCTGTATCAGCACCCTGTCCGATCTCAGTTTCTCCAAGCTGTACCTGAAGGGAACCATCCTGGTTAAGTACCATTCTACAAGAAGAAGTTTCAAGAGATATCGGCCATACTGCTGTGTTGTACCAGAATACTGCCATTCCTACTCCTCTTCTTACATCACCAGTCTGATTCTTATATTCTTCGTATTTTCTCTTGAAATCTGTAGCTTCCATACCCTTATCAATACACTGATTAAATGTATCAGAATACAATTCATTTTTAGAAAATGCATCTACAAATCCAACCGGCATCAGATTTTTACGTCTGAATTCTATTGGATCCATATTCAATTTCGCTGCTACTTCCTCTGTGTGACATTCCACTGCCCACATTGCCTGTGGAATTCCGTAACCACGCATAGCACCTGCTACTGATTTGTTTGTAAATACAGTATAGGCGTCTGCCTCTACATTGTCACATGGATAAAGCTGTGGAAATGCTCCGACTCCTTTGGCGCAAATACTATGTCCATGAGATGCATATGCACCCTGATCAGAAAATGCTTCCAGCTTACGTGCCGCAAACGTTCCGTCCGGTCTTACCCATGAAACAATGTGGCTATGAATTGCATGACGTACACGAGTTGATACGAAAGTTTCTTCTCTTGGAACATCTAATTTTACTAAATGACCGCCAACCTGCAAACATAACCATGCACACAATGGCTCGTACAATACATCCTGTTTGTTACCAAATCCACCGCCAATATATGGTTTGATAATACGGATCTTACCCCAGTCTATTCCTAATGCCTGACCACAGACACGACGAACGATATGTGGAATCTGTGTTGAGCTAACAATTTTGATTCGATCAGCTTCCTTCTCAGCATAACAAATAAAGTTTTCAATATGACAATGCTGTACCGTTGGTGTGCTATACCATCCCTCTACTTTGATCAAACCAGGTTCTTTGATTGCTTCCTCATAATTTCCTTTACGGATTGTTGTATGTTTTAAAATATTATTCGGATAGTTCTCATGTAACTGTGGTGCTCCATCCTTCATTGCTTCATGAACGTCCAGTACAAATGGATATTCTTCATATTCTACTTTAATAACACGAAGTGCCTGTGCTGCTGAAACTTCATCTTCTGCAATAACTGCTGCTATATCATCCCCATAAAATCTTACTCTATCTGTTAACACCAATCTATCCGCTACATCCTGATGCGATTCATCCGTTGACCATGGATGTCCGGCTGTCGGAAAATAATGTTTTTCTTTTAAATCAAAACATGTACAGACCTTTACTACTCCCGGAATTTTTTCAGCCTCTGTTGTATCAATAGAAATAACCTTTCCATTTGCAATTGTTGAATGCAAAATACGTGCAACATACGCCCCTTTGTCGCACAGATCGTCCGTATATCGTGTACGTCCGATTACTTTATCATATGCATCGACACGAGTTACTTTTTTACCTACATACATTTTTCTTCCTCCTTTTCTCCTTTTATTTTTACCGCACTCTGCGATATGTTTAAAAAACATTTTCTCCGTTAACATAATATTCAAGTTCTTTTTTCATAATCATATATTGTGATTTCGTAATGACTATCTTGCCCTTGTTCAATTGTATTAGATTTACTTCTTCTAATTTCTTAATATTACGGTTTAATGTCTTCATAGATATGCCAACTTCTTCCGAGATTCTTGTTCTTGTCTGTTTTAATTCAAATTTTTCCGGTAATGGCTGCTTTTGTTCATATTTTCGAACTAAATGTACCATCAACCGGTCTTTTCCTTCCATAAACAAATACCTTCTTGCCTCTGCAGTCTGCATAACTAACCGCTTCATATTCTCCTGTGTCCGCATATATAATGCATCTACATCCATATGCATCCATTCCATATAATACACACACGGAATTGCGAGCAACCGACACTTTGTAGATGATAAAATGCTTATTCTATAATTTTTCATTCCCGCAAAACACTCAATCTCTCCAAAGAAATCGCCTGGTCCAAAATCTTTAAAATAATATGATTTCTCATTCATCGGCCATTCTACTCCGGTTACTTTACCAGTTAAAACGATATATATATATTTACACTCTTCTCCAGCTTTAATAAATGTCTGATCAGCTTCTATTTCCACAACTGACATATAATACTTTACTTCTTCCGTACAATTACGAAAAAGAATATTCATGTATTCTCGTTTTTTGGATGGTAACCCCTTAAAAATTTCCACGTTTTGGTCCTCCTTTTGATATATTATATTTTGAAATGAAATGTCTTTAAAAGGTCAAGTGACTACTTTTCTTTGCCTTTTTTATTTCTGGCGAAATACACAATTTTGCACGATTAATATAGCTTTATTATAATCTTTTTTAGTGATTTTTACTATAATTAATTTTTCAGATAATTCAAGTCGAACGTCCGTGAGACTTGGCGCGTGATTCTGGTCAGCGAAGCTGAATTTTGAGAACAAAAAAACACGTTCAAGAATTACTCTTAAACGTGTTACTGATTCTTTTTATTTGGTTTTGTACCTTCAAAACTGCATACAAAGTTTTTTTCATCCATCTTGTTCTCCTATCACCTGTTCTGGTTATGCCCTCGACCTATTAGTAACAGTCAGCTCCATGTGTTACCACACTTCCACCTCTGCCCTATCTACCTCGTCGTCTTC
>NZ_JAKVPP010000021.1:0-62834 GCF_022487435.1 Mediterraneibacter sp. NSJ-151 | reverse complement strand
TATTATACCTCTACAGGCACAAAAAATCAAGAGTTACACATGTTTTGTATAACATGCATAACCCCCGATAAAATCTGATCTTTTTATGTTTTTAAAAATCCTTCATGAAACAACCCTGCGTACAGTTTTGTATACTGCTTTTAACAATTTCGCGATATGATATTAATCCGCCAAATAAATCCAATGCACTTCCTATCGTATAATCCAATTTTCCGCCACAGGCTTCTTCAAATTTCTTCAAATCATCTATACTTCCAATACCCCCGGCATATGTAATCTTTGTACCATTCCACTTTCCGAGCATTTCGACGAGTTCCAGCTCCACTCCTGATGATTTTCCCTCTACATCCACACCATGGATTAGAAATTCATCACAATATTCTGCCAATTCATCTAGTGTTTTTTCATTCAATTTCACTTTCGTAAATGTCTGCCAACGATTTGTCACAACATAATAATCATTGTTTTTTTTGCGACAGCTCAAATCCAATACTAACTTTTCTTTTCCTGCTTCCTGCAATAACTTCTGTAAATTATCTTGATGAAATTTCCCATCTTGAAATACATAAGAAGTTACAATCACATGACTTGCACCTGCCTGCAAATATTCCTGTGCATTTTCCGCTGTTATCCCGCCACCGATCTGCATGCCTTTCGGATATGCCTGTAATGCTGATAGTGCTTGCTTTTTTGTCTCTTTATAATATTCTGAAGTCGGAGGATTCAGTAAAATAATATGTCCTCCTGACAATCCGTCTTTCTGATACATCTTTGCGTAATATGCAGCATCCAACTCTGAAGAGAAATTTGTTTTTGCTGTATCCCCTTTATCGCAAAGTGAACCGCCAACAATCTGTTTTACTTTTCCGTTATGTATATCAATACAAGGTCTGAATTTCATGGTATAATCCGCCTTTCTGCCTTTTAAATACTATTTCACATCATTTTGTGCCTCAATCACTTCACCATTTTATCATAGTAAAGTCAAAAAAGGAAGAGAAAACCAAATATCAGTTTCTCTCCCTCTATGTTACATGTTATTACTTTTAACGCATTTACAAACGACTTTTTCTATCGTACTGTACCCTTATCCGTTGCTTCATTATCAGTCATATCATCTACTGCATCATCAATTCCCTCGGTCACATCATTTACTGCATCATCGATAATACCATCTCCATCCTTATCAGCCTTTGTATCAGCTCCTTGATCCGTAGTATTATTATTTCCCTGATCCGCAGCATTCATTCCGGTGTTTGTTGTTCCACATGCAGTCATACTTCCCATCAACAATACACTGACAACTAATAATATCGCCGTTTTCATTTTCTTCATTTTGATTCTTCCTTTCCATAAAAAATCTTGTACACTTACTATGTACTTTTTTATCGTTTTTATGTTTGGAAAAATCTTCCAAAAGAAAAATTTCTATAGATATACAACTTTATAGTTTTTCTTTCAATTCACCACTGCGATAAGCCGCCAACAGTACTTCCAAATCTGCTATCTGTTCTTTTAATTCTTTTCCGACATCGGTATTTTCAACAAGACTTCTTTGTACAACACGGCGGATCACCATACTTTCTGAATGAATATCACTTTCTTTTTCAATCGCAGATTCTGTTGATTCAAATGGTTCGTGCGCAACAAGCAACAATCCATAAGAATTGTAGATTAATGTATATCCGGCAATTCCTGTTTCTCGTTGATAAGCTTTTGAGAATCCACCATCAATTACCATGACTTTACCATTACATTTCACAGGGCTTTCCCCGTTTTTTCTTTTAACCGGAACATGTCCATTAATAATATGCGTATCATCTGATTCAAAATCCAACCCAAACTCTTTCATAATAGATGCAATTACTTTTTCATTTTCTATATATTGATAGTATGGATTTTTCACCTCTATATGAGTTTCTTTCTCCGCAAGAAAATATCGTTCGAAGGTTGCCATTTTATCCTTTCCAAACAATGGTGAATTCGGATTCAGCCAGATATACCACATGATATCTTTTCCGTTTTCCAAATCCTCTTTGTTAACTGCGAAAAATCCTTTTCTTACATAACGCTCTAATGCATCATACAAAGACTTGCCTTTGAATTTTTTACTGAACAATGTTACTTCTTTCAAAGTTCCATCTTCATTTAATGGTACACACCCATGATACAACAAGTTATTGTTGTAGACCTTATACAAACTTCCTTTCGAAAGTAGAAAATGCATATGTTCCTGCAGTTTTTCACATCCGGTAAACGCACGTTCCAATCGTTCCATTACATCTTCCTCGTCTGCAGATAACTGATATGGGTTCTTTGGATCGATCGTTGGGAAGTTTGTATCCAGCAATTTATACTCTTTTCCATCTAACGTAATAGTCCCTTTTTCATAATCAATCCGATGTAAAAGGGCGCGCTCTTCCAACCCAAATCCCGGCTGACGTCTGATTGTCTGTCCTTCAATTTTAAACTGAATAATTGAAATTGCTTTATGCATTCTCATATTCAGCTCCATCTCTGCCCTATTTGGATTGTCCGAACCTTTCAGCTTAAAGCAATCACACGGATCATCTCCATATACCTGAAGTGCAAATGTCGCTAATGGAAGGAGATTAATTCCATATCCATCTTCAAGAATATCCAAATTGCCATAACGTGCACAAATTCGGATTACATTCGCAATACATGCTAATTGTCCTGCCGCAGCTCCCATCCATACAACATCATGGTTGCCCCACTGAATATCCAGGGAATGATAACTCATCAGCTTATCCATAATAATATGTGGTCCCGGTCCTCTGTCATAAATATCTCCTACAATATGCAAATGATCTACAACCAGGCGCTGGATCAATGATGAAATCGCAATAATAAATTCTTCCGCCCGTCCAATTCGAATGATCGTCATTATAATCTCATTATAATAAGATTCTTTATCATTTATTTCTGAACGTTCTGTAATCAATTCTTCTATAACATAAGCAAAATCTTTTGGCAGTGCTTTCCTTACTTTGGAACGAGTATATTTGCTTGCTGCCCTCTTACTCACTTCAATCAAACGAT
This sequence comes from Mediterraneibacter sp. NSJ-151, assembly GCF_022487435.1. NCBI lineage: Bacteria > Bacillati > Bacillota > Clostridia > Lachnospirales > Lachnospiraceae > Mediterraneibacter > Mediterraneibacter sp. NSJ-151. The sequence goes on along the minus strand of NZ_JAKVPP010000021.1, from coordinate 59,771 downwards.
ACAGATTAATCTTGTACCAATCCTCCATATTTGATTCTGTCTTCTTTACTTGAACTATCTTATCTTTCGGATAATAAATCAATGTTGCGAGAGATTGCTTGTCCCTGCTGCTCAATGTATTTCCAAAAACATCATTAATTTTTCTCCTCACAGATCCCGAGCCATTCTTTAGTACGTGAGAAAACGCCTCATACTCTCCATGAACATCTGTAATAAAATGTTCTGTACCCTTTGGCAAATTCAAAATTGCCTGTAAATTGATAATCTCTGTAGATGCTGCTGCTATCGTTGGATATAGATCAGACAAACGATCCAGATACCTTTCTTCCAAATTTCTCATAAACGATTCCTTTTCCCCTGAGTTCATCTAACCTCAAGAACCTGTTTTTTATTTTTTATTCTATTAAAATGCAATTACGTCACTCATATCGTACATTCCAGCCGGTTTGCCTGCCAGATATTTTGCAGCTTCAACAGCCCCTTTTCCAAATACACTTCTGGAATATGCTGTGTGTTTAAACTCAATCACTTCATCTGTTCCGGCAAAAATCACTTCATGCTCTCCGACAATTGTTCCGGCACGAACTGCTGAAATACCAATTTCTTTTGAGTCGCGTTTCTGACGCACCTGGCTTCTGTCATAAACATAGTTGTATTCATTATTCAATGCATCATTAATAGAGTCTGCAAGTGCAAGTGCTGTTCCACTTGGCGCATCCAGTTTTTGATTGTGATGCTTTTCTACTAATTCAATATCATATCCTGCCGGTGCCAGCACCTTAGCGGCATCCTTCAAAAGCTTTAACAAAAGATTGATTCCCATAGACATATTCGCAGATTTTAAAATTGCAACTTTTTCAGAAGCTTCTTTAATTTTCTGCAGCTGTTCCTCTGAATAACCCGTTGAACAAATTACCGCCGGCACTTGCTTACTTATACAATAAGCCAACAATCCTTCCAATGCTGCAGCATTCGAAAAATCAATCACCACATCAACTTCTACATCACAATCTGTAAAACTTTTGAATACCGGATATGTATTCGAAATTCCAGTATAAGTATCTATTCCTGCCACGATTTCAACCTGCTCATCCTCTTTTACAAGACCAGTTATCATCTGTCCCATCTTTCCATTGCATCCACTCATCAAAACTCTTATCATGTTTCTATCCTCCTGTATTTCACTGCGTTCTAGTCTTTTTAACCCATATTCTGTCACTAAGTATGGCTGATAGCTTTTTATGTATTTAATCACTACTAACAAAAAGGATATCATATTTGAAGCAATTCCTCAAGAAATGATATCCTTTTAACGATCCCTTTTACCTAAAACAGATTACTGACCAATTTATATTATACAATATCAGCTTACTTTTTGTTTCTTATTCTATACATTCTAATTTGCTTACGGAAACTTCATATGCTGTTCTTGTTTCAGTTTCTGCCTCGGATAATTTTTTCACATAATTTCTGCTTTGAATTCTTCCAAGCAATTGTACGTGTTCTCCAACCTCAAATCCCGAAGCATATCTTGCATTTCTTCCCCAGCATATACAAGGAATATAATCTGATTTTCCATAAGGTCTGTTTACAGCCAGAAGCAAATCTGCAATTTCTCTTCCCAACGGAGTTTTTCTGTAAATTGGTTTTTTACAAATGTATCCTTCTAATAGGATATGATTTGTCTTCGCTCCATCCAATTCTTCATCTACAAATTCCAGTTCACGGACAAACACAGACAATACCAATCGATTTTTTTGTTCTTCATGCCGGTTATACGAACGGAACTGCCCGGATACTTTAATAAATTCCCCGGTATAGTCCTGATTTACATCAATCAAACGTTCCGATATTGTGAGCGGAATCCGATCTTCCGAATTGCTCAATCGCTTCACCATAACATCCATTACATAAAATCCTTCTCCAAACACCTCATGGCTATATGTAAGAGGTGAAGCAACCTCTCCCATAATTGTTACCTGATTATTTTCAATAATCTTATCTGACATAATTTGTAATTCTCCCTTCCTCTTCGCGGTATTTTTAAGTCATTACTAAATCTATGTTCTTTAACACCTTTTTTAGAACAAATTTATCCCAAAATCGCTCGACAGCCGAAAACGACTTTTTTCGCAGACATATTTTTTACATATATAGGTATTGTAAATTTGAAATTTTGTGATAGAATAAAAAAGTTGTAACTTTATCATGATGTATTTAGGAAAGTGTGTGAAGCTATGAAAACAAAACGAGAAGATGTTAGAAATATTGCAATTATCGCTCACGTAGACCACGGCAAGACAACTCTGGTCGATGAGCTTTTAAAACAAAGCGGTGTATTCCGCGAGAATCAGGAAGTTGCTGAACGTGTCATGGACTCTAATGATATTGAGCGTGAACGTGGAATTACAATCCTGTCTAAAAATACTGCTGTATATTATAAAGGAACAAAAATCAATATCATTGATACACCGGGACATGCTGATTTCGGTGGTGAAGTAGAACGTGTATTAAAAATGGTAAATGGTGTTATTCTTGTTGTAGACGCATTTGAAGGTGCAATGCCACAGACAAAATTTGTACTGCGTAAAGCATTGGAATTAAATCTTCCGGTTATCGTATGTATCAATAAGATTGATAGACCTGAAGCCAGACCTGATGAAGTTATTGATGAGGTTCTGGAACTTTTTATGGATTTGGATGCATCTGAGGAGCAGTTAGATTGTCCATTTGTTTATGCATCTGCAAAAGCAGGTATTGCTGTGCTTGATCTTTCTGACGAAGAAAAAGATATGCAGCCTTTATTTGAAACAATCATTGATTATATTCCTGCTCCTGAGGGAGATCCAGAGGCTTCAACTCAGGTTTTGATCAGTACTATTGATTATAATGAATATGTAGGTCGTATCGGAGTCGGTAAGGTAGATAATGGAACAATTTCTGTAAATCAGGATGTTGTTGTTGTAAACCATCATGATCCGGATAAACAGCAGAAGGTTAAAATCAGCAAATTATATGAATTTGATGGATTGAATAAAGTAGAAGTAAAAGAAGCTACTATTGGTTCCATCGTTGCTATTTCCGGAATTTCAGATATTTCTATTGGTGATACAATTTGTTCTCCTGATAACCCGGTTGCTATCCCATTCCAGAAGATTTCTGAGCCTACAATTTCTATGCAGTTTATCGTAAACGACAGCCCTTTTGCAGGACAGGAAGGTAAATTTGTAACTTCCCGTCACCTCCGTGATCGTTTACTTCGCGAATTAAACACAGATGTAAGTCTTCGTGTAGAAGAAACAGAAAATGCCGACAGTTTTAAGGTTTCTGGACGTGGAGAATTACATTTATCTGTTTTAATCGAAAACATGCGCCGTGAAGGTTATGAATTTGCAGTCAGCAAAGCAGAGGTATTATATAAAACAGATGAAAACGGAAAGAAACTCGAGCCTATGGAGCTTGCTTACGTTGATGTGCCGGATGAGTTTACCGGAACAGTTATTGATAAATTAAGCCAGAGAAAAGGTGAACTCCGCAGTATGGGAATGTCCAATGGAGGATATACTCGTCTTGAGTTCTCTATCCCAGCTCGTGGACTGATTGGATATCGTGGAGAATTTATGACAGATACAAAGGGAAATGGTATCTTAAATACAAGTTTCGAAGGTTATGCTCCATATAAGGGCGATATTCAGTATAGAAAACAGGGTTCCCTCATCGCTTTTGAGACAGGTGAATCTGTAACTTATGGTCTCTATAGTGCTCAGGAACGCGGAACATTATTTATCGGTGCCGGAGAAAAAGTATATTCTGGTATGGTTATCGGACAAAATGGTAAGACTGATGATATCGAATTAAATGTATGTAAGACCAAACATCTTACAAACACTCGTTCATCAAGTGCAGATGAAGCACTTCGACTGACGCCTCCTCGTATTTTAAGTCTTGAAGAAGCATTGGACTTCATCGATACAGATGAGCTTCTGGAAGTAACACCAAGCTCACTTCGTATCCGCAAGAAGATTCTTGATGCAAGAATGCGTAAAAGAAGTAATATAAAATAATATTTTAAAGCGGACGGTAACTATTCTGTCCGCTTTTATTTTTTTGAGTTTTTTAATTTTTTCACTCTTTTTTCAGACAATTCCTCTGTACAATCATCCAGTCATATGTTATAATCCCTATATAAATACAGATGATTTCATTATTTTTCTGTATAATATGAACAAAAGGAGTTGATTGGCATGAAATTTATTATCAGCGGAAAGAACATCGAGGTAACACCTGGATTAAAAGACACAGTCGAACAAAAATTAGGAAAACTTGAGAGGTATTTCACTCCTGAAACCGAAATCATTGTAACACTCAGCGTAGAAAAAGATCGCCAGAAGATTGAAGTAACGATTCCTGTAAAGGGAAATATTATTCGTTCAGAACAGACAAGTAGCGATATGTACGTATCCATCGACCTTGTAGAAGAAGTGATTGAACGCCAGCTTCGAAAATACAAAAACAAACTGGTAGCAAGAAGCCAGGGTCATCCTACTGCTTCTTCATCAGGCAATAATTTCAAAAAAGAATTTTTTGAATCCGATGACGATTCTTCTGAAACAGACGAAGTTAAGATTGTACGTACAAAACGTTTTGGAATTAAACCAATGTATCCCGAAGATGCTTGCATCCAGATGGATCTTCTCGGACATAACTTCTTCGTATTTTCTAATGCAGAAACAGATGAAGTTAATGTTGTATATAAAAGAAAAGATGGTTCTTTCGGTTTGATTGAGCCAGAATTTAATTAATTTTTAAATTCGTAAGTTTTAAACTTACATAAATAAGTTCAGAGCAGGAACAATTGTTTAAACTAATTTGTTCCTGCTCTGTTTCGTTATAACGCTTTTTTATTTATCAATTATCAAACTGGATCATTTGTCCCTCCACATTAGCAAAACTGCACTCTTCTATTCTCTCGACTACAGTTTGTCCATTTGTCACTTCCGTAATATCACGTTGAAGTACAGTTTCCTCCTCTTTTGATATGTAAACAAAAATCTCTACATTATCTTGATATACCGAGTCTATAATCTGAACTCCTTTTTGTCCCAATAAATATTGGATTTTTCCAAGAGTAGTATAATCCGTCTGGATTTTTACTTTATAGCCTTGTGTTTTTGTAACAATCGTACTGGCTGCAATTCCTTCCTGCGCTGCCTGTGTATATGCGCGTACCAGACCGCCTGTTCCAAGCAATGTTCCTCCAAAATAACGTGTCACAACAATTAGAACATTATGAATTTCATTTCCTCGTATCACTTCCAGAATAGGTTTTCCTGCTGTGCCACTAGGCTCCCCATCATCGCTGCAACGCTCCTGAACTTGTTCGTCTCCGATTGCATATGCCCAACAATGATGTCTCGCATCCCAATATTTCTTCTTAACTTTTTCTAAAATTTGAAGTGCTTCTTCCTCTGAAGAAACTGAAAATATATCTGCAATAAATCTTGATTTCTTTTCAACGATTTCGGCACTGTTCCCCTGATAGACTATTTTTATATTCATTTACCTATAATTGCTCCTTTTTTACCATTTCTCATGGTTTCCATTATACTAAAGCAGAAGAAAACTACAAGAATTTATTAAAAATTTTTATCTATATATAAACTTTTCATTTTCTACTTTATTTAGAATACTAATTTTGATATAATAGAAACTAATGAATAAAGGAGGAAATTATTCATGAATTACGGAAAAAACAATCTTACACGGAGGAAAAAGTCGATCTCCTCGAAAAAAAAGATGAAGAGAAAGCGGGTTTGGGTACGTTTTTTTAAAGCTCTCCTTATCTGTATTCTTCTTCTCGCAGTAATTGGTGTTGCAGGCGTCGGCATATTTACCAAGAAGATTATCGATAACACTCCAACAGTAACTCCTGCAGATGTAAAGCCAAGCGCTTTTGTAACCACTGTTGTTGCCGAATCAGATGGTTCTGTTTTGGAAGAATTCAAACAGTCTGGTTCTAACCGAATTTATAAAAATATCGATGAAATTCCGGTTAATCTCGCACATGCTTTTGTAGCAATTGAGGACGAGCGTTTTTATCAGCATAATGGTATTGACTTACGTGGTATCGCACGTGCAGCAGTTGTCGGTATCACATCCGGAGACTTTTCGGAAGGTGCCAGTACACTTACACAGCAGTTGATCAAAAACAATGTATTTCCAAACTTCATAGATGAAAAAACATTTTATGATCGTTTAGAGCGAAAGATACAGGAGCAATACCTTGCAATTGCCATCGAAAAGCAAATGTCAAAGGATGAAATTTTGGAAGCGTATATGAATACGATCAATCTTGGACAAGGTTGTCTTGGTGTTCAGGCTGCTTCGATGCGTTATTTTGGAAAAGATGTTTCACAGCTGACACTTTCTGAATGTGCTGTTATTGCCGGTATCACTCAGAACCCAACCGAGTTTGATCCGGTTGTATATCCTGATAATAATTCGAAACGTCGCAACAAAGTTTTGAAGAATATGTTAGAACAAGGATATATCACTCAGGCTGAATATGACGAAGCAAAAGCCGATCCGGTTTACGAACGCATTTTGCCTAATGCTTCTATAACTGATACAACACCTTATTCTTATTTCAATGATGATTTGTCTCAACAGATTATCAAAGACTTGATGGAACGAAAAGCTTACACAGAGACACAGGCTTACAACGCTCTTTACAGTGGTGGTCTTACAATTACTTCTACTCAGGATCCTGCAATCCAGCAGATTTGTGATGAAGAAGTTGCCAATGATGCTGTTTATCCTGTTGGAACTGAATATGGTCTGGAATACGCAATGACAATTTATCGTGCTGACGGCTCTGTTGAAAACTATAGTAAAGAGATGCTTGCTGATTATATTCGAAATGCGTGGGGACGTGAATATCCACTTATTTATTCTTCACCGGATGAAGCTTATACTGCTATCAATGAATACAAATCAACATTGAACATTGCTGAAGGCGAAACTGTTGATGAAAGTGTTGATATCACTCCACAGCCACAGGTTTCTGTCGTAGTTATGGAGCAATCTACCGGAAAAGTAAAAGCAATAGTCGGCGGCCGAGGTCAAAAAACATCCAGCCTTTCATTGAATCGTGCAACCGATTCAACCAGACAGCCTGGTTCATGTTTTAAAGTATTATCCACATATGCTCCGGCATTGGATTCAGCCAAATATACACTGGCTTCTCCACTTAAGAATGCTGGTCCTTATGTGTATTCAGACGGCTCGAAAGCTGAAAACTGGGACAAAGTATATCCGGGAACTTCTACAATGCGCTACTCTATCGAACACTCGATCAACGTTGCCGCATTAAATACAATTACAGACATCGGTCCACAGACAGCTTATGATTATTTGATTAACTTTGGATTTTCTACTCTGGTAAATTATGACAACGATAACTTCCCTGGAATGACGGATGTTCTGCCTTCTACAGCTTTAGGTGGTATTACACGTGGTGTATATAACATTGAGTTAACAGCTGCATATGCAACAATTGCAAACAATGGAACTTATATCAAACCAATTTTATATACAAAGGTTGTCGATCATGATGGAAATGTTCTGCTGGATAATAGCACTCCTGATTCACATCAGGTAATCAAGGATTCTACTGCTGCTTTACTGACAAGTGCAATGCAGGATGTAATCAATAAAGGTACCGGTACTGCTGCTCGTCTGGATGGTATGCCAGCTGCAGGAAAGACAGGTACAACGGAAAAAAGTAATGACTTATGGCTTGCTGCTTATACTCCTTATTACACCGCTTCTGTATGGGGTGGATACGACTGTAACAAACCAATGGAAAATATTTATAATCAGTATTGGCATGAAGTAATTTGGAAGAACATTATGACAAGAATTCATGCAGGACTTCCTTCTAAGGATTTTACAATGCCATCTTCTGTTCAACAGAAAACGATTTGTACACAGACAGGATATTTGGCAACTTCAAGTTGTCCGTCATTCACTGAATATTTTGCAGAAGGAACCGGTCCGACTCAGAGCTGTGCCGGTCACGTAACATCAAAACCAGCTGATTCGAATAAGACAAAGAAAACAGAGGACTCGGATGAGAAAAACTATGATAATGACAGTTCATCAGACAATAATACATCATCCGGCACTAATTCAGGTAGTGATTCTTCCAATAGTAATAGTAATACTACAACTACCACTCCTGGTAGTGATTCTAGCGGAGGTACAACCTCTGGCGGTGATAGTTCAGGAACTGATAGTTCAGGAACTGATAGTTCAGGTCAGTAATTTATCTCAGTGGGAGTCCAATCTCCGACTGAGATAAACGCTCCGCAAGACTTGATTCTAAAAATATTACAAAAAGAAATCCGGCAAAGGTATATTTCCCTTGTCGGATTTCTTTTATATCTCATTTAATATTATCTGTTCTTTGCAAGATTCTCCTGTACTCTCTTATATAATTCCTGAGCTGCGTTATATCCCATCTGTTTTTGTCTATGGTTGACAGCTGCTGATTCTACTATAATGGCAAGATTACGTCCCGGACGGATTGGAATATTATGGCATACCACTTTATTTCCAAGAAATTCTGTATAACTTTCTTCAAGTCCTAAACGATCATATTCTTTTTCTCTGCTCCAGTCTTCCAAAGTAATAACCAAATCAATATTCTGCGTTTCACGTACACTTTGAACACCAAACATAGATTTTACATCCACGATACCAATACCTCGAAGCTCGATAAAATGTCTTGTAATATCCGGTGCTGAACCTACAAGTGTCTCATCACTTACTTTACGAATCTCCACCACATCATCTGTCACAAGACGATGTCCACGTTTGATCAGTTCCAAAGCGGCCTCACTTTTTCCTATGCCACTCTCACCCATAATCAAAACACCAACACCATAAACATCCACTAATACTCCATGAATAGAAATACATGGCGCAAGTTTTACGTTCATCCAACGAATCAATTCTGCCATAAATCCAGATGTCTGTTTTTCTGTCTGAAAAATCGGAATATCCTGTTTCGCTGCTTTCTCGATAAGTTCCTTATCCGGCTCCAGATTTCTGCTATATACAATACAAGGAACTTTATATGTCACCAATTCATCGTATATTTTTATCTTTCTTTCATAATCTAAAGTCTGCAAATACGTGTATTCCACGTATCCGATAATCTGCACACGATCTGAATCAAAATGATCAAAGAAACCTGATAGCTGTAATGCCGGTCTGTTTACCTCCGGAATACTTACCTCTTTTCCTTTCAACTCAACTGTTGGTGTCAGATTTTTTAATTCCATTTTTTCTGCTAATTCACTTAATTTCACACCATGTCCCATAACTTTTCTCCTCTTCTAGCTATTATTTTCATTCATTTTACTGTAGTCTTTGGACTTTTTAACTTAGCTTTGTATCTATTTTAACACTAATGAAAAAATTTGTATACAGATTCTGCTGCCTTTTCATTCATTGATGGTATTCGAGCTAATTCTTCAACTGTAGCAGCTTTAATTGCCTCCAGGCTGACAAATTCTCGCATTAAACTCTTTCTTCTTGAAGGTCCGATTCCTTCAATATCATCTAATATTGAATGTACCTGTCCTTTTCCCCTCAATTGTTTATGATATTCGATTGCAAATCGATGTGCCTCATCTTGAATTCGCGTAATCAAACGAAATGCTTCTGAAGAACGGTCAATTGTAATCTCTTCATTTTGAAAATAGAGTCCTCTTGTTCTATGATGATCATCTTTGACCATTCCACAAACCGGGATATTCAAATGAAGTGCATCTAAAACCTCCAACGCAATATTTACCTGTCCTCTTCCTCCATCCATTAAGATTAAATCTGGAAATACTGTGAACCCGCCTACCTCTTTACTTTCTTCTTTTTCTTTCAGGCCATGCATAAATCTTCTTGTCAAAACCTCTCGCATACTTGCATAATCATCTGCACCTTTTACACCTTTAATCTTGAACTTACGATAATCATTCTTCTTTGGTTTCCCACGTTCATAAACAACCATTGAGCCTACCGATTCAAACCCATTTGTATTTGAAATATCATATGCTTCCATACGATATATATCCTGCACTCCAATTAATTTTTCGATTTCCTTTACGGCACCGATTGTCCGTCCTTCTTCTCTTTTAAGACGTTCCTTATCTTTCGTAAGAACCATTTTTGCATTATTTTCTGCGAGTTCCACCATTTTTTCCTTGGTCCCTTTTTTAGGGACAAGAATAGACACCTTAGCACCACGCTTTGCAGAAAGCCACTCTTCAAGTAAACTACTATCCTCCAGCACTTCCTGAACCATTAAAACACTTGGAATAAATGGCGTTCCTGCATAATACTGCTTGATAAAACTATCTATAATATTTGCTTTTAATTCATCCTGCTGAATTTTTAAATAAAAGTGATCTCGTCCGATCAGTCGTCCGCCACGTATAAAAAAGACTTGCACAACGGCATCTTCCTTATCCGTTGCCACAGCCAGAATATCTCTATCCTCCCAACTGCTGTCCGTAATCTTTTGTTTCTGTGCAATTTTATTCACACTATTCAATAATTCTCTGTATTCTATTGCTTTCTCAAATTCCATTTCTTCTGATGCCTTAAGCATTTTCTCTTCCAGCTCTTTTTGAATCGGTGCATAATTTCCTCCCAAAAAGCGTAACACTTCCGCTATTGATTTTCCGTATTCTTCTTGTGATATATACCCCTGACAAGGTGCATCGCATTGTTTAATATGATAATTTAAACAAGGTCTTTCTTTTCCTATATCCTTTGGAAGGCTTCTATTACAGCTTCGTATATGATATAGCTTATGCAATAATTCAATTGTATCTCTTACTGCCTGACTGCTTGTAAATGGTCCAAAATACTTTGCTTTATCTTTCAACATCTTCCGTGCCAGCATAACTCTTGGATAGGGTTCGTTTGTTGTAACCTTTATAAATGGATATGCCTTATCATCCATCAGCATCGTATTATATTTTGGATGATGTTCTTTAATCAAATTACACTCTAAAACCAGCGCTTCCAATTCAGAATCCGTTACGATATATTCAAATCTACGAATATGCGTAACCATTTGTTCAATTTTCACACTTTTATTCCGGCTGCTTTGAAAATATTGACGAACACGATTTTTCAGGCTGATGGCTTTTCCCACATATATAATATGATCCTTTTCATCATGCATCAAATAGACGCCAGGCTTTCCAGGTAATTTCTTTAATTCTTCCTCTATATTAAAATTCTGTTCCTGCATTCGTTTTTTCACCTCTCCCACTGAGACAAATTTGCTGTTACTCACCACCTGAAAGAGGTGGGAGTCTTCTCGACTGAGATAAAAAAACAGGGATAAACTCATCCCTGCTTTTTACTACTCTTCCACCACATCTGGCTTTTTAAGCTTCTGCATCTTCTGTCTCATCTGTATTATCAACTTCTGCATCTTCTGTCGGTTTCATCACAATTCTGTCTTCTTTCTTTTCTTGTGACTCATCTGGTTCAGGGATTCCCTTCACTTCACGGAAAATCTTCATGAATTCTTTTCCTGTGATGGTTTCTTTCTCAATCAAGAATGCTGCGATTTTATCCAAAGCTTCTCTGTTCTCAGTCAACAATGATTTTGCCTCATCATAAGCTTTCTTCAGCATCTCCATAACTTCTTTATCTATCTCTGCAGCCGTTGCTTCCCCACAATTCATGACCGCACGACCATCCAAATATCTGTGCTGCACGGATTCCAGACCAATCAAGCCAAACTTTTCAGACATACCATACTGCGTGATCATTGCTCTTGCAATCTTTGTAGCCTGCTCTATATCATTAGATGCTCCTGTTGTAACAGTATCGAAAACAATTTCCTCTGCCGCACGACCTGCCAATGCCCCTACAAGCATTGCCTCTAATTCTTTCTTTGTATTCAAGAATTTCTCTTCTTCCGGTGTTTGCATTACATATCCAAGAGCCCCCATTGTTCTAGGCACGATTGTAATTTTCTGAACCGGCTCTGCATCTTTTTGAAGAGCACTCACCAACGCATGTCCGACTTCGTGATATGAAACAATTCGGCGTTCCTCGTTGCTCATAATTCTGTCTTTTTTCTCTTTTCCAACCAGAACGACTTCAACTGCCTCAAATAAATCTTTCTGACTTACAACCTGACGTCCATGCTTAACTGCATTGATCGCAGCCTCATTGATCATATTAGCAAGATCTGAACCAACCGCTCCTGATGTAGCCAATGCAATTGCTTCCAAATCAACAGTCTCATCCATCTTAACATCTTTTGAATGTACTTTTAAAATCTCCACACGGCCTTTCAAATCCGGTTTATCAACAATGATTCTTCTATCGAAACGTCCTGGTCTTAAAAGTGCCGGATCCAGCACTTCCGGTCTGTTTGTTGCTGCTAAAAGCAAAAGACCTTTATTTGTATCAAATCCATCCATCTCCGCCAAAAGCTGATTCAATGTCTGCTCTCGTTCATCATTACCGCCGCCCATAGCTGTATCACGGCTTTTACCAATCGCATCAATCTCATCAATAAACACAATACATGGTGCCATCTGCTGAGCCTGTTTAAATAAATCTCGTACTCTGGATGCTCCTACACCAACATACATCTCTACAAATGCAGAACCCGATAACGAGAAAAATGGAACCTTTGCCTCTCCAGCAACAGCCTTGGCAAGCAAAGTCTTACCTGTTCCCGGAGGACCTACAAGTAATGCTCCTTTTGGAAGTTTTGCTCCGATACCAGTATATTTACCCGGGTTATGCAGGAAATCAACTACCTCCTGCAAAGACTCTTTTGCTTCATCTTCACCTGCAACATCCTGGAATGTCACTCCGGTTTCTTTCTCCACATATACTTTCGCATTGCTCTTTCCTATTCCCATCATACCGCCACCTTTGGTCATGCGTTTCATAAGGAAATTAAACAATATCATAAGTAATACAATTGGAAGAATTACTGTTACAAACATTTCAAATATGATAGAAGACATTGTATCAGGAATTTCCTGCTCATAGTCTACCCCGGCATTATATAAACGTTCTGGCAGTGAATCATCATTCACTATCCCCGTATAATAATCCGGTTCTTTTGTGCTCTCCATATCACTTTCTGAAACACCAAGCTGCTTTGCCAGATCATCTGCCAAGTCTTGTGCTTCCTGTAATGTACTGTTCTCAGTTGTCGCAGACTCCGTTGAATTCTGCGTAGTATCGTCGTCGTCCAGTTCTTCTTTTACTGATACGCCATCTTTTAATGTAATATAAATTCTTGATGAACTGATCTTAACTTTATCAACTTTTCCATCATCTACCATTTTCAGAAATTTATAATAGCTGATTTCCTGCGGATTCTTATCCTGCATCAATGAATACAGCCCCATTACAACAAAAATAGCCAGTAAGGTGGTAATTATGATTACACTCCATCCCTGCCGGTTATTTCTAGGCTTATTGTTATTATTTTGATTATCCATTCTGTTCCTCCTAAAGTCCACTGTTATCATTATAAATTCCACAAACTTATAAATCAATAAAAAAATAGTGAAAATATTGTAAACAACAGCAATTATATAGTATACTATAGCATGTAGGATTTTTTCTTGTTACTTTTTGTCATAAAATGTAAGGAATCTTCCTATCAAGAAAAATCAATGTCATTAAATATAAAGAGAGGTCAACATGAAAATAGGTTTTGATAATGAAAAGTATCTAAAAATGCAGTCCGAACATATTCGTCAAAGAATTGAACAGTTTGATCATAAATTGTATCTTGAATTTGGCGGTAAACTTTTTGACGACTATCATGCATCCAGAGTTCTTCCGGGATTTCAGCCGGACAGTAAACTTCAGATGCTGAAGCAATTAAGTTCTCAGGCGGAAATCATCATTGTAATCAGCGCTAAAGATATCGAAAAAAATAAAGTGCGTGGTGATCTGGGGATCACTTACGATTCCGATGTTCTTCGTCTTATGGATTCTTTCCATGATAATGGACTTTACGTAGGCAGTGTCGTAATCACTCAATTTTCCGGTCAGGAAAGTGCACTGATGTTTAGAAACCGTTTGGAAAAACTCAACATTAAAGTTTATATGCACTACAATATCCCTGGTTATCCTTCCAATGTGGCACAGATTGTCAGTGATGAAGGCTATGGAAAAAATGATTATATTGAAACAACCAGACCTCTGGTCATTATTACTGCACCAGGTCCTGGAAGCGGTAAGATGGCAACTTGTCTGTCTCAGTTATATCATGAGCATAAAAGAGGAATTCATGCAGGATATGCCAAATTTGAAACATTCCCTATCTGGAATCTTCCATTAAGCCATCCTGTTAATCTTGCTTATGAAGCTGCAACTGCCGATTTAAATGATATCAACATGATTGATCCATACCATTTAGAAGCATACGGGGAAACAACCGTAAATTACAACCGTGATGTAGAGATTTTCCCTGTACTCAATACTATTTTCCATAAAATTTATGGAAAGAGCCCTTACAAATCTCCTACTGACATGGGAGTCAACATGGCTGGAAATTGTATTTGTGATGATGAGGCATGCCGCGAAGCATCACGTCAGGAAATTATTCGTCGCTACTATGAAGCAAAGAACGCGATTTTAAAAGGAACCTGTTCTGAAGAGACAATACAAAAACTGGAACTTCTTATGAGTCAGGTAGACGTAACAGTTCAGGATCGCCCTGTTGTTGCAGCAGCAATGAGCCGTGCCGAAGAGACAAATGGTCCTGCTGCTTCTCTTGAACTTCCTGATGGTAAAATCGTAACCGGTAAGACATCTGCTCTCCTTGGTGCGTCCGCTGCACTTTTGCTTAACGCAATCAAGGAACTCGCTGGTCTGGACCATGAACTCCAGATTATTTCGCCAGAGTCTATCGAACCGATTCAAAAGCTTAAGACAGAATACTTAAGAAGCCAGAACCCTCGTCTGCATACAGATGAAGTATTGATTGCACTTTCTGCGAGTGCTGCTTCAAGAAAGGATGCTGCACTTGCATTACAGCAGCTTCCTAAATTACGTGGATGTCAGGCTCATACTTCTGTTATGTTGTCTAATGTCGACATTAAAATATTTAAAAAATTAGGTGTTCAGCTTACCTGTGAGGCAGTCTATGAGAACGGACATGTCTATCACTAAAAAATAGGACTGTACTTTCCTTTATCTAAGTATACTTTTTGTAATTTAGGGGAATATAACAAATTTACTTTAGAGATTTATACTAAGGAGGATAATATGGCAGTAAAATATGTATTTGTCACCGGAGGTGTCGTATCCGGTCTTGGAAAAGGAATCACAGCAGCATCTCTCGGCCGTCTTTTGAAGGCCCGCGGATATACTGTGACAATGCAAAAATTTGATCCTTATATTAATATTGATCCGGGAACAATGAATCCCGTTCAGCACGGAGAAGTCTTCGTAACAGATGATGGTGCTGAAACAGACCTTGACCTTGGACATTATGAACGTTTTATCGATGAGAATCTTACTAAGAACTCGAATGTCACAACAGGTAAAATTTATTGGTCTGTATTACAGAAAGAACGTCGTGGCGATTTCGGTGGAGGTACCGTTCAGGTTATTCCACATATTACAAACGAGATCAAAAGCAGATTTTACCGTAATCCTGCTGCTACAGATACTGAAATCGCGATTATTGAGGTCGGTGGTACTGTCGGAGATATTGAGAGTCAACCATTTCTTGAATCCATCCGTCAGTTTCAACATGAAAAAGGAGCAGAAAATGTTATTCTGATCCACGTTACTTTAATTCCTTACCTGAGAGCATCTCAGGAGATGAAAACAAAACCAACTCAGGCAAGCGTAAAAGAATTGCAGGGAATGGGAATTCAGCCGGACATCATCGTATGCCGCTCTGAATACCCATTGGACGCGGGAATGAAAGACAAAATTTCTTTGTTCTGCAATCTTCCTGCTAATCATGTATTGCAAAACCTTGATGTGGATTACTTATATGAAGCTCCACTTGCTATGGAAAAAGAGCACCTGGCACAGGTTGTCTGCGAATCCCTGCATTTGCCTTGTCCAGAGCCAAATTTAAAAGACTGGACAGAAATGGTAGATAATTTGCGTCATCCGACACAGGAAGTTACTGTTGCACTTGTCGGAAAATACATCCAGCTTCATGATGCTTATATCAGTGTGGTAGAAGCATTAAAACACGGAGGTATCTATAGTCATACTACTGTAAATATCAAGTGGGTTGATTCTGAAACTGTTACATCTGAAAATGTGGAAGAAATCCTTGGTGATGTAAGCGGTATTTTAGTACCTGGCGGATTTGGAGATCGTGGTATTGAAGGAAAAATCGAAGCAATTAAATATGCCAGAACACATAATGTTCCATTTCTTGGTCTTTGCCTTGGTATGCAGCTTTCTATTGTTGAATTTGCAAGAGACGTTATCGGCTACAATGATGCTCACAGCATGGAATTAAATCCAAATACAACGCATCCTGTCATCCATATTATGCCTGACCAGATTGGTATCGAAGATATTGGAGGAACATTAAGACTCGGATCATACCCTTGCGTACTGAAAGAGGATTCTAAAGCTTATGCATTGTATGGAACAAAAGACATCAACGAACGTCATCGTCATCGTTATGAAGTCAACAACGATTATCGCGAAGTATTGGAAGAGAACGGCATGATGCTTTCAGGTCTTTCTCCTGACGGACGTATTGTAGAGATGATTGAAATTCCATCTCACCCTTGGTTCATTGCAACACAGGCACATCCTGAGTTAAAATCCAGACCAAACAAACCACACCCACTATTCAAGGGATTTGTGGAAGCATCTTTAAAATTTTCAAATACAGCATCAGGAAAGACGCTTTCCTAATATAAGACAATAAAAAAAGAGCCACGCGGCTCTTTTTTTATTATTATTTATTTATCAATTTTTTTCCAATATCAAAACAATCAAATGTCGCAAAATAATCTGCCGGTGTCTCTGCACGGCGAATCAGCTGTACACTTCCATCTTCTTTCAAAAGCAATTCTGCTGATTTTAATTTTCCATTATAGTTATATCCCATTGAAAAGCCGTGTGCCCCTGTATCATGAATAACCAGATAATCTCCTTTATCAATCTTTGGAAGCATACGGTCAATTGCAAATTTATCATTATTTTCACACAGGGATCCTGTAATATCGTATTTATGGTCACATGGCTGGTCTTCTTTCCCCATTACAGTAATATGATGATATGCACCATACATTGCAGGACGCATCAAATTCACAGCACATGCATCTACACCGATATATTCTTTATGTGTATGTTTCTCATGGATTGCTTTTGTAACCAGACATCCATAAGGTCCCATCATAAAACGACCTAATTCTGTATAAATTGCAACATCTCCCATTTTGGCAGGAACAAGAACTTCTTCATATACACGACGGACACCTTCTCCAATTGCACGAATATCATTTGGTGTCTGGTCTGGTTTATAAGGGATTCCAATACCGCCTGAAAGATTAATAAACGTAATATGTGCTCCAGTCTCTTTCTGAAGTTTAACTGCTTCTTCAAACAACACCTTCGCAAGCATTGGATAATAATCATTTGTCACTGTATTACTTGCAAGAAATGCATGAATTCCAAATTCTTTTGCTCCTTTAGACTTCAGGATCTTATATGCCTCTGTCATTTGTTCTGTTGTCATTCCATATTTTGCATCTCCGGGATTATCCATAATATCGTTACTTATCTTAAACAATCCACCCGGATTATAACGACAGCTGATTCTTTCCGGAATATGTCCAATTGCTTTCTCCAGGAAATCAATATGTGTAATATCATCTAAATTGATTGTGGCACCCAATTTATCTGCATACTGGAATTCTTCCATCGGTGTATCATTTGATGAAAACATAATATCCTGTCCTACTGCTCCCATTGCCTCTGAGAGCATCAATTCAGTATATGAAGAGCAGTCGCACCCACATCCATATTCTCTTAAAATCTGGATTAAAAATGGATTTGGTGTTGCTTTGACAGCAAAATATTCTTTATATCCCGGATTCCATGCAAATGCTTCTTTCAATGCCTTTGCATTTTCACGAATTCCTTTTTCATCATAAAGATGAAAAGGTGTTGGATATGTTTTTGTAATTTCTTCAATCTGCTCTTTTGTCACAAATGGTTTTTTACTCATCTTATTGCTTCTCCTTACTTAATGTCATTAGTTTTATCTCATTCGCCAATGCATTTTTATAAAGCATCACGAAATTCTTTTTTCCGGAATAAAGGCAGGTATTCATACTTCCTTTCCCATACTCACCTGTCAGCACATGTTTGGAATCTGTAATAATTCCAATCTGTTTTCCCTTTGAATCACCGGTATATACTTGTACATTTTCCAATGGACAGACTCCATCCGTAATGATCACAACCTTTTTGCCCTGCTGTTCCAATTTCATTAATTCCTCTTGAAATTCACTTAAATATAGATATGAACAGGAAAGATATACCCTCTCCTCTGTCTCATTCAAAAGATTATGTATCTTATTACTGATATTGCTCTCTCCTTCAATTGTAATATACCCTTCCTCATCCACATAAGAACTCGGAAGATTTTCAAGCATCCAGGCTTTCTCTTCTTGCATGCGTCTGATACTGTTTTCACAGAACTCTTCCAGTGCAACCGGAATATACTTCTTGGCATTCTCCTCTAAAATATAAGCCGCACCTTTTTCTGTCAATGCAGCCAGTGCACTATAAGCATTCGATCTGGAAATTCCTGTCGCTTTCGCTATCTCATACCCTGTCTGTTTCCCATCTGTCAACAATCTGTGATACACAATTGCCTCTTGTCTTGTCAATCCATAGTGGATCAAACATTCTATAAACTGATGTTCATCCATTGTAGTACACCGTCCTTGTTTTTACTAGTAGTTCTTTCTAGGAACACTATACAGCCAGTCTTTCTATTTGTCAATATTTAAGAGCTATTTTATGAATTATTATCAACTACGAGAAAAAGAGTTACTATTTTCTTTTCCAAAAATAGTAACCCTTTTGTATTTTATTCTTTATTCTTATTATATAAAAACATGACTACTGCCATTGTGCAGATGATAATATATCCAATCCAGCTATAGATATCCGGAACCTGTCCAAATATAATAAATCCAAGCAATGCTGAAAAAATAATCTGTGAGTAGTCATATACAGAAATTTCTTTTGCAGGTGCATGAAAATACGCTGCTGTAATACTAAACTGTCCGCCACTTGCCGCCAGACCTGCAAAAAGTAAACACACGATCTGCATTATTGACATCGGATGATAATCTACGATTAAAAATGGTAATGTAGCAATACATGAAAATGAGGAAAATACAAATACGATAAATGGACCTTTTTCACCTTTTTGACCTAACACACGTACGTATGTATATGCGACTCCTGCCCCTAATCCACCTAACAAACCAATGAGTGATGCCGGCTCTGAAAAGATTGCAGGTGTCGGTTTAATGATTAACAAACTTCCCAGAAATGCACCGATAACAATCAATGCCTGCGGAATTTTCACCTTTTCTTTCAATATCAAAGCACTAAATATAATAGCAAAAAACGGAGACATTTTATTAAGCATAGAAGCATCTGACAGCACCAGATGATCTACTGCATAAAAATTGCATAAAATCCCGATTGTTCCTGCAAGTGAACGTATAAATAAATATTTTACATTTTCTTTTTTTCCTGAAAATCCAATCCTATCTTTCTTTAAGAGTACAAATGCAAATATCAACGCTACCAGGTTTCTGAAAAAACTTTTTTGAACAGATGGCAAATCTCCGGCTAATCTCACAAACATCGCCATCAGTGCAAAACAAAATGCAGAAATAATAATATAAAGAATTCCCATATATTTCTTTTTTGTTTTCATCCTATGCTTCCTCTTCCTTAGAGTCATCATTTACACATGTCACATACTTTCCCGTAATATTAAAACAATGCTTCATAGGACCAGAGCCTTTTCCCAAATCCAACATTGCCTCCAAAGCTTCTGAAATATAATCTTTTGCTCTTTTTACGGATTCGTCCATGCTATATCCCTTTGCGAGGTTCGAAGCAATGGCACTAGATAATGTGCAGCCTGTTCCATGGGTATTTGGATTTTGGATTCGTTTTCCATGAAACCACTTATATTCTCCGTCTCGGTACAAAAGGTCATTTGCATCATTCAACTGATGACCGCCTTTACAGAGCACCGCGCAATGAAATGTTTCACTGATTTTCTTTGCTGCAAGGATCATCTCCTCTTCTGTCTCTACCTTCATTTCAGCCAATACTTCTGCTTCCGGAATATTTGGTGTTAAAATAGAAGAAAGTGGCATCAAGCATGTTTTTAGAGTTTCAATTGCATCATCACTAATTAATTTTGAACCACTTGTAGCGACCATGACCGGATCAACCACAATATTTTCTGCTTTATATTCTTTCAATTTTTCTGCAATTACCTGAATTAAAGCAGAAGAAGATACCATTCCTATTTTTACCGCATCCGGACGGATATCTGTAAAAATACTATCCAATTGCTGAGCCAGAAATTCCGGTGTCACTTCCATAATCCCTGTCACACCTGTAGTATTTTGTGCTGTCAATGCCGTAATTGCCGTCATAGCATATACTCCATTTGCAGTCATGGTCTTAATATCAGCCTGAATTCCGGCCCCTCCACTAGAATCACTTCCGGCAATTGATAATGCTGTTCTCATCATACTTCATCTTCTCCTTTTTCTGTCATACTCCACCAAAATTTTTGAAAATCATCATATCCCGGCAAATATACATCCGCCGTATTCCATATCTTAGCCAAATCTCTGTCATTTGCCTGATCGTACACTCCTACTGTAATAAATCCAGCCTTCTTTGCTGTTACAATTGCGTGATATGCATCTTCAAAAACAATTACTTCATCCGGATCACAATCCATCTGAAGTGCTGCCGCAAGGTAAATATCTGGTTTTGACTTATCTGTCTGCATCTCTGTACATGTCAAAATTCCTTCAAACAGATTCCTGATTCCCAATCGCTTTAGGGCTTCCTCAAGATTCTTTCGATCTCCCGTTGTAGCGATTACCATCGGAATATGTAACTCACGAAATCCTTCAAGAAAACTTCGGACTCCTTCTTTTAAAGGTACCTTCTTTGCATAGTATTCTTCTATCTCACGATTCAGTCCATCTATAATTTCTTTTTCTGTCAGATTCAGATGATACTCTTGAATCAAATACCGGGCTGCCTGCGGAAGACTCATTGTAAAGAGGACTTCCCCGAGACCCTGTTTCGCCTCAATCCCCATAGATTTTAAATAAAGCTCTCCTAAATTCTCCCAGATAGGCATGGAATTCAAAAGCGTTCCATCCGCATCAAATATTATTCCTTTCACCATTTCCTTTACCTCATCCATTTGCAGTGTTATTTTGCAAGCATCTGTTCCGTACGGCTCCTTAAATCTTTTGTTGCCTGTTCAATATCCGGCTGAGCAAACAACGCGCTGATAACTGCAATGCCACTAATACCACTTCCTGCAAGTTCTTCTACATTATGCGCTCCAACGCCTCCAATTGCAACAACCGGAATAGAAACCGCTTCACATATTTCCTTCAGAACCTCTTTTCCGACTTCAACTGCATCTTCTTTGGTCCCTGTTGGAAATACTGCCCCAACTCCTAAATAATCTGCACCTCTTTTTTCAGCTTCCACTGCCTGCTGTACAGTCTGTGCTGAAACTCCGATAATTTTATCCGGACCAAGTTTTGCACGAACATCACCGGCTTCCATGTCACGCTGTCCTACATGTACTCCATCTGCATCAATTGCTGCTGTGAGTTCAACATTATCATTAATTATAAATGGAACATGGTATTTACGGCAAAGCTCCTGGATTTCTTTTGCCTCTTCCATAAAATGTTCTTCATCCAGATTCTTTTCGCGCAGCTGAATAAATGTCGCCCCACCCTTCAATACTTTTTCAACCTGACTGTAAAGTGTCTCTCCATTTAGCCAATGACGATCTGTTACTGCATATAAAATCAAATCTTTCTTCTCACAATTCATTCTATTTTACCATCCTTTTTGTACAAAATTTATCGAATTTCGTAGTTTGCACCCTTTTCTAAAATATCTCCTGTCATATTATAAATAGCATCTATAATACGATTGCGATAGGTAGCGTTGCCGTCTCCTGTTTGCATCCTGCTCCATCCAATCTCCCCGGCAAGTCCCATAGCACAGACCGCCGCTGCTGCCGCTTCGAGCATTTCATCTGGATTCGCAGTAATAAATGCTGTCATCATACCGGATAACTGACATCCTGTCCCGGTGATTTTCCCCATCTCCGGGCGCCCATTACGGATCACATAACATCTATTTCCATCTGTAACCAAATCGATTCTACCTGTCACAGCAATAATCGTTCCCGTCTTCTTAGAAAAAGCTTTCACAAACTCAATTGCCTGTTCTAAATTTTCTTCTGTTACGGCATCCGACACGTCTGCATCTACACCCTTTGTTGTCCCACTTCCAAGTGCCAGAGTTTTTATTTCGGAAATATTCCCCCTGATAACTGAAAGATTTAACTCTTGCATTAATCCCAGGGCCGTTTCTGTACGGAATTTACTTGCACCTGCTCCTACCGGATCTAATAAAATCGGATGATGCAAATCGTTTGCCTTTTTTCCTGCACGCAGCATACCTTCGATACTTGATTTATGTAATGTCCCGATATTGATATTCAATCCATTACAAATAGATGTGATATCTTCCACATCTTCCACCTCATCTGACATGATCGGACTCCCTCCACACGCAAGCAGGATATTGGCGACATCATTCAC
Organism: Mediterraneibacter sp. NSJ-151; assembly: GCF_022487435.1. Lineage (NCBI taxonomy): Bacteria > Bacillati > Bacillota > Clostridia > Lachnospirales > Lachnospiraceae > Mediterraneibacter > Mediterraneibacter sp. NSJ-151. Next base: position 36,801 of record NZ_JAKVPP010000021.1, on the reverse strand, counting down.
CGTCACATAATTTGTAATATTGTGTATCAAGGGCATTGTTTTTCTAAGCAGATCAAATTGTCTCTTCATGAATGCTATCTTCCTTTCAACAAACTCCAAAAAGCGGACATTCCACTCAAGTCATGTCCGCTTTAATTACCTTTACTATTATAACTCACATTTTGTAAATGTAAAGTTTTTTATCTCTCATATTTTCTTACTGCACTTTTGCAATATCGATCAATGTCAGTTTCTGAATATCTGTATTTTCAAGACTGGTGATCAAGGCTTTTGCTGTGTCCATTGCTGTCAATACATTAACACCTGTCTCAATCGCATTTCTTCGGATAATAAATCCATCTTTTGAATGCTCTGCTCCCTGTGCCGGAATATCAATAACAAGATCAATTTCATGACCAAGAATTAAATCCAGAAGGTTTGGCGACTCTTGTTCAATCTTACGAACCGGGATTGCCTTCACACCTGCTTCTCTTAAAGTAGCCGCTGTCCCGCTTGTCGCGAAGATACGATATCCGATATCTGCAAATCTACGACCAATCTCCACAGCCTCTTCTTTTTCTTCATCACGAACTGTCATGATCATATTTTTATATTTCGGCAATTTGATTCCTGCACCGATAAATGCTTTGTATAATGCTTCGTCGAATGTCTTTGCAATTCCAAGACACTCTCCTGTCGATTTCATTTCCGGTCCAAGGCTGATATCTGCTCCTCTAATCTTCTCAAATGAGAATACCGGCATTTTAACCGCAATATAATCTGCTTCCTTCTGAAGTCCCGGTGTGTAGCCTAATTCACGTATTTTCTTACCGATGATAACCTGCGTTGCAAGTGGTACGATTGGAATGCCTGTTACTTTACTGATATATGGCACTGTACGGCTGGAACGAGGGTTTACTTCGATTACATATACATCGTCCTCTCCACATACAATAAACTGTATATTGATCATACCGATTACATGCAGTGATTTTGCGAGTCTTCTTGTATATTCTGCAATCTTATCCTTTGCAGACTGTGTCAGACTCTGTGCCGGATATACTGAAATACTGTCTCCTGAATGGATACCGGCTCTCTCGATATGCTCCATGATTCCCGGAATCAGAATATCCTCTCCGTCACATACAGCATCTACTTCGATTTCTTTACCTTGTAAATATTTGTCTACAAGAATTGGGTGATCCTGTGCAATTCTATTGATGATTCCGATAAATTCATCAATATCATGATCATTGATTGCAATCTGCATACCCTGTCCGCCAAGTACGTATGAAGGACGAACCAGTACAGGATATCCAAGTCTGTTTGCTACTTCTTTTGCTTCTTCTGCTGTAAATACAGTTCCACCTGTCGGTCTCGGAATCTCACACTCTTCCAGGATTTCATCAAAGAGCTCTCTGTCCTCTGCTTTGTCTACATTTTCTGCCGATGTTCCAAGAATCGGAACTCCCATCTTCATCAGACTTTCTGTTAATTTAATTGCTGTCTGTCCACCAAACTGAACAACTGCTCCATCTGGTTTTTCAATATCTACAATGCTTTCCACATCTTCCGGTGTTAATGGCTCAAAATACAACTTATCTGCAATATCAAAGTCAGTACTTACTGTCTCCGGGTTGTTATTTACAATAATTGTTTCATAATTTTCTTTTGAAAATGCCCATGTACAATGTACGGAACAGAAGTCAAACTCTATACCCTGACCGATACGGATTGGGCCGGAACCTAATACCAGTACTTTCTTTTTATCATTTGTCTTCTCGACTTCTGATTCACAACCAAATACAGAATAGTAATATGGTGTCTCGGCTGCGAACTCAGCTGCACAAGTATCAACCATCTTATATGCTGCTACGATACCATTTGCATGACGCATATCATGAATCTCACGTTCATCTTTTCCTGTCAAATCGGCAATCACATTGTCTGGGAATTCAATTCTCTTTGCTTCTTTTAAAAGCTCTGGTGTGAGTTCTTCTGTTCTGAGTCTTTCTCCCATCTCTGTAATAATCGCAAATTTGTCGATAAACCAGATATCAATCTTTGTAATATCATGAATCGTCTCATATGACACGCCACGGCGGATTGCTTCTGCTATTCTCCACATTCTCATATCATCTACTATATGAAGTTCTTCCATCAGATCGTCATCTGACAGATTTGTAAAATCATAAGACATAAGACTGTCTACATGCTGTTCCAGAGAACGTATTGCTTTCATTAATGCACCTTCAAAGTTATCACAGATACTCATAACTTCTCCGGTTGCTTTCATCTGAGTTGTCAATGTTCTCTTTGCACTGATAAATTTATCAAATGGAAGTCTTGGAATTTTTACTACGCAATAATCAAGCATTGGCTCAAAACTTGCATATGTTTTATGTGTGATTGCATTTTTAATCTCATCCAAAGTATAACCAAGTGCAATTTTGGCAGCTACCTTTGCAATTGGATAACCTGTCGCTTTGGAAGCCAAAGCAGAAGAACGGCTTACACGTGGATTTACTTCAATTACACAATATTCAAATGAATCCGGATTCAAAGCATACTGTACATTGCATCCACCTGTGATATTCAATTCGCTGATGATATTTAATGCAGAAGTACGGAGCATCTGATACTCTTTATCTCCCAATGTCTGCGATGGTGCTACTACGATACTATCTCCTGTATGAACTCCGACAGGATCAATATTTTCCATATTACATACTGTAATGCAGTTTCCTTTACTATCACGCATCACTTCATATTCGATTTCTTTCCAGCCGGCGATACATCTCTCTACCAAAACCTGTCCTACTCGAGAAAGACGAAGACCATTTTCCAGAATCTCGATAAGCTGCTGTGAATCATGAGCGATACCACCTCCGCTTCCTCCTAATGTATATGCCGGACGAAGTACAACCGGATAACCGATGCTATTTGCAAATGCAAGACCATCTTCTACATTCTCGACAACAAGTGAAGCTGCTACAGGCTCCCCGATTTTTTCCATTGTAGCTTTAAATTCAAGACGGTCCTCTGCCTTTTTAATTGTCTCTGAAGTTGTACCGATCAAACGAACATTATTTTCCTTTAAAAATCCTGCCTCTTCCAATTCCATTGCAAGATTGAGTCCTGCCTGTCCTCCAAGTGTTGGAAGCACACTGTCAGGCTTCTCTTTTTTGATCAGCTGCTCAACTACTTCTATTGTAAGTGGTTCGATATATACGCGGTCTGCAATATCTTTATCTGTCATGATGGTCGCCGGATTTGAATTCAAAAGAACAACTTCAAGACCTTCCTCTTTTAATGAACGACATGCCTGTGTTCCTGCATAATCAAACTCTGCTGCCTGTCCGATAACAATCGGACCTGAGCCAATAACCAATACTTTTTTTATACTATTATCTCTAGGCATTATTTGACTCCTCCCATCATATTAATAAATCTGTCGAATAAGTATCCCGAATCCTGTGGTCCAGGGCAAGCCTCCGGATGGAACTGTACAGTGAAAATATTCTTTCCTACATATGCAAGGCCTTCATTTGTTCCATCATTAACATTTACAAATGCCGGTACTGCAATATTTGGATCTACGTTTTCAGCATCTACTACATAACCATGGTTCTGTGATGAAATATATACACGACCTGTCTGTAAATCTTTTACCGGATGATTTCCACCTCTATGTCCATATTTTAACTTGTGTGTAGACGCACCTGTAGCAAGGGCCATCAACTGATGTCCTAAACAAATAGCAAATATTGGAATATCTGTATTGTATAATTTCTTGATTTCTTCGATAATAGATGTGCAATCTGCCGGATCTCCAGGTCCATTGGATAACATAATTCCGTCAGGATTAGAAGAAATGATTTCTTCTGCTGTTGTATGTGCCGGATAAACAGTCACCTCACAACCGCGTTCATTTAATGATTTTGCAATATTATTCTTTGCTCCAAGATCTAAAAGGGCAACTTTTTTCCCTGTTCCCTCTAATGTATACTTCTCATCGCAGGTTACTTTAGAAACGACATCACCTACTGTGTAAGCTTTTAATTTAGGAAGAATCTCTTCTAAATTATAATTTTCGTTTGTTGTAATCATTCCATTCATGGTACCCTTTTCTCTTAAAACCTTAGTAAGAGCACGAGTATCAATACCAGCAATTCCCGGAATATCCTGTTCTTTTAAGAAATCCTGAATTGTTCCCTGGCATCTAAAATTACTAGGAATACGAGATAATTCTTTAACAATATAACCGTCCGGCCATGCCTTTCTCGATTCCATGTCTGGTGTAATTCCATAATTACCAATCAGTGGATAGGTCATCACAACGGCCTGTCCCGCATAAGAAGGGTCCGTTAACACCTCTAAATATCCTGTCATTGAGGTATTAAATACGATTTCACTGATCATATCCTTTGTTGAACCTATGCTTGTTCCAGTAAACACGGTTCCGTCTTCTAAAATTAGAAACGCTTTCATCTGTTCATCTGCTCCCTTCATCTTATTGTGCTATTTTCTTTAAGCATTATAACCTTTATTGTTTTACTTCTGCTCAAATTGTTAAGATTATACTATATCCTTTTTTATAATTCAACCGATTTCTAACAGCTTTTTTTTTTGATTTATCTAAAAATTTTTTAGATATTTTCAGCTATAAGAATTTCTAAATTTCTATAATTAGTCATTCTTATAGCTGTTATCTCAGTCGAGAAGACTCCGACTGAGATAAACGCTCCGCGAGGATGCGCAGTGATTCTGTAAAGAATGTGTCAGCTTATGCTGACCAGAATCACGCGCCAAGTCTCGCGACTGCTCGACTTGAATTTATCTAAGTTCTGCGATTCTTGATACTCCTACATAAATTTCTGATATTTTATACCAGGTACGATAATCTACCACTCCGGTTTGAGGTAATCCAAATACAGATTGAAAAACACGAACAGCTTCTGCTGTCGCCGGTCCATATATCCCATCCACTGCAATTTTAGGAATTAACGGATAGGCTTCTGCCACCACATTTAATTGTTCTTGTATCTGCCGTACTTTCTCCCCGCTCGCCCCATTTTCCAGATCATATCCCGGCCATGATGAAGGAACCCCTGACACCTCCTGCGCTGTATTAATATAAATATCATCGCCATAATAATATCGCAGGATTTCTATTGCCGAATACCCCTGTTCTCCAAGACTTTGACTGCCCCATTGTGTTAACCAGTTCGGACACTGCACCCTTCTGCCGTCACAATACTGTGTTAATATCGGCTGTCTTACATTCGGTCTGGACAAATAATCTGCAAAAAGTTCATCTACAATAGTTGATATCGTATCGAAATAATTTCGATTAGGAATCCATTTATGGTCAAATGCTGTAGATGATGTGATTGTAAAATCGTATCCCCGATTACGATAGTATTCTGTATAAACACGATTTAACGTAAAAGACATAATTGCCAGCACATTTGCCCTAATTGCATTCTCTGTCCATGTCGCATATATTTCACTCGATGCAACATTTTTAATATAATCTTTGTATTTCACATAGTAATTTGTGGCCGTACTGTCCCGTGGCGAACCATCGTGTACGATAACATATTCAGGGATTACTACTCTGCTAAGTACAATTTCCCCGCTTTCATTAATTGGCTTTATTTCATCTTCCGGAATTTTAGGAGGGTATTCTCCATATAATGTATGTGCCGGAATAACATACACTTCCGGCTCTGCATCTTCTACGAGCGGATGCAGTCGTACATCCTGCAGTGCAGTAACGTCTGCTAAAATCTCAGCTCCTGCTATGCTGATTGGTTCAAATCCCGGAGCATTCACCTGCAATGTATATTCTGAATATGGCTGCTCCTCTATTGTCTGGTCCAGACTGTATTCCAATGGCGGCGTATCCAGCTCTACAACCTCTGTCTGCCCTACCTGATTCGTCTGCAATTGTTCTAGTATACTATTTGGTACACCCGTATAGGAGATTGAAATTGTTGCATTTTCAATAGGATAAGCTGTAATTTCTGATGTTACATTAATTTGCAGCCTGCCCCTGTCCACTGCCTGGTCTTTATTTCGCTGCACACCTTCCTGCATCATTTTCACCAGCATAAACGATTACCCTCTTTGATACTGTTCTTATGATTTTTACAAACAGTAATATCTACTTTCATACACTCTCTGCTTAGTATATGTTTCCACCTTCCACTTTGTGCATTTTTTATTATTTTTTTACGCAGCACATCATACACTGTCCTATCTTTCTATTTCTCCTGTCAACTCTTTGATTACATCCTCAACATGCATCATTTCCTGGATTTTTCCTACATTGGAGCCGCAAAATATTAATCCCTGTTCTACATCACCTTTCACTGCATCTACCAATGCCTTTGTTATACAGTATGGAACTTCTGCAGGATTACATTTTGCCAGACATTGATAACATTTTTGAATTTTACATTTTTCTTTTTCTGTCTTTTTCACAAATGCGTTGCGTACTGCACGCCCCGGCAATCCAACCGGACTTTTAATTATTTGTACATCTTCTTCTTTTGCATGCAAATATGCCTGCTTATACGCCTCAGAAGCATCACATTCATAGGTTGCAACAAATCTGCTTGCGACCTGTACTCCATCTGCTCCTAATTCGAATGCATGCTTCACATCTTTGTACTCAAAAACACCACCTGCCATAATCACAGGTATATTACATTGGTATTTTTCTTCATACTCTTTTTTTAATTTAATAATTTCCTGTATCTCTTCGTCCATTGCAGCCTGTCCTTTTTCATTTGCCTGCTCCATACTTTCTTTATCTTTTTTCTGCAAATAACCATATTCTTCCAACTCATCTATGTGAAAACCAAGATGTCCTCCTGCTGCCGGGCCTTCCACTACAATAAAATCTGCTGTTCGCTTGTATTTTCTGTCCCACTGACGAAAAATGAGTCTGCATGCTCTTGCACTTGATACGATAGGTGCAATTTTAGTTTCACTTCCTTTCACTAATTCCGGAAGATCCAGCGGTAACCCCGCCCCACAAATTATTACATCTGCGCCTGCTTCCACTGCAGCTTTAACATGTTCTTGATAATGCTTCAATGCAACCATTACATTGACACCGATCAGTCCGTGACATTCTCCATTCTCGTCTTTAGCAATTTCTTTTGCATGTTCAATATGCTTACGTATTGCCTTTAGATTTGCTTTTGCCTGATCCTTTTCAAATCCTTCTTCATCATAACCAATCTGTGCTGTGGAAATAATTCCGACACCGCCTTCTTTTGCCACTGCTCCTGCAAGTGAGGAACGGCTGACACCAACACCCATTCCCCCCTGGATGATCGGAACTCTTGCTTCTTTCTCTCCGATTTTTAAACTTGGAAATTTTTCTCTTATTTTATTCATTTGATTACCCCATTTTCATTTATTTTGATATTAAAACTATTTTATAATATAAATATTTTTCTTTGAAATGTCAAGCTAATCTTGTTTTTATTTCTTTTTTATATAGTTTTGAATACTACATCTTTGTTGATAAATTATTTTCAAATAAAAAAGAAGCAGAACACGCTCTGTGTACTCTGCCTCTTATTTCTTCTCTTTTATTTATTTTCTATTTTTTTCGTAAATAATCTGCAACCCTTTTAATAACAGTTCCTCGTCTATTATCATCTTTTTCTTGCAATATGGGACTACTTTATTCGCCAGACCACCGGTTGCAATAACCGTTATTGATTGTCCGAGCTCTTCTTCCAAACGATCAATAATGCCATCTAATGCGGCTGCATTTGAATAAATAACTCCGCTCTTCATACAATCTATCGTATTTTTACCGATTATTTTTTTCGGAGCTTCCAGACCAATTCCCTGAAGCTGAGATGCATTGGAAGTTAATGCATTCAATGAAACATTGATTCCGGGATAAATCATACCTCCCAGATAATTTTTCTTCGCATCAATGACACAAACTGTTGTAGCCGTTCCAAGATCACATACTGCAAGTGGAGTTGGATACTGTGCAATTGCAGCTACTGCTCCTGCCACAAGATCGCTTCCAAGCTGGGATGGATTATCAATCAAAATATTTAATCCAGTTTTTACTCCCGGACCGATAACTAACGTTTCTCTTTTCAGAATCTTCTCTGCAGCTTCTTTAACCACATAAGTAATCTGTGGAACTACGGAGCAGATAATTGCCCCATCTAATGTCTCCACATCAATCTCATGAATATCAAGTACCATCTTAATATCAATTGCATATTCCAATTCCATTTTCGTCTTGTTTGTGGCAAGTCTTTCAATAAAATATGTCTTTTGATTGTCTACACATCCGAGAACAATATTTGTATTGCCTATATCAATTGCTAAAATCATATGAATTCTCCTTCTTTTATTAACAAATCCAATCTGTCTTTGTAAATTATAACATGTCAATTTAAAGTTCAAAAGTATTATTCTTTCACTTTTCCATTTTTTACTTTTTGATAAAAAATAATCGTCAATACTGTTGCAACAATCCAACCAAACGGCCATGCCATCCAAATTCCTGTACTACCGAAACGAGATGATAAAACAAGTGCGAAACAAATTCGCAGAATCAGATCCGGTACTGTTGCGATAATGAAATACATCATGGCGCCTGCACCTCTGATAATTCCGTCCGTCATCAATTTTACCGCTATAATAAAATATAGTGGAGAAACAATTCTTAAAAAAGCGATTCCTGCCTGGATTGCTTCCATGCTTCCATCATCTAAAAATAATCCCATCATCTGACGACTAAATATAAAATACAATATAAAAAATGGAATCACTGTAATCTCTGACAGTTTAACTCCTGTTTTAAACCCCAATGGAATCCGTTCCTGCTTTCCTGCTCCAATGTTTTGTGCTGTATAACTAGATAAACAAGAACCCAGACACATAAATGTATTGATTGCAAATGTATTTAGCTTGATTGCTCCCGAATATCCGGCAATCACCGATGAGCCAAATCGATTCACAATATCTTGAACAAATAAATTTCCTACACTTAATACACTTTGCTGAATAATACTCGGAACTGCAATTTCTATAATCTGCCACAATAAGTGTTTATCCACAAATGGCTGTTTTTCATTTGATATATGCCTAAGTCGCACAGACATTGTAATAAGAGCAAGAATTGCCGCCCCACCCTGTGCTATAAATGTTGCCCAGGCAACTCCGGCAACTCCTAAGTAAAGCTTTGCAACAAATATGTAATCTAATATGATATTTCCGATTGATGAGCCAATCAAAAAATATAACGGTGTCTTTGAATCTCCCCATGCTGTAAATACACCTGTGCAAACATTATAAAACATCAGAAAGAAAAAGCCGAACACATAGATCCGTAAATATAAAATTCCTTCTGCCATAATGTTTTCCGGCGTATGTATCGCACTCATCATCCATCTACAACAAAATACCCCAAAAATACAAAGTATCATGCTAAGCAGCAAGCACGCCGTCAATGCAGTGGTCACTGCACGTTTGACACCCTTTTTATCTCCAGCTCCAAACAAGCGTGAAACAACTACCGATGTTCCAAGATTCATTCCTACTGCAAAAGCCATAAAAATGATCGTAATCGGATAAGATGCCCCGACAGCTGCCAATGCATCCTCCCCTGCAAATCTTCCGACGATCACACTGTCTGCAATATTATAAAACTGTTGAAACATCACACTTATCATCATTGGCAACAGAAACTTCCATAATGTTTTATCAGGATGTTCCTTTGTCAGATCCATTGCCATTCTTATCCCTCCCTCTGCCACTGTTTTTATATTCAAGAATGCCTCTGCATTCTTGCTGCGAGATGCGCGTCATGCAATGCATGACATACTTCTTCTGCGCATCTCTGCAATCCTGCCGGAGGCTATATCAGATGGGGGATTGACTCCCACCACTGATACTGATTTGTTACTCGCCACCTACAGAGGTGGGAGTCATCTCACATCTGATATAAAACAGTAACATTTTTCATTGTATCACTTCTTTATATAAATGATAACATATTTTACAAAGATATTTTTACAAGATATTTTCAATTCCCATCTGGTCATATGGACATGAAATTGCTATAATCAGAATATTAAGATTTTCAATTTAATTGAATTTCAAACTTATAAACAGACTCAATTAGCATTACACAAGGAGAATGAATCATGCCAGTATTTGATTTTAATGACACAACAGACGCTAAAAACAAATCCATTTGTACCTATACAACATTTCAATCCAGTGAATCTGACCCTTCCCCGGAAAAACCGATTATGTTACTTGATAACACAAGTAGAAAATGGGAGCATTATTCCTGTGGTGTTTTCACTAACCCTGTAAAGCGTACTTCCTTTGAATTTGATACAGAAGAAGGTACTTATACAGCAGATATTCTTCAAATCGACAGCCGCTTTGTAAGTCTTTTAAAATGGCTTGGACAGAACCATATCAACGTTCGCTTATCAGGAGAAAACCGACCAGATGGCTATGCGATATATCGTATACGTGAAATTGCATTTGGAGGAGGCACAAAGCTTTCAGCTGAAGATGGTTTTTTACAGTTTATGATTGACCGTCTTTTAGCAAGCAGTGCCCCTACAGAGGAAGCTGAAGATGAAGAAGCAATGGAGGACGGCGATGAAATGAAGCTTACAAGTCTTCAGAGCATCACTGACTTCATGACTTGTGCAGGTCGTACACTGCCAGATAATATCCGGCTCTGGGCAAGACGTAACCTTGCTGTTGCCCGTTCACACGAAGTTTCTCCTGAAGAGCGCCGCCATGCACAACGTGCACTTTCCATTATGATGAATATCCAATGGAAAAATAATTATTTTGAGGCAATTGATCCTGTTGAAGCACGACGCATCCTTGATGAAGAATTATACGGAATGGAACGTGTAAAACAACGTATTATTGAAACAATCATTCAAATTAACCGAACACATACACTCCCTGCGTATGGACTTTTACTGATTGGTCCTGCCGGAACCGGTAAATCACAGATTGCCTATGCCGTAGCACGTATTCTGAAACTGCCTTGGTCAAGTCTGGATATGAGTTCCATAAATGACCCGGAACAGTTGACAGGAAGCTCACGTATTTATTCCAATGCAAAACCGGGCATTATCATGGATGCTTTCTCTATGGCAGGAGAATCTAATCTCGTTTTCATCATTAACGAATTAGATAAGGCTTCTTCCGGAAAGGGAAATGGAAATCCTGCCGATGTACTCTTAACATTACTCGACAACCTTGGATTTACTGATAACTATCTTGAATGTATGATTCCTACTTCCGGTGTTTATCCGATTGCAACGGCCAATGATAAAGATCAGATCAGTGCTCCTTTGATGTCACGTTTTGCAGTAATTGAATTACCGGATTACACTATCGAAGAGAAGAAAGTCATCTTCTCAAAATTTGCACTTCCAAAGATTTTAAAGAGAATTGGATTAAAGGAGAATGAATGTATTATTCCTTCTGATGCTTTGGATGAAATTATGAAAATCTATACAAACACTTCCGGAATACGTGATCTTGAACAGGCAGCTGAACATATTGCAGCGCACACACTCTATCAAATTGAAGTGAATCACGTTACTTCTGTTACATTTACAGCAGATATGATTCGAAAACTGCTTGTATAAAACCATATAAAATATTCGTTATTTCTTGATTTAAAAAAGATGATGTTGCCAAGCTTATAAAGAAAGCTTAAACAACATCATCTTTTTTTCAATTACAATTCTTCTGCCAGTTTGTGTCCTGCAGCAATTGCATCTTTCAGAGTTCCGACTTTATCACAATCTCCGATAAAATGAACTCTTTCTTCGGTATTCTCTACCTTGCTCGGTGCATATCCGACTGCAAAGATCAGCGTATCAGCATCTGTAATATGGTATTCCTTTCCATCCTTCTCATAAGTAATTGTAGTCTCATCAACCTTTGTTACCTGACTGTTCAGTTCAATCTTTACACCTTTTCTCTTGAGTCTCATTGTCAGCTGACTCTTCGCTGCTCCGCCTTCTCCCGGCATCAGAGATGGTGTCATCTCGATAACTGTAATGTCACGGTTTGCAGGGAACATATCATCAATCAATGGTGCAAGGTAATCTGCTGTTTCACAACCTACAGATCCGCCTCCAAGAACAACGATTTTTCTTCCCGGATATTTTCTTCCGGCAAGCACATCATCTGCTGTCATTGTCTGCTTAAAGACCTTAAAAGGAGGGATTTCCTTAGGAACTGCTCCTGTTGAACAGACAACCTCATAATCCTTAAATTCTCCGGCAAGCATTTCTGGAGTAACTTCACAATTCATACGAACTTCAATTCCTTCATTCTTCAGACGACGTGTCATGAATTTGATTACTTTACAAAGTTCCTGCTTTGCAATTGGAACGGCTGCAAGTCTGAGAAGTCCTCCCAGCTCTCCACTCTTTTCACAGAGAACAACTTCATGTCCACGTTTCTTCGCAACATACGCTGCTTCCATTCCTGCCGGTCCTCCACCGATCACAAGAATTTTTTTCTTATCTTTAGCTTCTTCGATTTCTTCAGATTCAACCGATGGATTCACTGTACAGCTAATCGGATTACCAAACATAATTCCCGTCAGACATCGGCCACATCCAATACATGGACGAATATCATCCGTCTTTCCTGCAGCCGCTTTATTTGCAAATTCACTGTCACATAAGTTTGGACGGCCAATCATACAAATATCTGTTTTTCCATTTGCAATCAATTCTTCAGCTACCCAAGGCTCATTAATTCTTGCAACTGTAGATACCGGAATATTCACATGTTTTCTGATTTCTTCACTTGCATGTGCATGAGGTGCAGGTGATGTACCAGGTGCCGGCATAGAACTTCCTCTTTTGATCGTGTTTCCTCCGGAAACATGGATGAAATCAACACCTGTCTTTTCAAGCTGTTTTGAGACATAAATCATGTCATTGAGTGTCAATCCGCCATCACTATACTCATCACCCGAAATACGGACATCAATGATAAAATCATCGCCGCAAAGTTCACGAATCTTGGCAATTACTTCCAGTGTCAGTCTAAGACGACCATTAATATCTCCGCCATACTCATCTGTTCTCTTATTATAAAGTGGAGTAAGGAAACCTCCGAGCAGACCATGTGCATGTGCACACTGAATCTCAACTCCGTCTCCACCTGCAATCTGGAAGCGACGTGCAGCCTCTCCAAACTGCTGAACCAATACATGCAGCTCTTCTACTGTGACCGCTCTCGGTGCTGATTTTGCGTAATATGGTCCTACATTAGATGGTGCGATTAGCTGTGGTGTTCCCGGAATTGGAAATGCCATATAAGCCGGGTGGAATAACTGTGCCAAAATTTTTGTATCATACTGATGCACAGCATCTACCAACTTCTTCCAGCCAGGAATATAAGAATCATCATAAATAGACATATCTCCCGGCAAATAAGTATATACAGGTTCTACTGTCGTAACTTCTGTAACAATAAGTCCGACCCCACCCTTTGCTCTTGCTGAGTAATGCTCTACTAATGCATCTGTCACATATCCTTTGTCTGCCATGTTAGTAGAGATTGGTGGCATAAAAATTCTGTTCTTTACAGTTGTTTTTCCAATTTTGATTGGCTCAAATAAATGTGGAAATTTTTCGTTCATTTTTTCTTTCCTCCGCTTTTGTTACAAATTGCTTCCCCATAAACAATTTGATAATTTTTTATCATCACTGCATTATAACATTGTTTTCTTTGTTTGAAAACAGCTCTGCTTCAACACAGAAAAAATATTTTATTCTCTCGATGCTCACGATTGAATACGCAAGCCAGCGAAGCCGTACCGAGCGTGAAAATTTACTTCTCACTACCGTTTCTATACAGGCAAAAAAAGAGATTGCGCAGCTTTCTGATTCCAAAAAGCAGGCCGCAATCTATCGTCATGATTTAAAACACCATATGAACTTTATTCAAAACTGTATTCAAGAACAAAAAACTGAAGAAGCCCTCTCTTACATTAACGAAATCTGTACAACATTGCAGTCTGGTGCAATCCAAAAATACTGTGAAAATGAATCTGTCAATCTGATTCTCTCTTCCTATATTGAAAAAGCACAGGCACTTCAAATCCAAACTACTATTTTCGTAACTGCAACTGATTTTTCAAGATTTCAGATTACAGACCTTTGCAGCTTGCTTTCAAATGCTCTGGAAAATGCGATTCATGCGTGTACACAAATCACATATCCGGAAGGTCGTTATATCAATCTGAAACTCTATGAAAAAAATGAACAATTATGTATCAACCTTGCAAACAGCTACGAAGAAGAACCTGCTTTTGAAAATGATATTCCTGTTTCACACAAAGTCGGACATGGCTTCGGTGTACAAAGCATGATTTCTGTCGTAAATAAATATTCAGGTATCTATGGTTTCTTTGCCCAAAATGGTGAATTTAGATTTCAGGCAACATTTTAAAAATGTTGTCTTCTAATTCACTGTCATAAAATAACTCAGGCTGATTTCATTTGCTGCTACATCCGCAAGATTTAAGCAGCTGTTTCCCATACGGTCGATCAGATGAAGAATATTTGTGAATGGTGCTGTCAGACTTGCTTTACATTTTCCTTTATTTACACGTTGCAGATGCGCCTTTCTCATCTTAATATCCAAATCCATGATCTTATCTTTCCGCTTAACCATTTTATCTATCTGGACCGATTTATCTCCCTGCAATGCCTTCATTGAATCAATAAACATTTTTTCCAGTGTTCTTAGACTCTTCTGTAATTCATCCATTGCTTCCGGCGTATATTTATAATTATTTTGTTCCTTCTCCTGGATACATTTTGCAATTTCCACACTTAAGCTTCCCATACGTTCCACATCACTTAAAATATACATTAAGCTCGCTGTCTGAGCTGCCTGCTGCTCTGTCATTGTTCCGGAAGAGAATAAAAGTGCCAGATATTCGGTTGTTTTTTCCGTCAATGCTTTGATATTTTTTCCCTTCTCAAGCAAGCCTTCCAATTGACTGATATCTTCTGTTTTAACTATTTCAATCGTATTACTTACCGCATCCTTCACTATATCGCTGATATGTAAAATCTCTTTTGCCACAAGCTGAAGTGCTGCTGTTGGCTGATTTGTCATCTTTTCATCCAAATACAATGGCTTTGCCGGATCTACTGCAACTGCCTTTCCATCCGGGATTAAAGTCATAACAATCTTTACCATTACATTAATCAGACATACCCAGATCAAAGTCATTGTAATATTAAATACTGTATGTGAATTTGCAATCTGTCGGGAAATCACTTCGATTTCCGGTCCTTTCGGTGAAATATACTGAATCAGTGCTGCAAATGGTTTTATAAACCAGATAAACAGCAGACATCCTGATACATTAAAAATACAGTGTGCTACAGCTGTACGTTTCGCATCCTTATTCTGTCCGATGCTGGCTAAAAGTGCTGTGATCGTTGTTCCGATATTATCTCCAAGAAGAATCGGGATTGCTCCTGTCAATCCTAATATACTTGTCACACCATCCGGTCCGGCCTGAGCTGCAAAATTCTGTAATACTGCGATTGTTGCACTACTGCTCTGTACTACCAGAGTCATCAATGTACCGACCGCAACTCCAAGTACCGGCATATTTGATACTTTCGCGATCAAATCTGTAAATACCGGGCTAGATGCCAGTGGCTTCATAACATCTCCCATCGTTTCAATTCCAAGGAACAACAGACCGAAGGCAAATATCGTCTGTCCGATACTTTTTACCTTTTCTGACTTCGCCACAAAAGAAATGATAAAACCGATAAATATGATAATGTAAATATAATCTGTAATTTTAAATGCAATAATCTGTGCCGTCATTGTCGTTCCGATATTCGCACCGAAAATAATGGAAATTGCCTGTGGCAGGCTCATCAATCCTGCACTTACAAAGCCAATCGCCATAACCGTTGTCGCACTACTGCTCTGCAAAACTGCAGTTGTGATTGCTCCTGCCAACACTCCTAAAACTGGATTTCTTGTCAACAGTGCCAAAATACTTTTCATCTTCTCGCCTGCCGCTTTTTGCAGACATTCACTCATCATATTCATGCCGTAGATAAATATTGCAAGACCACCTACAAGCCCAAATACAATCTGTAACTTCTCATTCATACCAATTCCTCACATTATTTCAAATATTATTTTCTTGTTTCATGCGAGTTAATTGTATGTAATACGTATGCAAGATAAATCAAATTTATGTTAAATGTATGTTAAATCGTAAAAGAAGTATTTTAAGAAGGCATATTTTCACTAATGCACTTCTAAAAATCCTCCTTGTATTAACATACGCATATCCAGATTTCTCAGCTTTTCCCCAAACAAAATCTGTACGCGCTCTTCATCCATTGAGACGACAACCCCATCACCAAACTTTTTATGTTTCACGAGTACACCTGCTCCAAGCTGTTCTTTAAACTTCTTATATTCTTCAGCCGTCGTTGGCTTCATCCTTGATTTTGTATTCTGTGCATATGGATTTGCCTGAGAAAATATTTTATTAGCGGAAACTACTTTCGTGCTATTCTTTTGAATAAATGTTTTCCCTAATATTTCCCTGCAAAATGAACTTTCCCTGTTTGTTGTAAACAGTGTCAGTTGTTGTTTTGCCCTTGTAACACCGACATAAAATAAGCGGCGTTCTTCCTCGTAAGTCTGCAATTCTTCCTTCGAAGCCCGCTTCGGATTTTGTAAAGCCTGCTCCGGCAAAATTCCATCCACCACATCAATCAGATACACGTGCTCATATTCTAACCCTTTGCTTGCATGTATCGTAGAAAGAATAAATGGACACTGTGCATCCGATTGTTTTTCCAAAATGATAGATTTTAATTCTTCCAGACGTTTTACAAGCCGCTCGGGCGATTCTTCTCCGGCTCCCAGCATCCGTAAAATTTCCAGTTTGCTGTCGCTTACCCCGATTCGATTCAAATATTCACGATATCCCATATATTGTGAAATTCGATTGACCGCTTTATCTCCACTTTCCTGCAGCATATTTTGCAAATGCGTCCGCACTGATTTGACGCATCCTATAACATGTCCGCTCAAACCTTGATAATCTGCCGCCACATCAAGCACCGGCAAATCCTTTTCCTCACTAATTTCCGCTATCCTCATAGCCTCCTGCTTACGAAGATATGTACCGATCTTATAATATACCTGCAAAAATGCTTCCGTATCTTTCGGATTCAACGCTAATTTCATAATGTTCACAACATCTAAAACTGTTCTGTGCGAAAAAAATGTCAGTTCTGCATTTCTCATCTGATATGGAATGTTATTTCGCTCCAGCAGATCAACCAATGGTAAAATACATTCATTATCCCGATACAACACTGCTGTTTGCGTTGTACAACCATCCGCAACTTTCATAAGATAACTGTACTGGGCTTTCCTGCTTTTTAGAGAAATCTCTTTAATTTCTTCCATTCTTTCCTTTGTTGCCCGCATATGCTTTTCATGACGCAATGTATTTTTCTGGATAAATTGGTCTGCTGCCTCAACAATACTGGCATTCGAGCGGAAGTTATCTTCCATCAACAGCACCCTTGCATTCGCGTGATTCTTTTCAAATGACAACAACGCTTCCGGATATGCCGCACGAAATCCATAAATACTTTGATCCTCATCTCCGACCATAAACAAATTTTCCGTTTTAGAAGCAAGCAACGCAACAATCGCATGCTGGATTTTCGATGTATCTTGTGCTTCATCCACACAAATATAAGGATATAAATTTTGAAAATGTTCCAGTAATTGAGGGAATTTACGAAGCATTGTATATGCGTATACCATCTGGTCATCATAATCCATCAGATGATGTTCCCGAAGCTGCCTGCAGTATTCCTTATAAATAACCGAAATTTTCATTTCCTCTTTTTCATCCAGCTTAAGAATTTCTTCTTCACTCAACATCATGTTTTTAATATATGTAATAAGTGTACGGACATTTTTCAAATCACTCTCTGTCGCAAATTCATGTTGAACCTGCTGATAAATTTTAGATAACAGCCCTGCCGTCATCTTTTCATCCCTGACCAGTTCAAACGCTGTCCTGCCAACTACCTTCCCATAATATTGAATGATTTTCGCACATATCCCATTAATCGTCCGAAACTCTAAACGCTCTGCCATATCATTTCCAAAATAACCTGCAAAACGTTTCGCCATATCCTTTGTTGCCGCAACCGTATAAGTAACTGTTAATATCTTACTTGGATCAATCCCCTTACAATACACCATATATCCCAATCGGGTCACCAGCACGGTAGTCTTCCCGGACCCCGGTACAGCAAGAAGCAGTACAGGACCATCCACGCTCTGTACCGCTTCTTTTTGCTGGGTATTCAATTGTATCGGGAATCTCTGTTCAAATTCCTTCCAATTCATCGTTCTCTTACTATCCTATCTTTCTTGTCTTCTCTTCCTTGCAAACCAATCTATTTGTCAGACAGCAATAAATGGATTATAAAATCTTCCCCACTTTATCGTCACACTCAGGCTTATCACCAAAAGCACAACCCCAAATCCTATCACTGCAAAATCTGCCTTTGCAAATGGACGTTTCATATACCAGGTTCGTTTTGGGTTCTTTCCAAATCCGCGCAATTCCATCGCATTTGAAATCGTATCGATTCGATTCAGGCTTGTCAGAATCAATGGTAATAAAATACTTACTGAATTTTTTAATCTTGCAAAAAAGCGCTCATTCTTTCCAAGCTCTACACCTCTTGCCTGCTGTGCCTGACTGATACTGTGATAATCTCTCTGAATATCCGGAATATAACGCAATGCTATCGCAACCGAATAACCCACCTTATAGGAAACCCCGATGCTGTTAAGACTTGCCGCAAATTCACTTGGATTTGTTGCAGAGATAAATAATATTGCAACCGGTAATGCCACGAAATATTTCAAAGAAATATTCAACATGTAAAACAATTGCTCTGCTGTCAGATCATATCTCCAGAACAAATGACATAATACATGTCGTGTACCATATAACGTTGTTCCCTGATTTGGATCAAATAAAAATATAAACAAATTGTTCAAAAGCAGGAATATCAACATAAAGACCATCATAAATCGCACTTCTTTCAACTTGATCTTACTCAATCGAAATGCCACAATACTCACTGCAAATAATCCTAACAATACCCACGTATTATATGTAATCATACTCGCAAATGTAAACAGTAAGAAGAATGCAAGCTTTGTTGTTCCGGTCAACCGATGTATGACACTTTTTCTCGGCAGATAATTTAATACAGTTTTAGCAGCCATGTTTTCTTACCTCCCGGTCTTCTTCTATAAAGCATTCTACAAATTCTTCCGGCGGTACAATACCGCATCGGTTAGCCAGTGTAAATAAGCTCGTCTCCTTTAAAGCTGCATGACCTATCAGCTCCGGGTCACACAGCACTTCTGCCGCACTGCGGTCTGCGATCATCTTACCATCTGCAAATACCACTGCCCTTGGCGTATATTCCAGCATCAGATGCATATCATGTGTGATCATAATGATCGTTACACCCTGTTCGTTTAGCTTTCTTAAGAACTCCATAATTTCTGTATAATGACGGAAATCCTGTCCTGCTGTCGGTTCATCTAAAATAATAAGTTCCGGATCTTGTACCAGCACACTTGCGATTGTCACACGTTTCTTCTGTCCAAAGCTAAGTGCAGAAACCGGCCAGTTACGGAATGGATACAACCCACATATTTTCAAGGTTGCTTCGACCTTTTCTTTGATTTCTTCCTGACTCAATCCTTGATTCTGTAAGCTCAACGCCACTTCCTCAAAAATCATCGTCTTCGATATCATCTGATTTGGGTTCTGCATTACATACCCGATATATTTTGCACGATGTCGGATGTTCTCTTGCAACAAGTCCTTTCCTTTAAACAGAATCTCACCAGAATCCGGTGTTTCAAAACCACATATCAATTTTGAAAATGTTGATTTTCCGGCACCATTCTTCCCAACAATACTTACCATCTCTCCTTTGGAAATGGATAGACTGACATCACTTAATATCTTCTGCCCTTTCACATATCCAAACTCCAAATTCTTCACTTCCAACAATGCTTCTTTTTTATCATTATTTTTTAATACCGGATGTGACTCAAACCATTGATTGAGTTTTTTTGTATCTTCCTCATCTAATATTACCGAATCTACGTGAGATGCTTTCTTCTGTGCGGTTATTTCAATTCCTGCATAACGCATAGCAGTAACATACAACGGCTCACGAATCCCATTCTCGATCAGTAAATTAGACGCAAGTAATTCATCCGGAGATAAATCTGCCAGAATCTGTCCGTCATTCATTAATATAATGCGGTCTACATCTCGCCAGAGCACATCTTCTAGACGATGTTCGATAATCAATACTGTTGTATCTGTTTTCTGCTGGATTTCATCAATCAATTCGATGGTCTGCTTTCCTGTCGCCGGATCAAGACTTGCAAGCGGCTCATCAAACAGCAAAATCTTCACCTGATCCACCATAACTCCGGCCAGACTTACTCGTTGCTTTTGTCCGCCGGACAATTCATGCGGAGCATAATCCAAATGATGCTCAATCCCTACCAGTTCTGCCACATGTTTTGTAATGAAATGCATCTCATCCTGCGGTGTACAACTGTTTTCCAATGCAAATGCGATATCTTCGCCAACTGTCAAACCTATAAACTGACCATCCGGGTCCTGCAGCACAGTTCCGACATGGGCAGATAATTCAAAGATACTGCTCTTGGTGGCATCTACTCCATTCACCTCCAGTGAACCCTCACATTTTCCTGGATTCGAATATGGATTTAACCCGTTAATACATCCGGCCAATGTACTTTTTCCACACCCGGAAGGTCCTGCGATCAACACACGCTCACCGGGATATATATCTAGATTAATTCCTTTCAGTGTCGGTTTTTTCTGTGCACGATACTGAAAAGAATAATTCTTAAAAGAAATAATCGGAGAATTCTCGTTTATCATTCATGATCCTCTTTCCTATGAACTAAATATAGCTGTCATTTCATATGATAGTTATTCTACCACAAGAAATGACAGCTGTAAGTCTTTTTTTCAAAAAAATCTTATTCCTGATCCAAAGATCCTTTCTTTGCGATTGTCTTTGTATAAGCCAGGATCAAAAGTCCTCCAACAATTACACCTGTAATTGTATTAGAGATTGCTGCAAATACACCCTGAGCAAATACTTTGTTTGCCGGTTCTGCATAGATCAAGATATCAAGTACAGGTGCTACAACTACCCATCCAACTACATGTGCAATTACATTAGCCAGAACGAAAATAGTCATCTTGCCTTTTCCGAAATCTCCATCTTCTACTTTTAATTTCTTAGCAAAGATTCCAATCACTACACCTACAAATGCTGATGTGATAACCCAGCTCCACCATGGGCTTCCTCCCCATGACAGGTCAATCAATGTGTGACCGATGAATCCGATCAGTCCACCGGCAACCGGTCCGTACATTGCAGCTAAAAGCGCAAGTACTGCATACTGAAGACTGATATTAGTATTCGGCACAGGACTTGGAATTGCTACAAAACGTCCAAGTACAAAGAATAGTGCTGCACCGATACCTACCGCTACAACTGTTTTGATACTGCTGTTACTTTTCATTTGTATATCCTCCTCTACATTTCTCTCATACTAGGCTCTATCAAAGCCTTTTCATAGTATACGATTATTACAGGCTTTTTTCAAGATACAAAATCTGTAATCAGTTGCTTTTCTACTTATTTATAAGTAGAAAAATAACCTTTCAGAGATTTCCTTATAACAGTTGACAAATATTAGTAAAACATTTACGATAAAATTTAGCAATACCGAAGAGGTCTATTGCTTTTATTTTGGGAATTTTTCTTTGATCCGGTTCACAGATTCCGGATTATTTCTATATTGATGGGGGACATAATTATGGAGAAGAAAAAAAGGGGGTTTTCCCGCACAATTGAGATGACCAGCGGATCTTTATGGAAGAACATTTTTTTATTCAGTCTTCCGCTGATGTTTTCTCAGATATTGGAGGTTTTATTTAATTTAAGTGACGTAGCGATCGTTGGCCGGTTTTCCAGCTATCAGGCTCTTGGTTCGGTTGGTTCTACTACTCTTTTAGTCACACTGTTTACCGGTTTTCTGATTGGCATGGGCGCCGGTGTAAATGTACGAACAGCTCATGAACTTGGAGCAGGAAATCAGGATAACATTACCAAAACCATTCATACTTCTTTACTTGTATGTCTGGCGGTCGGACTGATCATCTGTACCATCTGTATTCTCTTTTCGGAAAATATTCTTCATCTGTTGAACACAAAGGATGAATTGATAGATGGTGCTGTATTATATATGAAAATTTATTCACTTGGTATGCCTGCCATGGCAATTTATAACTTTGGTAACGGTGTATTAAGTGCCCGCGGAGATACAACTAAGCCATTGCTTTACCTCTCTATCGCCGGGGTATTGAATGTCATTTTAAACCTCATTTTTGTTATTTATTTCCATATGGCAGCAGAGGGAGTTGCACTTGCAAGTGCAATCGCACAGTATGTTTCTGCCGCATTGATCATCATTAATTTATTACGACGCAATGACGAATGTAAATTACATCCTTCTAAGCTTCGTTTTCATAAGAAGGCAAGCCTTGCTGTATTAATACTCGGTATTCCTGCCGGTATTCAAAATGCGATTTTTGCACTGGCAAATCTGTTCGTACAGACCGGTCTAAACTCTTTTGATGCCGTTACCGTATCCGGAAACTCTGCTGCGATCAACGCTGATACCCTAGTTTTCAACCTGATGTACGCGTTTTACATTGCCGGTTCAAGCTTTATCAGTCAGAATTATGGGGCGAAAAATAAAAAACGTATGCTGCAAAGTTATTTCATCAGTGTCTTTTATGCATTTGCTGCCGGTGCCATATTCGGTATTTTACTGCTCCTGTTTGGAAGACAATTTTTATCCTTATTCGCTACAAATCCAGATGTAATAAGTGCCGGACTTCAGCGAATTAAGATCATGTGGTTTGCATACTGCATCAGTGCATTTATGGATGGCTCTATTGCCGCATCCCGCGGAATCGGCAAAACAATCGTTCCGACTATACTCGTAATCATCGGTTCCTGCGTGTTCCGTGTTGTCTGGATCTATACAATATTTGCCCATTTCCACACAATACCATCTTTGTATTTATTGTATTTCTTCTCATGGGTATTGACATCAATTGTAGAAATTATTTACTTTGCGATAAGCTTCCACAAAGTAAAGATGGATTAAAAATGGAAAACACAGGAGGTAGAATTTCTATCCCCTGTGTTTTTCATTTCCCTTATATATTTTTCATACTACTATTTTGCTAACATCATGCGGTCATTTGCAAATTCTCCACCGCTGACTTCTTCAAATTTTTTCAGAAGATCTGCCACTTTCAGATTTTTCTTTTCCTCTCCTGATACATCATAGATTACTTTTCCTTCATGCATCATGATCAGTCTGTTACCATGATTAATGGCATCCTTCATATTATGTGTAACCATCATGGCTGTCAGTTTATTTTCCTTGATGATCTGATCTGACAACGCAAGTACCTTTGCCGCTGTCTTTGGGTCCAATGCCGCTGTATGTTCATCTAAAAGCAACAGCTTCGGTTTCTTTAAAGAAGCCATCAAAAGTGTGATTGCCTGTCTTTGTCCACCGGACAAAAGACCTACTTTACTGCTCAGTCTGTCTTCCAAGCCAAGATCTAATTCTTTGAGTTTTTCTCTGAACTCTTCTCGCTCTTTTTTAGTAATTCCCCAGCCAAGCCCACGACTCTGTCCTCGTCTTGCGGCAATCGCCATATTTTCTTCAATTGACATTGTCGCTGCCGTGCCTGTCATCGGGTCCTGAAATACACGACCTAAAAATTTTGCTCTTTTGTGTTCAGAAAGCTTTGTAATATCTACTCCATCAATAATAATCTTGCCCTTGTCAACACCCCACACACCTGCGATTGCATTCAATGTTGTCGATTTTCCGGCTCCGTTACCACCGATGATCGTAACAAAATCTCCCGGATTCAGATTGAGATTTACTCCATTTAATGCGACCTTTTCATTGATTGTTCCTGCATTAAATGTTTTATGTATATTCTGGATTTCTAACATATAACTCATTATGCAGTCCTCCGTTTCTTGAAATATTTTTCTTTCATATAAGGAACTGCCAGGAAACATGCAACCACAACTGCTGAGAACAGTTTCATATAATCTGATGGCATCTTCAGCCATAATACAAATGCAATTACGATGTAATAAATAATTGCTCCGATAAATACCGCTCCTAATGTAAGTGCAAATGCAATTTTCTTTCCTGCACAGAATTTTCCGAAAATAACTTCGCTGATAATAACTGCTGCAAGTCCGATTACGATTGCTCCACGTCCCATATTTACATCGGCTGCACCCTGATACTGTGCATAAATTCCACCACAGAGACCTACAAGTCCATTGGAAATCATAAGTGCAAGAACTTTATTAAATGATGTGTTGATTCCCTGTGCACTTGCCATCTGTGGATTACATCCGGTAGCACGGATAGCAGCTCCAAGTTCTGTTCCGAAAAACCAGTAAATAATTGCAATCAGCACAATTGCTGCCAGAATCAGTTTGACAAAGAAAAATCCGCTTCCTTCTCCTGTAACATATCGGAGAGATGCAACCAGTTTGTATTGAAGCACATTGATCGCCTGATTTGATTTTCCCATAATCCCAAGATTTACAGAATATAATCCGATCTGTGTCAAAATACTTGCCAGAATTCCCGGAATGCCAAATACTGTATGTAAAATTCCAGTCACAAATCCCGCTGCCATTCCTGCTAAAAATGCAAATATAAGTGCAATTGCCGGGTTCATGCCCCCGCGGATCAGCATAACTGCTACTGCTCCGCCGGTTGCAAGTGAACCATCCACCGTAAGATCTGCAAAATCTAAAATACGAAATGTAATATATACCCCAAGTGCCATAATTCCCCAAATGATTCCCTGAGCAACGTTACCAGGAAGGGCACGTACCAGAGTCATCGGATTTAGGCTTGCCAGATAAATTTCCATAATTAAATCCTCTATTCTTCTATTGCTTCATATTCATCTGGAACTGTAATTCCAAGTCCTTCACAAATTGTCGGATTGTACATCTTTGTTACGTTTGGTGCTGTCTCAATCTCCATTGTTGTAATGTCGGCACCATTTACCAAAATATCATATGCCATCTCGCCGGCTTTGTATCCGATATCATAGTAACTGATAGATAATGTTGCAATACCGCATCCAGAACAGATTCCCTGCTCACCTGCAATTACAGGAATTTTTGCCGGGAGACAAATGTTGTTGATAATCTCTGTGTTTGCTGCCATTGTATTATCTGTAGGAATATAAAGTGCATCACACTCAGCTACTGCTGATGTTACAACTGACTGAATCTCATTCGAATCTGCTGCTGTATATTCTTTACATGTAATTCCATCCTTCTTCAGTGCTTCTGCAAATAAGTTTGCCTGATATGCTGAATTAGGCTCTGCTGAACAATATAAAATACCAACTGTCTTTGCATCCGGTACTAATTCTGTAAGCATCTCTTCCTGCTTATCGATCGGAGCTAAATCACTTGTACCTGAAATGTTCATTCCTGTTGCTCCTGTCCAATCAGAAATATCCAGAGCTGTTGCATAATCTGTGATTGATGTTCCAAGAATCGGAATATCACTTGTTGCGGCTGCTGAACACTGGAGTGCTGTAGTTGCATTTGCCATGATCAAATCCACATTATCAGCGACAAAATTATTTGCAATTGTTGCACAGTTTGCCTGCTCGCCCTGTCCATTCTGTAAATCAAATGTTACGTTATCTTTTCCAAATTTTTCTTCACAGGCATCCTCAAATCCCTTTGTAGCCTGGTCAAGAGCCTCATGCTCTAGCTGCTGGCAAATACCGATCTTGTATACTTTTCCAGAATCTGATGCGCCATCTGCACTCTTTGAATCTGATGAAGAGCTACCTCCACATGCTGCCAATGATAATGTCATTGTTGCGGCTAACATAACCGCTGCTATTTTTTTTGCTTTCATAATACCCATTCCTCCTATATTGTTTTGTAACTGTTGCTTTAAAGCACTACGCTTTAAATCGTTACGCTTTAACGTGATAAAATGTAAGTCATGTTAGTTATTATAGTCTTGTTTTACATAATAGTCAAGAGGGAATTGAGAGCCATTTGGGGACGGGGTTTTCCGGCCATTTGGGGACGGGGTTTTCCGGCTTTTTTCTGTAGATAGATATAAAAAATTGGGAAAGTGAATTTTTTCACCTTCCCAATTTTTTTATTTTTCAAAGTCCAAAGAGCCGGAAAACCCCGTCCCCAAATGGCTCCTAAATGGTTCTTGCACTCTCTTCCCCATTCATGTTACACTATAACAAAGCATATTTCTTATGAATCTAAGGTGCATATCACTATCTATTTTCTAATTACATTTCAAAAGTCTATGCTTTTATATCAATCACACATAAAAGCAGGAGGCCGAATGAAATATTAGATTTAGATTGTCTCCTGTAAAAAGGAGGAAAATTAAATATGGCAAAACACAAGAAGGCACAAAGAAACCACAAGTACTCATTGCATTCTCGACAAAGGAAAGTGAACCGTAAGTACAAAGATACTATCTTTCGTATGTTGTTCAAAGACAGAAACAACCTGCTTTCACTTTACAATGCAATGAACAAGAAAAATTACACCGATGCATCTGCTTTGCAGGTAGTAACTTTGGAAAATGCAATCTATCTGGGGATGAAAAACGATCTGGCTTTTATTATGGATATGAATTTGTATCTGTATGAGCACCAGTCGACCTATAATCCCAACATGCCATTGCGAGATTTATTCTATATTTCAAATGAATATCAAAAGATGGTGGTTCAACAATCCTTATATTCATCCACGATTCAAAAGATACCTGCTCCAAAATTTATAGTTTTTTATAATGGGACAAAAGAGATTAATGATTTAACTGAATTCCGATTATCTTCTGCTTACGAATGTCCGACAGAAGATCCTGATTTGGAATTACGCGTAACTGTATTAAATGTAAATGATGGTCATAATAAGGCCCTGATGGAGCAATGTCAAACACTCAAGGAATATGCTCAGTATGTAGCACGAGTGCGTAAATATGTCTCTTCTAACGAATTATCATTGGAAGAGGCTGTAGAAAAGGCAGTAACAGAATGCATAAACGAAAATATTTTACGCGATTTTTTATCATCTAACCGAGCTGAGGTAATCAATATGAGTATTTTTGAATATGACAAAGAATTGGAAGAGAAAAAACTTCGCAGAGCAGAATTTCAGGCTGGAATGGAGGCTGGTATTGAAAAAGGTATTGAGCAGGGTATCGAACAAGGGATTGAACAGGGTATCGAGCAGGGAATTGAAAAAGGACAACAAGATTTATTAACACAAAAAATTAAAGCAAAACTTGCTAAGGGGAAATCGCTTGAACTAATTGCTGATGAATTAGAGGAAGATATTTCCGTCATCGAAAAGCTACTGAACCAGGAGGCCAATTAGGGACGGGGTTTTCCGGCTTTTTTCTGTAGATAGATATAAAAAATTGGGAAAGTGAATTTTTTCACCTTCCCAATTTTTTATTCGCAAAGTCCAAAGAGCCAGAAAACCCCATCCCTAATTGGCTTCCTAAATGGCTCTCATTGCTGCTTTTCTTTAATTTTTCGAATTGCTTCTCGTATAGCTTCTTCTTCCTCTTCCTTTGCTATCTTTTTAGCCATATGGACAGTTCCAACCAAATTGCTAATTAGAATAAGTGCAAGAGGAATCAATATGATTGGAATGAATATCAGTGGGTTCGCAACCAGACGCGAAATTTTTCCTACAACTATTGAAGAAGCAACTACCTTTCCTATCAGGTATTCGCTTTCGACATTATATGCATCTGTTACATTGTTATTGTCACCTTTGGTAACAAATACTCGTCCTTGCTCTTCCTCCAGAATTTCCACTACGCGATGTGTGTTCACTGCTCCATCAAGTACAGGGTCCTGCGAATAAAATGAAATTACATCATTTACCTTTATTGTTTCAGGATTAACTTTTTTTACAACAATCAACGTATCAACATCATATGTTGGTTTCATACTTCCTGTAGTTACCCGCAGAGCCGTATAGCCAAACACCGAAGGAGCTTCTCCTGATTTTGTAAAAATTACTGTACACAACACAAAAACTGCTGCAATAATGATCAATACTGAAAAAACATTAATAATGCCAAAAACTATCTTTTTTATCATTTATCTTCTCCGTCATTTTTTGTATTCTTACGCTCCTTGCGTTCCTGAAGTGCTTGAACAATATAATGTGACAGACTGTTGGCTTCTGCTTTATCTTCCGCTTTTTCTTTTGCTTTCTGTGCTGCTTTCACCTGTTTTTCAGTTACTTTCTTAATTGACTCGATTTCTTTTTGTGTTGCTTTCTTAGCTGCCTTCATTTCTTCCTTAACTGCTTTTACTTCTTCCTTAGCCGCCTTTACTTCTTTTCGAGCATTTTCCTTAACTTCCGCAATTTTCTCTGCCGCCTCACGCTGCTCTTCCGCAATTTCCTCGGCCGCTTTTCTCTGCGCTGCCGCAACTTCTTCTGCCGCATTTTTCTTCGCTTCTGCAATCTTTTCTTCTGCAATTTTTTGGGCTTTTGCGAGCTGATTCTGAGCTTCTTCCTTTATTGCAGACACGCTTGCATCTGACTCTCTCTGAATTGCTGCAATTTCATTTGCCGCATTTTCCTTAGCTTCTACAACTTCTCCGGCAGCTTTTTCCTGCGCTTCTGCAATCTTCTCTTCTGCAATTTTCTGGGCTTTTGCAAGCTGATTCTGGGCTTCTTCCTTTATTGCAGACACGCTTGCATCTGACTCTCTCTGAATTACTGCAACTTCCTCTGCTGCTTTTTCCTGTGCTTCCGCAATTTTCTCCGCCGCCTCATGCTGCGCTTCTGCAACTTCTTCTGTTGCTTTTCTCTGTGCTTCCGCAACCTCTTCTGCCGCCTTTTTCCGCTCTGCCGCAACTTCCTCCGCCGCCTCACGCTGCACCGTCTCAGCCATCATTCTGGCTTCTGTCTGTGCCTGCTCTACAGCCTCTTGTGCCTCGACCCGTGCTTGTTTTTCATCCGCAAGCTGTTTCTCATAAGCCGCCATTTCTTCTGAATGCTGTTGCTCTAATTCTGCCTGCTGTTCTTCTAATTGCGCTCTGATCTGATCTAAATATTCCAATTGCTGATTCAATGACTCCATCTGAAATTGAAGTTCCGAAACAGAATTTTCCAATTCTTCTCTCTTCTCGGTCTCTTCTTTTAATTTTTCCTCTGCATCGAGCTGTGCCTGAGTCACTTCTTCTACAAATACTCTGCGTATCTCTACATCCGGAATATTGCGATCTTCTACAATTTCTTCTTTGATTTCTTTTACAAACTTTGGTTTTACAGGCTCACGTTTCTTTGTCTCAATCTCACTCATCTTGCGCGGATCAGATACAAGAAGACTCTTGAACACTGTATAATTTGTAATCATATTGATATACATCTGTAACAAATATTCTTCATCGAACTGTAATGTAGAATCCTGCTCTTCAATGGTATATCCGACTTCATCATATCCTTCGATGAACTGCCATAATTTATAACAAGTACGATAATCCGGGTCTTTCATCATCAAGTTTGTTCGCTGGATCGGACTATGTACTCTGGAACAGCCATTCATAATATCGCAAAATGAACTGGTGCGTAAAACTCTGGACATTCTGCGCACACGGTCGATACGCTTGAATATGTCCATGTTGTCATTGTCATTTTCTACAAGACTCTGACGATTTTTTATCGTCATCTCAACTTTATATGAAATCTCTTCATATGCATCGTCAACCTTGCTTTCCATGCTCATTACATTGCAAGTCTCATCTCCTGTCGACCAGAAGATTACATCTGTTCGTTTGTCTACAAACGCAAACAAACGCTGAATCAGATGATACACGAAACGATTCTCATATAAGTCATAGCTTTCTTCTGTTGTTACATTTAAAATCTTTGTCGGCATAATGTCGCCGGCTTCATTTGTCGTAATATACTGTGTATTCTGGCTTAAATGCCGAACACTGTCTGACGTAATTTTCTTTGCAAGTGCAACCGGCACAACTTCCTCTGAAGTTGTAATAAAACGGCGTGGCTTGTCCACAATATTGAAAATGGCTTCTATTCCTTCTTCTACTACTGTAAGCCAGCGCTCATCTACAACCTTATGCAATATTCGGTTTTTCTGTTCCAGAGTATTGTCCCCGGCCTGTATCATTTCAAACAGGTATTGGAAATATTTATCCTCCTCGAGAGCATACCCTACGCCTTCTGTGTATTTCGAATATAATTCAT
This sequence comes from Mediterraneibacter sp. NSJ-151, assembly GCF_022487435.1. NCBI lineage: Bacteria > Bacillati > Bacillota > Clostridia > Lachnospirales > Lachnospiraceae > Mediterraneibacter > Mediterraneibacter sp. NSJ-151. Next base: position 6,232 of record NZ_JAKVPP010000021.1, on the reverse strand, counting down.
TAATCGTATCCGCCATCTTCACCCATTTCCTTACTCTTCAATATAATTAATACAAGTTCTGAATGCGTCTTAAGTATTCTTTACTATCCGGCATTCCGTCTTCACCAAATGTCTTATCTATATAACTGATCAGACCTGTAATCTCATCTCTTACAAAGCTGACATTCATACTTTCAAATTTCTTGAGCACTTTTCGTGCGATAATGTAATCCATACCACCCAATTCTGTACCGCCACATGCAACATAAACCGGGATAAAGTCATATAACTGCTTCATAATACGGTTTCCAAAGGCAAGCTTAAATCTTGTGATCAGATAACTATCCAGCTTCTGCATCTTCTCCATCAGTTCCTCACTGATTGGATAGTCCTCTTTTGCTTTCTGGAACATATATTCCAGATGTTCCAGAAAGCAAAAGAGGACGGATACATCTCACATTCAAATTCATCGGCTCTTTCATTCAACTCAATCGGCATTGCACGGTCATATACTTTATCCGTGATTGTAAATGTCGAATCATCATTATTCGCAGTACCGATAAACCACGTAGAGTCTGCCACATGAATTTTACCGTTATCCATTTTATAAGGATCACCCTTCCAGGCTGTCGGTACAAGATCCAGAATCCATTCATCCTTGCTCGGCATTTCCAGAACAGATAACATTTCTGCAAAATAATACTCAATACGTGCAAGGTTCATCTCATCTAACACGATCAATGTCGGAGTCTGATTGTAGTTTGCTTCATACAAAGCCCTCAAAAACTCTGTCTCGTTAAATTTCTTTGAAAATTCATTAAAATAACCCAACAATTCGGAACGGTCACGAAATGACGGCTGCACGGAAATAATGGTTGCCGGGTTATCCATATAACGACTAAATGAATATGGAAGACTTGTTTTACCGGTACCGGAAATACCTTCCAAAATCAACAGCTTACTTGCTGCCATGCCAGCAACAAATCTTCTGACAATCTCCGGTGTATAATAAAGCCCCATCTGGCTTGCTGCAAACATACGATACCCTTCTGTAAATTCCTGAAGCGAAATCTCGTTGTCATACTGTGGTGGCTGAAAATCCTTATATTTTACATCCACAAGCGAAAGCTTCGGGAAACGATGTGCTACATTTGTATCTTCCTTTCCCTCTATCACTGCACGCACAAGAGGTGCCTTGTTTGGATCCGTATTTTCTACCATTGCCTCCATCGCCCTTCCGGATGGAATTTCATTTCCGGTAACATTCTCCAGACTCGGAATCGTATCCTCCGTCAATGCAGAGGCACCCATATATGGAATACGCTCCACACCACCCATCGCATTTACCTTCAATGCCAGAATGTTATTCTTCTCTTCCATCAAATCTAACACCTGTTTGTTCAGTCTTCCAATCTCCCGATACAATGTTGCATTGTCTGTACTGTCTGCTTTTAACTGGTGATGCAAAATCATACGGCGAATCAGAAGTATGATGATCACTACCGGAATCGCCAGTAATAAAAGCATCAAAAGTACGGATAAAATCTTAGCGAGAATATTCAATGTTGGAAAATAGGTTTTAAATATCAGGAAATATTGAACCCATCCTGTTATAAACAATCTGATAAATGCTGCAACCCAGGTTACAAGGTTGTATACAACCTGGGACAACACTTCATACGCAAACTTTAAAAATTCACTCACGGTTCTTTATTCCTCCCCGTTCTTATCTTCATCCTGCTTCGCTTTCTCAAGCTCTTTTTCTGCTTTTGCGCGAATCGCTTCTGCTTCTTCTCTCAGTCTCTTCGCCTCTTCAAGCGCTGCCTGTGCCTCATCTTTATCCTTCGCAGCCTGCTCAACATCTGCTTTATTTAATCCTGCTTTTGCAAGTTCTTCCGCATTCTCTACCGCAATCGCTTTTTTCAGACGAATACTGATCATAATCAGGTTATATACCTGATAAATAAAGAACAGAAGCATCGGTAACACGATTACGATTAAGAATCCCATACTGCTTGAAAGGAAATTCATAACTTTACCAAGGTTAGAAATGTGTCCGACATATTTACCAACAATATCTCCATCGGAAATCACATGCTGGTCGGCAACACCGTTGTTGTTATCACCAATCGTGGTGTAGCTTCTGACACCGTTGACCTCGTCAATCTTCTGGATACGGTGAGTGTTGAGTGCATACTGATTATCAATAATTGTGTGAAATGTGATGATATCTCCTTCTTTTAACTTTGAAGTATCACATTTTTTTATGAAAATCAAATCGCCTTTGCAAAATGTTGGTTTCATAGAATCCGACTCAACAGTCATCGGTGTATATCCAAGAATTCTTGATACACTCTGGTCATCCTTTGTCGCCATTGTTGTAAATGCATACAGTGCAGCGAGCAAAATGATTGCCCATAGAATCACACTGATCACAATTGTGCCTATTCGTTTTAGTGTCTTCATACTTATTTCTCCCTCGTGTTTATAGTTTCTGTAGTTTCACCCGTAAATCGCATCCGAATTGCGTAGTCTGCGGATTTCAGACTGTCTGTACATGCCGGGTCTGTACCTTCCATCCATATATGGACAAGAACCGGCTTATCGGTATTCTTCTTTAATGAAAACATTGCGTTATTACTGTTAATTCTTGTGCTTCCCATAGAAGGAAGTCCAAACGTAGTCGCTGCAGCGGAAGTGGAAAGCGTATCTCCCATACCCTGATCATAAATCCAGGTCTGTCCATCCGCTGTAAAAGAAATCCTCATTGCTTCCGGAAGTTCTGCATTACTTGAACTGATATTCGTCCCATCCCCTGCGCCATCACTGCTATCTGCACTGTTCAGATGGACGATCATATCTTTTTCTGCCATAAAATGTAACGTAAATGTCAAATATGCACCCTTCGTATCCGGTACTTCCGTTCCATTCTCATATGTAAATATATTCTGATCTGCTGTCGTGACCGGCTCCAGCGGAGTCGTCTGCATATCAAACCCTTTCTCACTTTGCATCCTCTGTGCGATTGATTCAAATGAAAGCTTCTTTACATATTGTTCAAAATAATCATGTGCATCCAGATCCATCCTCAGATCCACATCTGACTCAATATCCAGACTCATCGACTTAACCTTTGTCTTATCTGCAATGGAAAACCAGGCAACTGTCGCTGCTGTAATTGCTGCAAGAGCCAGCAGCACAAGCAAAATGGATGTGTATAACCGGTTTCTGACTGCCTGGTTTTCTTCTTTTTTTGTCCTACTCATCAATTGCCCTCCTTCTGGTCAAGTACACCATAGAATGCAAGATGAAGATTTGCTTCATTAAACTGAACACTCTCCGAACAATCCGGATCACAGCCTTCCAGATAAAAATAAATGTCTACTGCATAGATTTTCCCAAATTCCATACTAAGCAGCGCGCTCTTTGGTAGAGTCATCTGATTGTTTGTAAAACTGATCGTATAATCACTGACCAATACTGATGGGTCAGTCGTAGCAAACACGCCATTTTCATTATAACCCAGAACCTGGTTCTTGCCTAGTAATTTTCCATTTACTTCTGTATTATACACTTGAGCATTTTCCGGATTCTCTGACTCACTTAGTCGTAAAATGATCGGATTCGAAGTGTCTCCGCCAAAAATCAAGCCAAGTCTGGATGCATTTAACAAATATCCATCTGCCGCATCTCCCAAAAGCCCATCACTTTGGTCCAGATACAGATTCATCCTGCTGCCATCCGGCCAGCCCTCTCCTTCTGCCCGCAAATACACCCGGCCATGATAATAATTTGCCTCATCGTCCACCTTTTTAAAAGCAGAAGCCTTACCATCTTTGGTAAATGGTGCATATACAAAGCTGTTCAAATCAGCCGTGGACACAGGTAACAGAAATTCTGAATTTGTCTGATTTACCTGCGTGATTTGTGCTGTCTCTACACTCTTAAAACTACTTCCACCACTGCTGCTGATCTGTAGCTCCAACGTCTCATCCCCGGTTCTGGCTGTATCAGTATTCGTCTGCACAGCACGATTCGCCGTAAACCATGCAAGTGTCGCAAATGTAAATGCCAATACTGCAAATAATGTAGTTACTGCCCAAAACCAGGTTCGGAAAGTTTTTTTCATCCTGCCTCACCTTCTTTTTCTCATCCTCTTTTTCTATCCATGCTTGTCGGTTCTTCCGGCAAGATTATTCCACTTCCACACCTGCAAATGCAAGCTGGATATCCGATGTTTTACTCTGCACCTCATTGATGCACTGTTCATCGCATCCTTCCAGATAAAGCCAGTACTCCACCGATGCCACTTCATCCTTCTCAAGCCTTATCAGTCTGGTCGTCCCCGCCTTAAAATCATTGTCACTGTTTCCTGCATTTGCCATATAATCAGAAAGACCGATAGACGGATCACTTACATACTCCGGCAATCCACTTCCATTTACCGCAGATACGACTTGTGCGCTGCCCGGAATCGTCTTTTGCGACTGTGCATTTCCCGTAGCTCCCAGTTCATCTAACTTAAAAATGTATGTCTTCGTACCCTCTTTTGCTGTAATCTTCACACCAAATCTCATTGCTGCAAGCGCCTGCGCATCTGTTCCAAGCTTTAACTGCTCTTTATTAAAATACACATCACATGGTGCATTCAGGCATTGTAAATAGACTGTTCCGTGTAATGTCTGTGCATCCACAACGTCATCCGCATTGCGATAAAATACCGCTATTCCCTCTTTGTCCTGCGCGGTTGCTTTATAAAAATGAGATAAATCTGCTGTCGATACCGGTTTTAGCGAATCCGGGTTTCCTACGTATGCCAATTCACAAGTCTTATCAAATGGGCCGGAGACATTTTTTGAAATCAAAAGAGATGTTGTCCCTTCGCTGATTGTTCCTCCCATCGGAGTGACATAAGTCGATGCCCTTCCAGACAGTGAGAACCAGGCGTATGTTGTACCCGTTGCCACAAGAACCAAAAGAAGCAAACCTGCGATTGCCATTCTAAATGAATGTCTCAGTTGTCTGACATCCTGCTTTTCCTCTAAATTTTCTTCTTTTTTCTGCTCTTTTGCCACAAGTCCCCACCTGCCTTTTCATTTTATTTTCTGTTATCTGACAATTCCGGCAAATGATAATGCCAGATTCTGTAACGTCGTACCAGACAGATTACCCGTACAGTCCTCGTCACATCCCTCAAGCCAGATATACACCTCTACTTCCACAGAACGCCCTGCCTTTCCTTCGCCGTCACCGGACACGGTACAGATTTTTTTCGAGTTCTGCTTCAATGTCACCTCACCGGTGCTTTTATTATAATTGCAATACGCATCTGACGTATATAGTTTCGGCAGAACTGTTGATCCATCCCTTTTGGAACTATCCAGTACATACCCCTCTTCTCCATCATCTGTATTATACTGTGCCTGTGGATTCTTCTTATCACTGATTTCGAAAATGTATTCCGAATCCGGCGGCTGATCTTCTCCCGGATGATGCACGACCAATCCAACTCGGATTGCCGAAGAAATCGGATTCTCTTCGTCACTGTCCTCAAATCCAATATCCGACAAATAAATATCGGTTGTACCACCTGTCGTTCGAAGGAAAAGCTTTGTATGGTAATAATCACTTGTCTGTCCGCCTGTAAAAGTATCCGTAACAAGCGGTGCCTGACCTTGTCCTCCATTTTTAAATAACGTAACCTTCTGAAATCCCCCGCTGATCCGATTCGTTGATACCGGTACCAGCTGCCCCGGGAACTTTGCCAGCACAGTAGCTGAACTGTAATCCCCATCATATGTATTACTAATCTGCAGGTTCACTCCCGTACCGGCTGCCATCTTAACGTTTGTCGTGTGACGGTTTGTATTATAAATATACCAGGCATACGTCGCTGCAAGCGAAGCAAGGAGCAATAGAAAAATAGCTATCATAGAAGTAGTAAGCCTGTTTTTTAATTGTTTCGCACTATGTTCTGAATTCTGTGCCATTCTATCTCTGTCATTCGAGTGTTTCTTTCCATGTAACACCTGCGGCGGACCTCCCTCCTGCTTTTTGATCGATAAAAAAGTACAAAAAATCACTTTATATTTTATCACAGGAAAGGGGGGTTTTCAAGAAGCAATAGGACCAACGCAGGGTTGTTTCATGAACTATCCATGGGCAGATCTAACTTATTGCATCCTTGCTATCACATCTCTCATATTGTTTCTGATTCATTGGTCATGTAAAAAAGCGCAAATTAACTCTATAT
>NZ_JAKVPP010000020.1:0-64204 GCF_022487435.1 Mediterraneibacter sp. NSJ-151 | reverse complement strand
GTGGCTTTTTTGCGAGCAAAAAAGCCACTAAACTCCGTCCCCAAATGGCACACTAAACCCCGTCCCCAAATGGCACTACTCTATTCGATTCGGAAATTTTCTTTTCATATCCTTCAACATAATATAATAATACATTACAAGCAGTAATCCACCTGCCAGCACCCATGCTGCGGGACTTGCCATGCAAACACCAAAATAACTTCTTTTATTTGCTGCGATCACTGCTACTACTCCTCGTCCGATCAACTCTGCCACACCTGCCATCATCGGAAGTAGTCCATAGCCCATTCCTTGAATTCCATTCCGATATAGATTCACGATTGCAAGTGGAATAAAGAATACTCCGATACATTTCAAATAAATATCTACATTGCTCATAATTTCAATCACATTATCTGACACAAACAAATATGTCATATATTTTCCGACTGTCATTATCAAAGCTGCCGTAACAACTGCATAAATACTTGCCATAATAGTTGCTGATTTGAATCCTTTACAGATTCTTTTTATCTTACCTGCACCGATATTTTGTGCACAGTATGTCGCCATTGTTGTTCCTAGTGCAACATACGCCTGAGTAACTACCTGTTCAATTTTACTTGCTGCCGTAAATGCTGCGACAATATTGGAGCCGAGCAGATTCTGGGATGTCTGAACCATCATTGTACCGATTGCTGTAATGGAGTACTGCAATGCCATCGGCACGCCAACTGCAAACTGCATTTTTAATAAATGTCCCTTTGGTCTCCAATCATCTCTTTCCAAATGAAGCAACGGAACCTTCAACTTTACATAAACCAGGCACAGTAATCCGGATATTCCCTGTGCAATCACCGTTGCATATGCCGCTCCGGAGGCACCAAGCCCAAATACGATAATCAACAATAAATCTAACGCAATATTTAACAGTGCCGATAATATCAGGAAATATAACGGAACTTTACTATTTCCCAGTGCTCTTAGAATACTTGCCATCAAATTGTATAACATCTGTGCCGCAATTCCTGCACAAATGATCATAATGTAAGCATAAGCATCCTTAAAAATATCCGATGGTGTTTTCATAAATATCAGCAATGGCTTCATAAACAACAGTCCCAGCGTCGTCAATATAATCGTCACAATCGTTGTCAACACGGCAGCACCACCTACCGTCTGTCTCATTGCTTTCATATCACCCGCACCAAATTTCTGTGCTGTTAGTACAGTAAATCCGGCTGTCATTCCTGTTACAAATCCATAAATCAAAAACATGATCGTTCCTGTACTTCCAACTGCCGCCAATGCCTTCGTTCCCACAAATTTACCGACAATCACGGTATCTGCCATATTATAAAATTGCTGAAATACATTTCCTATAAAAATGGGAAATGTAAAATTTAAAATAATTTTTGTAGGACTTCCACTTGTCATGTCCTTTTGTAACTGCTGCATATTTCACTCTCCTCACTTAAATTTTTCAGGGAAGGGAGTCGGTGGGCGAGGGTGACCAGTGGGAGTCCAATCTCCGACTGAGATAAATATAATATGGTATCAATGGAATCAAAGCTGCTATCCATGCCGCCGGGTCTGACAGGCACACCCCAAAATAACTTGCTTTTCCGGCCACACTTATAACGATTATTGTTCTTGCTACAAGCTCAAACACTCCGCCAAGCATTGGCACAAGCCCATATCCCATTCCTTGCAGGGCGTTTCGATAAATGAAAATACTACCAAGAAAAGGATAACACCATGCGACTGCTTTGAAATAGGTAAGTGCCGCCTCGACTACATCTGTTTCAGTTCGATCCACAAACAGATAAATTGCGTATTTCCCAAACAACAATACCAAGGCCATCAATACAAAACTCCAGCTCAAAACCATAATCTGTGTGCTTCGCACGCCTTTCCTTACTCGATCCATCCTTCCTGCTCCACAGTTCTGTCCAACATAAGTTGCCATTGCTGCGCCATAGGAAACAAAAATAACTCCCATCACACTCTGAATTTTTCCACCTGCTGCAAAACCGGCTATACAAGTCGCACCATATACATTTATGGCTGCCTGAACAATAATTGTTCCGATTGATGTAATCGAAAACTGCAATGCCATCGGCACACCAAGCGCCAGTAATCTTCTGCATAACTCTCCTGAAAATTCAAAATCTTCCTTTTTTAAATGTAGAATCGGAAATTTTTTCAAGATATATATGAAACATAATACCGCTGAAATTCCCTGTGCGATCACTGTTGCATAACCGCAGCCTACAACACCGGTTCCAAGACATATAACAAATACGATATCAAGGACAATATTGATCACACCTGAAATAATCAAAAAATAAAGTGGCGATTTTGAATCTCCAACCGCCCTTAGGACTGCCGCAAGCATATTGTATGCCCCGGTTGCAAATAATCCCGCATAGATTACACCCATATAACTTTTTATATCTCCGATCAAGTTTTCCGGCGAATTCATCAATCGCAAAAGAGGTTCATTTGCCAAACTCAGTCCAACCGTCATAACAACTACAATAATCACCATCAGATATAGGGACATTGCCAGATATCTCCGCATATTTTTATAATCCTTTGCCCCAAACCATTGCGATATCAAAATTGCAAAACCACTGCCGGCACCATTTAACAAACCGGTAACCAAAAACATAAGAGATGTCGTTGAACCTATCGCTGCCAAAGCATTTACCCCCACAAACTTTCCGGCAACAACAGAATCTGCAATATTATAAAATTGCTGAAACAAATTTCCAAGAAAAAGCGGAATCATAAAATTAATGATTAATTTTGTAGGATTTCCTGATGTCATATCATTTGTCATTGTCTTGCTCATTGTTTAACTCCTCTAAAAAAACAACCATTTTTCAAGTCGAACGTCCATTCAAAGACGGAGTTTAGTGGCTTTTTTGCTAGCAAAAAAGTCCACTAAACTCCGTCCCTAGTGTCATCCTCTTGAGATTTTATCAAAAACGTTTTTATAATTCAAGTATTTTTTATCGAAGAGATTCTACAGCTGCACGTTCAATCGCAAGACCTTTTTTATAATTCTGCATAAATGCTTCAAAACCTTCGACATCTGATGCAATCGGATCCATGCGTTCTCCTTCTTCTCCACCGAATACTTTCTGTGCAAGATAAGAAGTCAATGACTCGCCCTCTTCTTTATTTAGCATATAAGAAGCAAGCAGTGCAATTCCCCATGCTCCACCTTCTCCTGCTGTCTCCATAACATATACAGGTGTATCAATCGCAGCTGCAAGGATTCTCTGTCCGACTCCTTTTGTCTTAAACAGTCCGCCATGACCTAACATCTTATCTAACTCCACATGTTCCTGCTTTGTCAGAATATCCATACCTGTTTTTAATGCTCCGAGCGATGTACTCAAATGCACTCTCATAAAGTTTGCAAGATTAAATTTGCTTTCTGGCTTACGCACGAACATCGGACGACCTGCCTCAAATCCTGTAATATGCTCTCCTGAAAAATAATTATATGCAAGAAGTCCGCCACAATCAGCATCCCCTTCCAGCGCTTTGTTATACAATGTTCCGAACAATGTATTCATATCCACTTTCACGCCAAATGCTTCCACACATTCTTTCAAAAGATTTACCCATGCATTCAAATCTGATGTACAGTTATTGCAGTGTACCATCGCAACAGGATCTCCCGCCGGTGTTGTAACCATATCGATTTCGTCATATGGTTTAGACAACGGATTTTCCAAAACTGCCATTGCAAATACACTTGTTCCGGCAGAAACATTTCCTGTACGGACAGCTACACTATTCGTTGCAGCCATACCTGTTCCGGCGTCTCCTTCTGGTGGGCAAACAGGGATTCCAGCCTGTAAATCACCCTCTGTATCTAACAATTTTGCTCCTGCTTCAGTCAAAACGCCTGCCGCATCTCCGGCAACCAGTACCTTCGGAAGTAACTCTTCTAATTTCCATGGAAATGCTTTCGCTTCGACAAGCTGATCAAACTGTCCAATCATATTCACATCCCAATCCTTTGTAGCCGAATCAATTGGGAACATTCCTGCCGCATCTCCAATTCCGATTGCCTTTTCTCCCGTCAGCTGCCAATGTATATAGCCTGCAAGTGTTGTGAAAAATCTTACATCCTTTACATGCTCTTCCCCATTTAAAATTGCCTGATACAAATGTGCGATACTCCAGCGCTGCGGGATATGGAACTGAAATACTTTTGATAATTCTTCAGAAGCCTGCTCTGTAATTGTATTTCTCCATGTACGAAACTCTGCCAGTTGCTCATCTTTCTCATCAAAAGCAAGGTATCCATGCATCATCGCACTAAATCCCATCGCCCCAAATGTTGTGATTGTAACACCATATTTTTCTTTTACTTCTTTTTTCAAATTTGCATAACAATCCTGCAGTCCGCTCCACACTTCCTCTAATGGATATGTCCAAATATTATTTTTTAAATGATTCTCCCAGTCATGGCTTCCTGATGCGATTGGCTGGTTCTGTGCATCAATCAAAACTGCTTTGATACGCGTCGATCCAAATTCAATTCCTAAAGCAGTATTTCCATTCTTGATTGCTTCCCCTATGCTTCTTACGTCCATTGTCTGGACCTCCTTTCGTTCTACCTTTGCTTACTATTAGTATACTGCAAAATGTCTTAGCAAAAAAGAAATTTCTTATCCTATTCTGGACATTTCTTACGCATAATGATATCTTTCCCGTTGCTTTACCAAAAATGTCACTGTCACACACAAAGTCAATATTTCTGCAATTGTCACTGCTGACCAAATCCCATCAATACCAAATATCATCGGCAACACAATAACTGTACCAACCTGGAAAAGCAGTGTTCGCAAAAATGAAATAACTGCTGATATCAGTCCATTATTAAGTGCTGTGAAGAAAGATGACCCATAAATATTAAATCCATTTACTAAATATACCAGACAATAAATTCGGAATGCATGCTGTGTCATCAAAAGTAATTCTTTATCATATCCAACAAATAAAATCGACAGCGGAATTGCAAGGAACTGTGATAATATTGCAATTGCTACGCCGGAAATTCCAATCAGACTCAGACTCTTTCTAAACAGATTTTTTAATTCTGCATGATTCGCCGCACCATAGTTATAACTGATAAGTGGTGCACTTCCAATTGAATATCCAAGAAAAATAGATACAAATACGAAACTTACATACATGATTGTTCCATATGCAGCCACACCATTTTCCCCGGCAAATTTCATAAGCTGAATATTAAACAACGAGTTTACGATGGAGCTTGAAAGGTTTGTCATAAGCTCTGATGAACCATTTACACAAGTCTTAACAATAATACGCACATCCAAATGCGTTTTTCCAAGTTGAAGCAGACTGGAATTCTTTCTCGCAAAATAGATTATCGGGAAAAGACCTCCTATAAATTCGCCGCACACTGTTGCAACTGCAGCACCTGCCAGTCCGAATCCCCACAGACCGACAAAAAGTAAATCCAGCACCATATTCGTAACACCTGCTGTAATAATCACACCTAATCCTAATTTTGGTTTTTCTGCAGCTACAAAAAAGCTCTGAAACACATTCTGTAGCATAAATGCCGGCATAGAGATAAATGAAATCCTTCCATACAAGATACAATCCCTAAGAAGCTCTCCCTCTGCACCAAGTGCTGAAGCGACAGCCGGTGTCAAAAACATTCCTAAAATAGATAATAAAATTCCTCCGATTGTCGTTACATACACTAACAATGAGAAATATTCATTAGCCAGATCTTTTTTGCCCTCTCCTATTGTTGTTGCTACGATAGCACTTCCTCCAGTACCAATCATAAAGCCAAGCGCTGATATTCCCATTATAAAAGGTAAAATCAGATTGATCGATGCCAATGCTGTTTTACCCACAAAATTTGATACAAATAATCCATCCACTACACTGTAAATTGATGTAAAAATCATCATTATAATAGATGGCATTACAAATCTTAATAATTTTCGATATGTAAAATGTTCTGATAGTTGTATCTTCACGCTATCTTCCTCCGTCCACTTTTTCTTCATCCATTGTTTCTTTTATACATGGTAATTTCTCAAATCCATGCTTCAACTCTACATTATATTTTTCAAGTAACCGCAAGAGCAGTTCACTCTCTTCATCTGTGAGTCCTTTAAATGAATCATTTTCCACCTCAATAACCGGATATATCACATTTTTTAACATCTTTTTTCCTCTTTCTGTTAAATAAATGTGCATGTTCCTTCCTTTTCCGTGTACTAATGTCAAGTATCCTTCTCTTTCGAGATTACGTATAGATGAATTCACTGTCTGTTTCGGAATAAATGTTGTCTTACAAATATCACGTTGTAAACATCCATCCCCCAATTCGCAAATTGCATAAAAAATATCAAAGGCACTGTTCGACAGTCCTAATCTCAAAGCTACATCATGGTAAATATCATTGAATTCTTTAAAAATACGATTAAATTCACAAAGATATGAACTCATGTATATTCCTGATTTCTTTTCTTGATCCATATTTCCTCCTACAAGTCTGATTTCGTACTTATTTTCAGTATAGTCCGATTTCGTACTTGTGTCAAGTATGAACAAAAAATGCGCTGTTCTAATATATCAAAAAAAGACTTGTAAATCTGATATTTTTTGCCAGATTTACAAGTCTCTCATCTTCTCATAAACTTCAATATTTTCTTTTTAGCCTTATCTGACTTTTGTATAAATTCCCCTTAAGTCATAAATTGCATGTCTTGGACATTTCACTGCACACATGCCACAGCTCAAACATAATTCTTCGTTGATCACCGCACAATTATCTATTACTTTAATCGCTCCGGCTGTACAAGTTTTTTCACAGATACCACATCCAATACAGCTTACTTCACACTCTTTACGAGCATCGGCTCCCTTAGCATCATTTGAACATTTCACTACGATATAATTTGCACATTCATGAATATGGATAATTTCCTGTGGACAGGCTTTTACACATTTTCCACATGCAATACATTTTTCTTCGTCTACTTCTGCAACTCCATATTCATTGATTGAAATTGCACCAAATTTACAATTATTTACACATTCGCCACAACCGATACAACCTTTTGTACATGTTGGCTCTTCGCTGTTCGCTCTACATCCTCCATTACAGGCTACAACCGCTGAACGATATGGAAATTTCTTTTTTATTGCCATAATCAATCCTTCCTTTCATATGGTGTGTTACACAACGGAAGACTAAAACGTCTCTCTCCATCGTATCTACAATATGCATCTGCGATTGCCGGTGCTGTTGGAATCGATGTGATCTCTCCGATTCCAATTGCTCCGCATGCCACATTCAGTCCCGGTTTATCGATTACGATTGCCTCAATCTCTGGGATTTCATGTGAACGGAATAATCTCAGTGAACCATATTTATCAATTGGCTTGCAGTTTTCATCGATTGGATACTGCTCGCGAAGTGCGTATCCCATAGACATAACAACTCCGCCTTCAATCTGACCTTCACAAGATAATGGATTGACTGCTTTACCGACATCATGAGCTGCGATCAGTTTTTCAATCTTACCTGTCTTTTTATCAATGATACATACCTGTGTAGCATATCCATAAGCAACGTGGGAAACAGGATTCGGCACATCTGCTCCAAGCGGATCTGTCTTAGCAAGATATTCTCCATAATATACTTCCCCTATCATATCTTTCATGGATTTTCCTGCTTTTCTTTCTTCCATGAATTTCTCACAAGCTCTGCGGCATGCTTCACCTGTAACCAATGTCTGACGTGATCCGGATGTTGTTCCAGAATCAGGTGAAACCCATGTATTACTTCTCTCATATACGATATCATCACGTTTCAGATCTGTATTGGTTACGATCATCTGAACAAGTACTGTTCCCAATCCTTGTCCGATACAAGATGCACCTGTAAAAATGTGTAACTTTTCATCCTCTTCTACGATCAGTTTCACACGACCTGTATCCGGAATACCAACACCAACACCGGCATTCTTCATCGCACAGCCCAGTCCGACTGCTTTTCCTTCAGCCAATGCTGCATCATATTCCTCTTTCACTGCTTCCAGTGTTTCCACTAAACCTGTAGATTCATCTACAATCTGACCATTCGGTAATACTTCTCCCGGACGGATTGCATTACGATAACGAATTTCCCAAGGTGTAATGCCGACTTTATCTGCCATCATATTCAACAATGTCTCTGTTGCAAAACATGTCTGAGTAACACCAAATCCACGGAACGCTCCTGCCGGTGGATTGTTTGTATAATAAGCAGTTCCTTCAATCTCGAAGTTCTCATAATGATATGGACCTGCTGCATGTGTACATGCACGTTCCAATACCGGACCTCCAAGTGATGCAAATGCACCTGTGTCAGAAGTTACTTTCGCTTTTACTCCCTGGATCACTCCATTTTCATCACATCCCATTGTGAAATCCATATAAAATGGATGACGCTTCGGATGAACAAGAAGTGACTCTGCTCTTGTTAATCTCATCTTAACCGGTTTCTTTGTAACATATGTGAGTAAAGCACTAAGATGCTGTACTGTCATATCTTCTTTACCGCCAAATCCACCACCTACAAGAGCATTCTGTACTTTTACTTTATCTGTTCCAAGCAACATTCTACATTCTTTCAATGTCTGATGTGCGGACTGGTCTGTAGAATAAACGAAAATGTCTCCATCTTCATCATAGAAAGATACCGCACATTCCGGCTCAAGGAATGCATGCTCTGTCCATGGTGTCTCAAAATGATGTGAAAGCACATATTTTGAATTTTTAATTGCTTCATCTGCATTACCACGGCTGATATGCTTATAAGCACAAATGTTATTCTCTTCTTCATCATATACCTTTGGTGCATCTGGAGCTGCTGCCTCTTCAACTGTATGAACATGTGGAAGAACCTCATATTCTACTTTGATTAACTTTTTAGCCTTCTCGGCTGTCTCCAAATCTTCTGCTGCAATCAATGCAATTGCATCTCCAAGATAATGTGTCAGACCGCCTTCCGGAAT
The DNA here is from genome assembly GCF_022487435.1 of Mediterraneibacter sp. NSJ-151. Classification (NCBI taxonomy): domain Bacteria; kingdom Bacillati; phylum Bacillota; class Clostridia; order Lachnospirales; family Lachnospiraceae; genus Mediterraneibacter; species Mediterraneibacter sp. NSJ-151. The sequence goes on along the minus strand of NZ_JAKVPP010000020.1, from coordinate 55,148 downwards.
CAGTGAATACTGGTCATGCTTTAAATGTCCAATCTTATTCTCACCAGGAATATCCTTCGCCGTCACTACTGAAACCACCTTTGGAAGTGCCTCTGCTTTCGATGTATCAATTGAAAGCACACGTGCACGAGGATATTTACTTCTCAGTGCAACACCGTATAACATACCTTCCAGACAATAGTCGTCCGGATATTTTCCTGTTCCAAGTACTTTTTCCTCTACATCTACTCTAGCTACGCTTGTTCCAAGTGTCCAGTCCTCTTCCCCATCATCCGGAACTACTCCCTCTCTCAGAATCTTAGCTGCCAGACGAACCGCATCCATGATTTTAACATATCCTGTACATCTGCAATAATTATTGCGAAGTGCATATTTAATCTCATCATCTGTCGGTTCTGGATTCACATCCAGCAATGCTTTTGTACACATTACCATACCTGGGATACAAAATCCACACTGTACTGCTCCCGCTTTTCCGTAAGCATATGTGTATACCTTTTTCTCCCACTCTGTCAGTCCTTCTACTGTGATTACACTTCTTCCCTCAAGTGAATCTGTATCCGGAACACATGATTTACAGGTCTGCCCATCAATAATAACTGTACAGGCTCCACAGGCGCCTTCACTACATCCATCTTTTGCTGATGTCAAATGTAATTCGTCGCGGAGGAATCTTAACAGCTTCTGATTTTTTGTTGGGGTAACCTCTCGTCCATTAACGATAAACGTTGCCATATCAGAATCTCCTTTCTCATTTCAACATATCATCCAAAACGAAGCCCTAAATTCATCTTGATTTTTTGTTAATTTTTCACTTATATGTTGTTCTATCTCTTTATATTTTATCACAATTCAACTAAAAAGCAATCTTTTTCTCAAAATATTTTTTACATTCTAAAATTTTTTTAGATTTTGGGTCACATGCACTTTTTTTTATTCATTATTTTCCACCCAAAAGAAAACATCCGGTTCCCTTTTAGGATAAAAAAGACATCCCTTGACAAATACTTTTTATAATTTGCCATGGGATGCCTTATTCAAGTCGAACGTCTGTTAATGATATAAAACATTATTTGTTTCTTTTTCTTCTGTAAATCATGTCTGCTGCCATGATAATAGCTGTTGCACCTAGCAGCATGATTAATCTGCCTTGCTCTGTTGTATCTCCTGTCTTTGGAACTAATGCACTATTATCGGTCTGTGTCGTATCTGCTTTACTGTCATCTTGTTTCTTGCCATCATCCTGTTTCTTTCCGTCATCTTGTTTCTTGCCATCATCTTGTTTCTGTGGCTTAGCTGCCTCTTTTACAGTAAAGTTTGTACTACACTCACCATCTGTATAGACAACTGTAAGTTTATGTATTCCATTTGATAATGTAGCAAGGTACTCTTTCATAAATGTAATGATTGTGGAGCCGGAAACTGCTGTGTAATTCTTTTGATCTACTAAAACACCATCTACTTTTACACTTGTAAATTTACTAAAATCTCCATTTGCACGGAAGGTAAGCGTTCCATCACTATTCTTTGTCCAAGAGCCGTTTGCTCCTTCGATAATCTCATAATCCGAAGCCTCTGCTGTAGTAGGCGTCATAGTAAGGTCGGTTTCGACCCAGAAACTCTGGGTGTCACTCTCATCGCCTATGCGAGTGTACTTCACTTCCCGGCCATTAATCTTTAACTTGGCATCAGGAGAGATGTCGGCAGTATAGGCAGTCACATACACACCGTAGTGATAGGTCTTTCCGGCTTCAAAAGCGGTGATCTTTTTACTATAAATGTCGCCGCCCCACTCCGGCTCTGTGGAAACAATACCGGTATTCTCATCTAAACTCCACCACTCGCAACGGAATGCATACTGATCGTTTTCAGGCACCATTCCGGTAAAGACAGGTTTATCGCCGTCCTTAAAGGTCAAGGTTGCGTTATTGATTTCAATAACGGAGATTTCCTTGGTTGCTTGCGGGCGAATTGTCGCAATATTCATAACAAACAAGCCGTCCACGGTTTTAACGACATTGGCACTTGCCGCTAACGGATTCCTGTTTATCTCAACAGAGCAATTATCCGCAAAGGTATATCCATTTTTCTCTCTCAGTTCGATGGAGTACATATAGGTTTTGCCTTCTTCAAACTGAGTAATCTTTTTCATGGAAGGCGTGTATTTGCTTTCATCGGAATACCAGAACGCAACCGGCTCTCCGTTCTCCATTTCCTCCCAGCATTCATAGGCAATCTCATATTGGTCTAATGGAGTGTCCGATACCTGTGCCGTTGCCTGCGGAGCGTCACCCGGACGATAATCGAATTTTACATTCTCGATGTAGGCGTTATTTATGGTTGTGTATTCCTGCGGGATTCCAGTAACAGCTGTCTCCTGAATCGTGTCAAATCTGATGGTAAGCTGTTTCTGATTGGCCGAGAGTGAGCCACTCCAATCTAAATTCGACGATCCAAAATCATGACCTTCGCATATAACGAGGCCTCCACCTTCACCATGATATGCAAACCCACCACTGAAAAAATAGCCGTCTTTTGCCGTTAAGGTAACGCCGTAGGTATATTGCTGCCCGGCAATCGGATAGCTGGGATTGGAGCTTGTAATCATGCCCGCATACGGATCATCGCTTTGTATCTTGTCCGTCTGCTGCCAAAATTCCTCTGTAAGCGTCATTTGATCTGCGCATTCCGAGTTTGGATTGACTTCGCCAGTAAAGGCAACGGGCTTTGTGGAATCAAGCACTTTCCAGATGTTTCCCACATCGACTTTGGTAATAACCTGCTTCTCTTCCAAATCGTTGTTTTCCTGCACAATCAGGTCATATGTTGTCTGATACACTTGATATTCGTGAACATCAAGATGCTTATTCACGCTTCCGGAAGCTGCGTTTTCGAGAGCATCCTGATCGCCGACGAGTATATCGCCATCTAGATTACTACTCTCAAAATGATCAAACACCATTGTGCTATTACGGTTTTCAGTGGTAATATTTCCTCGTGAAGAAAATTGTGCAATGATTTCGTCATCAATTCTTTTGATTTCTGCCTGCACCGCATCACTGCTAACATTGCCTTCAACGAAATCCCCTGATTTGCTTATTTCTGTTGTTTCTATCACATTGCCGTCTGCATCTTTAATGATGACCTGCGCAGTTGTCGTGACCTTTGTGTGATAGGTGAGGGTATAGGTGTTAGTGGTATTGCCTCCGGTCACATCTGTTACACCAGCCGGCACAACTGTAGCTTCATCTGCAGTTGTTTCTGGCTCTGCTGCCTCTGGTACAACCGCTTTAGGCTCTGTCACCTCCGGCTCTGCTGCCTCTGGTACAACCGCTTCAGGCTCTGTCACCTCCGGCTCTGTTACTTCCGGAACAACCATTTCCGGCTGTTCCTCTACTACCGGTGTTTCAACTCCCTCTTCTGATGTAGCCTGGGCTTCCACCACCGGTTCCGGCTCTCCCATATCTTCCGCTCTTACTGATACATTCGGCATCAATGTGAAAATCATACCAATTGCAAGCACAATCGCAAGAGCTCGTATTTTTCCTTTTCTCATCTTAATTCCTCCTTTAAAAGTATTTTTCACATCCAAAACAGATGCAATTTTTTTCCCCTTTCGCATATATTAAGACATAAGATAAGTAATCGTATATAAGGGAGTTCCGTCATTTTGCTTTTTCCGCATTATTTCGCTCTTGCCTTTTATTAATTTATTTCATAAGAAATTTATTAGTTTCTTTATTTCAAATCGAACGTCCGTGAGACTTGGCACGTGATTCTGGTCAGCGAAGCTGACATATTCCTATCAGAATCACTGCGCATCCTTAGCGGAGCGATTTTTATATATTCGGAAAGCACTTTCCTAATATATAAAAACAGCACCATCCCCACAAAATATAAGGATGGTGCTGTAAATTATAGACTATTCTATTGCTTATTATAAATATTAATCAATCCAACCCGGGATTTCATTCCTGTTTTTTCATATATAGATGAAATATGTCTTTCCAACGTTCTCTTGGAAATATATAATCTATCTGCTATTTTCTGGATGCTATCCTCTGTAAATACAAGCTGATAAAAAACTTCTTTCTCTCTCGGTGTCAGAGTATATTGTTCTGTAATAATCTTTATTTTTTCTTGAACACTTAATTCGGTTTTCTTTTCTTCTTTTATTTCATCTATAAGCTGCTGTCTTTGAAATGTATATAAAACAGCTACAATACTAACCGCAATAAACATTCCGATTAAAAATATAAATACAAACATGTTGGTACCCATGGATAATAATTTCAGAGAACCAATGGATATTACGGCCGCTGTTATATTATTGACCGCTCTTCCAAGTCCTGCCCACAAATCAGCTCTTTTCATATAAAGAGATAATTCCATAAAGCTTGTTGAAAAAAATACAACAAAGAATCCTGCCGTCAAATAAAAAACGATCAGACCAGCTAAAAATGGACCTGAAAATTTAAATATTGCGATGCATATCGTAGATACAAGCATCATACAATACATTGACAAGCTCATATATTTTCTGTCTTGCAAATCAAATAGAAATCCTGACACCAGCCCACTTACTGCCAGAAGAATTCTAGGTAATTGTCCTATATCAAATGCCCCTGCCGCATGTACCAGCGTCACTGCATTATCTAATGTACTAAAAATACAAGACATCAATATAATCAATAAAATCAGAATAATTCCCAACTTCTTTACTTTTACATAACTTGCCTCATTAACCTGCCTGCTTTTTATTCCTTCAAACGTGTGTTGAGGCTCCAGCTTTATAAGAAGCACGATTAAAATAAGTAAACTGATATCCAAAACAATCGCTTCCAGCATTTCTAGCAAAACCAGATTATTGTTTATGAATTGAAGTAAAATTCCAAGCACATATCCAAGTCCTGCGGTACGTGCTAAATACCTGTCATCTTTTATAAGATGGGCTGCTGTATAAAAAACACAACTGCCAAACATCCCCAACATCAATGATACAATGAAACCCGCTATTAATATCACCTTATATGTATCTGACTGACAGATTGCCAAAATTCCAAATAACGATACTACACTAATCGCTATAAGCCAAATCTTGCGATATCTTTTTTTACAATATCGATTTAAAACAGGATACAAAACAAATCCCAGTGCACTTACACCCAATGCATAATTTTGCACCAGGACGGTCTTATTCTCTGATATATTTCCTGATATTCTATTCACATACAAGTATTCTGTACATAAAAATATAAATGTAAAAACACCCATTATGACAATCGCCAGCATATAGCTGCGAATGTCAGTTTCTCTTGTATTTTCTTTGTTATGAATATCATTCATCTGCCTTGTTCACCCTCATTCTTTACATCGAAATCCAGCCAAATGCATTTGCAACAGAACTAAATAATATAATAACCGCAAAAATCGGACATAAATATTTAATCATCACAATAAATATTTTTCTTCTGCGGAATGAACTTTCTCCCTGCATAACTTCTTCTTCAATTCGCTGTATGCCAACAACTTTTGACACTAATAAACATGTCATCACTGCTGCGATTGGCATCATAACAGAGTTTGTCATAAAATCAAAGAAATCCAGAAATTGCATACCGATAATTTTCACAACCGCAAGTGGTCCATATCCCAGCGAGGATAAGCTTCCAAGGGCAACCATAATAATTCCCACTACAAGTGTCGATTTCTTTCTGTTCCATCTTAATTCATCTTCAAATGTAGACACTGCACTTTCTGTCAAAGCAATTGAACTTGTAATTGCTGCAAACAATACAAGTAAGAAGAACAAGATTCCGACTGCTGTTCCAAATCCCATATTCTGAAACACTTTTGGGATTGTAATAAACATCAATGAAGGTCCGGCCTGTAATGTGTCCGGGTCCCCGCCTGAAAATGCAAACACTGCCGGAATAATCATAAGACCTGCCATCATTGCAATTGCAGTATCGAATACTTCTACATTTCTTGTAGAATCCTCAAGTGAGACGTCTTTTTTCATATAAGAACCAAATGTGATCAAAATTCCCATCGCAATTGATAAAGAATAAAACATCTGTCCCATAGCTGCAACTACTGTCATCCATGAGAAATTCTTTACATTCGGGATAAGGAAATACTTTACACCTTCGATTGCTCCCGGTCTTGTAACGGAATAAATTGCAATAATCACAGACAACAAAATCAAAACCGGCATCATCATCTTTGACACTCTCTCAATACCATTGCGGACACCCGCATAAATGATAGCTAATGTAAAGAGACAAAATACAAGGAAACATAACTCTGTTGATACTCCATTTGAAATAAATTCAGAAAAGTATCCATCCGTTGCCAGGCTCTGACCGTTTCCTTTGATATACTCTACCAGATATTTGATTACCCATCCACCGATTACTGAATAATATGGTACGATTAAAATCGGGATGATCGCATTGATCCATCCTCCAAATGATAACCATTTTGCTTTTCCAAATGACTTAAATGCCCCAACAGGACTCTTTCTTGTCATACGTCCGATTGCTGATTCTGCAACGATCATTGTATAACCAAATGTCAGTGCAAGCAAAATATAAATCAGCAGAAATATACCCCCGCCATATTTTGCTGCCAAATATGGGAATCTCCATATGTTACCAAGACCTACCGATGCTCCGGCCGCTGATAATACATATCCCAGTTTTCCCGAAAAACTGCTTCTCTTATGTTCTTGTGTATTCATCTGTTTCTTCTATATCTATTCGCATTCATCACGAATAGAGGTTCCTTTCTTCTTTTTATAAATGTTTCCTTATGATTCTATCACGATTACATCTTAAAGTCACTATTGATTTTTCCCAAATTGTTTGTAATGATAACGTAAATCCAAATACTGATCACCTATTTTTTATACTCGCATATATTAAATAAGAAACTCTTTTTATTCCAGGAGGATTTATGAAAAAGAAATTTATTCCTATACTTCTCGCTTCTACCCTGGCTGTCAGTCTATTATCTGCCTGTGCCTCTGACCACGCAGATAGCAACACTAAGAATTCAAAAACAGACACGTCAGAAACGATCTCTGACACAACGAAAACAGATTCCAGTTCTTCACCTGTCTTAGTGACATTGAACGAAGTTGCTCACTCTATCTTTTACGCTCCAATGTATGTTGCTATTGAGAATGGCTACTTTGAAGATGAAGGCATAAAACTCACTCTTGTCACTGGTTTTGGAGCCGATAAGACTATGACCGCTGTACTTTCAGGTGAAGCAGATATTGGGTTTATGGGTTCAGAATCATCCATCTACACCTATAATGAAGGTGCGAATGATCATGTAGTAAACTTTGCCCAACTTACCCAACGTGCCGGAAATTTCCTCGTCGCACGTGAAGAAATGCCAGATTTTGATTGGGATGACTTAAAGGGTAAAAATGTGCTTGGCGGACGCAAAGGTGGCATGCCGGAAATGGTATTTGAATACATTCTAAAACAGCATGATATCGACCCAACCACAGATCTCACCATCAACCAAAGTATTGATTTTGGCTCAACTGCAGCCGCATTTTCTGAAGGATTAGGTGACTACACCATTGAATTTGAACCAAGCGCCACCATACTCGAAAGTGAAAACAAAGGTTATGTTGTAGCTTCACTCGGTAAGGACAGCGGATACGTTCCTTATACTGCTTACAGTGCAAAACAAAGCTATATTAATCAATATCCTGACACCATTCAAGGATTTACAAATGCTTTACAAAAAGGAATGGACTATGTACAGTCCCACTCTCCTTTTGAAATTGCAAAAGTAATTGAACCACAATTTCCGGAAACAGATTTGAATACCATTACTACAATTGTAACCCGATACTATGATCAGGACACTTGGAAAGATAATTTAGTTTTTGAAAAATCTAGCTTCGATCTGCTTCAAGATATCCTTGAAACTGCAGGTGAACTAGAAAAACGTACCCCTTATGAAGATTTAGTAACTACTGAATTTGCCAAAAAGGCTATAAAATAATACAAGATTTTCCTAAAAAATCGATTTTTTGTACTTTTTCGGAGTAAATACACATTTTTGTTCTGATTTGTTAACAATTCGTTCAAAAATGAATCATAGTTTCCTAATATCTTTTTCCTATACTGTAATTGTTCAAAAGAAAGAACACTTTTTCATAAACTTTTTCCCCCTTGAGTCACAGCGATGTGGCTCTTCCTTTTTGTCTAAAAATATTTTTCTGCTCTTTCTTTAATCCCAAAAACGCTCTTCACGTTATCTCTTGAATTTTCCCTTATATTTATTATATACTAATTTTATATTTCTATTTGATACTCTATAAAGATTGGATGTGTATTTATGATTGATAAAAGACTCGTTCCTGTAAATGGACTAAAAAAAGAACCGTTTTCCGGATGTCATCATGGCATGCGATATTATTTCCTTTGTGATGATAGTAAAGAAAGCTTTACAGCTTTTGTTTATCCTGAACCATGGTGTTTTGAGCAAACTCCCGATGTGGAAAAGACTTCTGCATCCTTCCCTGTTTCTGAGGAAGGCATGGACGATGCAATTGCCTGGCTGTTTGAACAATATGAATCAAATAAAACAAAATGGCATGCAGCCGATCGTGACTGCATGCACATAGTAAATGATAATTTCTAGTTCATACCAATTTAAGAATTTTAAGAAATTCTTTTTATTCATGACACCTTTCAGTCACAATTGTTTGATAAGATAATTTCATACGATAAAGGAACTTCGAATTGTTCGTTGTTTCAATAAGTTAGAGGAAAATGGCTGCACACAGCATGTGCTGTCCGCAGCCATTTACTTCGGCCAAATAAATCAATTCTTTGACGTATCCGTCTTACATATCCATTATCTGATATATCCATTCTGATATGCTATCGTACGATTATAAGCATACAATTCCGCTATTGTTGCCTGTATATAAGGTTCAACATAAAAGATTCCAAGAATACCAAATGTAATTGCCTCTAAACATCTCCAACCAAGAAATGATAAATCTAGCACAAATGCATTCCATTTTTGCCCCATCATCATCTTTTTACTTATAAGAAATGCTTCTTTTCTGTTCATAGCCGGATTCTCTGCCAGAATATATGGAACCATAAGGTATTCATAACTCTTAATAATTCCCGGTATTACAAATAACAATGACCACAAGAATGTGTACAAATCTCTCAAAAAGATAGTCAGGATTATATTTCCATAATTTCCTGATTTGAACGCATAGGCTAGTGTTCCTGCCTGTGCCTGTTCTGTCTGATTGGTAATAAAGAATCGACATCCACCAACTTCCAATGCATTCCCAACAAAGATAGACAATACAAGCAATACCAGCCCACTAAGTGCTGCTATGGCAGCCACTACCAATGAAAATGCAATTGCTTCTGCACTTCCTCCGGAATTATATCCGTCGGATATGCTCTTTGCCGCATTGCCTCCACTTCCAACTGCACCAAATATTGTCATAACAAATGCGACAAGCACTGCTGTCCAATAATTTCGTTTAAATGCAACTTTTGCTCTTGTTTTTAAATCTGCTCTCGTCCACATATAATTAGGCCTCCTTTATTGTGTCTAATACATAAACTGTTGCCATTTCTCGTCCATTATATCATGCACAATTCTGATTGTACAGATTATTCCAAATCTCTACGATAATCAATATCCTTTAATTCTGCTTCATCTATTTCTACTATAATAATATCCTGTAAATGATTCTGCATAACTTTCTTTCCGCCAACATCACCTGTAAGTTCCATCAACTCAGGAAAATATTTTTTATCCCAAAGTACCGGATTGCCCATTTCTTTGTCTTTTCCTGTGCAAATAATCTGCTGTGGGCGAAGCATAGCCTTACGGATCAATGTAAACATTGTAGAAAATGTAAGTTCCGGCTGATCACAAACACTGAACAAAATTCCTCTTATCTCAGGATGTTCTGCTAAGCATGCCTCCAGTCCAAGTTTTACCGAACGGGAAATTCCTTCTTCCGGTTTCTTATTCTCTACAATATTCATTCCATACTTTTTGGCTGCCTCTGCAATATCATCTGCTCCGGTTACAATATATGTTGGAAAACCTTTCAGTCCTTTCATCTTATCTAACATATATTGGTACATCGGTTTATCAGACTTTAATTCCTGCAATTTATTTCCACCAAATCGGCTTCCACTTCCGGCTGCAAGCACAACAACTGCATATTGCCCATAAATACGTTCAAACTGAGTAACTGCCTCCAATACGCCTCCGCCGATAGCTCTTGCCTTATCAGAAATAAGATAGCAGTTTTTTCTTTCACATCTTGCGTCAATATCACCGGCTTTTAGGTTTTTCTGCACAGTCACTCCTGGCTGAAGCATTCCGCGCACAATTCCAGACATCTTTGCATAGACCGGTTCCCCTCCTGTTATTGCTACAAGCTGTCCTTTTTCCACAATATCCCCAATCTGTACCTTTGGTTCAATCACTCCATCTGCCGTAGCTTTGATCAAACGTTCAAGCGTAAATCCTCCAACATTTCCAGGTACTCCGGTATTTGGAATCGGCTCTCCTTTCCAGATTACATCCCCCAATGTATGACCTCGCTTCGTCTCAACAACACAGTGACAATCTACTCCTGCTGTAAATCCAGGTCCTACACCTACAACAAACGGTGCCCAGGAAATTTCTGTACCCAGATTTCTTTTAGCAAGAATTGCATCCACAACAACATCCGGCTGATATTCTTTTAAAATCACTTCCGGTTCTTCGATAATAACAGGGATTTTTCCTATAGCTTGTACTTCCAGTGCTTCTTTTATTGAATGCACAAGCAACGCAGACATATCTTCCACTTCTGCATGCTGTTCATATACTGCTCTTGACAACGCTACTGTTCTTCGCACGGTCAAAGGCACCGGAAGCTCTGTCATCAAGAGTTGATGTCCACTTCTATATAATCTGGATGCGATTCCTGTTGCCAAATCCCCGGCACCTCTAATCCAAATCTTCATGACAATCTCCTTTACCTGCTTTCATATAAATCATATCCCGTAATAAGAATATTTTCGGGCTTTTCTGACATTGTATCTATTTTTTTACAAATTTGCAATGCATACGCAATACGCTCATCTGAATCTGCCTTGTTTAATAATAAATGTAATTTCTTGTTTCCTACAGACTTTCTCGATCCCAATTCAGATACAGCAAGACAAACAATATCATCTGTCGTCACTTTATCTTCTATTTTTTTATGCAGTAACTCTGCCGCTAATTCTGCCCGAAAACAAGTTTCTGCAAATGTTTTTCCAATCGCATCAAGTCCATATACAGCCACAACCTGTGTTGTTTGTTTCGGAATTACCGGTTCCCATTCTTCCGGAACCTTACATGGCAACTCCTTCGCTCCGTCTGCTTCTATAAGAACAATACCACCTCTTCGCTCCATTTCCTGACATATCTCTTCAAAAAATGATTCTGAAGTTGAACAAAATTTTGATGTTCCATCTGCTGTCTTCCTGTCTGTTGCATTTCCCACAACACATTTTCCATAAACATCTAATAATTCAATTAATTTTTCTATTGATTCCTCCAGCAGCATATATGGAACATCTTCATATCTCATATGCGTTGTCGTTGTCACGACTACCGGAATTCCCTCTTCCCAATATGTTTTTGCTAAACGGCGGATTGTGGTTGTTTTTCCTCCGCCCCCGACAAATGAAACAACCTGAGAAGGCATCCCAACAAGTTGGAATGCCTCTCGGTAGTTATTTACTTTTTGTAAATTACCTAAGTTATATTGTAAAATCATAAAATACCATCTGCAATTACAGCCTCAATTAATTTCTGCAGTCCTTCAGGAAGTTTTGTAGCTTCTCCTTTTGTCCAGATGAACTCGTCTCCAAGGAATCTTACCTTGCAGCTTACTTTCTCTCTGTCAAGAATTGCAAATCCCTGATTTGTACTGTCAGACATATCTTCTGGTTTCTCAAAGTATGTGAATTTATCTTTGTATGGTGCACTGCTGTATGGGCAGAAGCTCTTACAGTTACCACATTCATTACACATAGAATCCACATGGATAATCTGTGCTTTTTCCATTCCCGGTACATGTACTGCTACATTTGCACGGTTTGGACATACCTGAACACAGTTCTCACAAATTGTTGAACATCCAAGACAACGTGTTGACTCAGCCTGTCCTTTTTTCTCTGATTCTAAGATTCCCTGTCTTGCAAAGATTGTTTCACTTTCAAGTTTCTCATCAAAGTCTCTTGAAAGAGTTGTTCCGATAATCGCCTCTGCTGCTTTCTTACCATCGCGAATTCCTTCAACAACAGTTGCCGGTCCGCCGAGACCATCACCAACTACATAAACCCCCTCTACATTAGACTCTAATGTATCATCGTTTACAAGTGCTTTTCCTCTTTCACTTACATTGATTCTATTTGCTTCATAGAATTTTGTTGGAACTTTTTCTCCGACAGCTGCGATCACTGTATCTGCTGCAATCTCGCAAATCTCATCTGTCTCAACAACACTGCGTCTTCCTGACTCATCGATGTCACCAAGTTTCATCACTTTACATGTCAGTTTTCCATCAACTACTTTAACTGGTGAAAGAAGCTCTTTGAATTCTACACCATCTTCGATAGCCATCTCCAGCTCTTCTGCATCAGCAGGCATAAATCTCTTTGTTCTTCTGTATACAAGATATACATTCTCAACACCTGTTGTGCGTTTTGCTGCTCTTGCTGTATCCATAGCTGTGTTACCACCACCGATAACTACAACATTCTTACCAATGTTTAACTCACCATTGTTTGCCTTGAAATCAGCCAGGAACTCTAATGCATTTGTAGCATCTCCTTCTTCTAATCTCAATGTTCCAGGTTTTGATGCTCCTACTGCAAGGATTACTTTATCAAATCCTTCAGCTCTCAATTCATCTACACTCTTAACACGTGTATTAAGTTCAACGTGAACTCCAAGTGTATTTAAAATCTCTGCATCTTTATCGATTGCACTTGAAGCAATTCTAAATTCAGGAATCACATGTCTTACAACTCCACCGAGAGCATCGTTCTGCTCAAAGATTGTAACATCCATTCCAGCTCTTCTTAAGAAGTATGCTGCTGCCATACCAGCCGGTCCACCACCAACAACAGCTGCCTTGCCTTCTTTTGTCACTGCAGGTACGCCCTGTTTCTTCAGCCATGCTTCATATCCGTTCTCAGCTGCAAGCAGTTTCATGTTACGGATGTGTACAGGATCTTCGTAGAAGTTACGTGTACATTTGCTCATACAATTGTGTGCACAAATTGTACCTGTAATAAATGGAAGTGGGTTTTTCTCTGTGATAACTTCCATTGCCTCTTCATATTTTCCTTCGCTTACAAGCTCAAGATAAGTTGTGATATCCTGGTGAATAGGACATCCTGCTTTACATGGTGCTTCGAAACAATCCAACAGAGGAACACTTTCTTTCATCTTTCTTGATGGAAGTGGTTTTATAGCTTTTACATGATGTGGATCTTTCTTAGCTGCTTCTACTAATGCAGATACTGCCTCTGCATCAATTCCTGTAAATACGTCATTTTCTTTTTCAAGAATTTCTGCCATCTGTTTTACTCTCTGGTATCCACCTGGTTTCAACATTGTTGTTGCCATTGTTACAGGCCAGATTCCAGAATCAACGATTCCTTTAATATTGAAGTAATCAGCACCACCGGAGTAAGAAATACGAAGCTGTCCGTCAAAGTCTTTCGCAAGTTTCTCTGCTACAGACATAGACAATGCATACAGTGATTTACCTGACATATACATCTCTTCGCTTGGAAGTTCGTTCTGTTTTACATCGACCGGGAATGTGTTTGTAATTTTTACACCAAATTCCAGATTACGTTCTTTACATACAGCCATCAGTCTCTGAAGCATTGGAACTGCATCTTCATACTGAAGGTCATCTTTGAAATGGAAATCACCGAATGCAACATAGTCATATCCCATATCATCCATTGTTTTTCTTGCATACTCATATCCGAGAAGTGTTGGATTACATTTAATAAATGTGTTGTATCCTTTTTCTGTGATCAAGTGCATTGCAATTCTTTCAATCTCCTGCGGAGGGCATCCGTGCAATGTAGAAATTGTAGCTGAATTACAGATTTCCGGCTGAATAGCTTCGATATCTTCTTTTGTTACATTCTCAAAGAGATCAACATGATCTAACAGATACTGTTTGCAGTTTTTAAATACTTCACAATCTGCTGCATTCTGCATTGTATTTAAGAATGTATCAATCTTCTCACTCTTAATTCCTTCCAGATCGTATCCAACACTGATGTTGAACTGGAATCCATCTGGATCGCCAAGCTTGTATTCTTTTGCCAATACTTTCAATAAGAACCATGCTTTGATATATTCTTCCATTGCCTGTGGTACATATAACTCTGTAGACCACTCACAGTTATAGCACTCATCATCAGCGACGATACATGGTTTGTTTACGCATGCTGCAAGCTCTGCTCCATCCATTTTCTGAACTGTTTTCAGCTCAAAGAAACGGCTTCCTGTATAGTATGCCGCAACGATATTCTGTGTCAGCTGTGTATGAGGACCAGCTGCCGGTCCGATTGGAGTTTCCAGCGCACGGCCGAAAATCTCACGATTGTTTTTGCTATCTGCAACATATGGATCATGTTCCCCAAAAACTGTTCCATACTGTTTATGTTCTTTTAAAATCCAGTTTAAAAGATGTTCGAACGACATAGGTGTCATTAATTCGCTCATATCAAAACCTCCCTGAGTATACTTTACTTAATTTTTCTTTGCTTCATCTTTTGGAAGTACAAGATTCAAAATTACAGCGAAGATTGTTGCCAATACTACCGGTGATGATGCAAATGTATTGTTAATAATTGACTGGAAATTCTCCAGACCCATTGTCATGCCAAGACCATTGTAAATGCTCTGTGTCATCTGGTTTAAGCATCCGCTACTCTGTGATACACCCATTCCTACTGCAATTGCGATACCTGCAACTGTTGTATTTCTCGCTGACATACCTTCACTTACGAGAAGCTTAATACCTGTCATCGCGATGGATGCAAATACAGAAGCTACTGCTCCACCAAGTACACACTGTGGAATTGTACGAAGTAATGCAGAAAACTTAGGAATCAAACCTGCAACGAGCAAAATCCCTGCTGAAGTTGCAAATACTTTTCTTGCTACTACTTTTGTAGAACCTACAATACCTACATTCTGACTGAATGTTGCTGTCGGAGGACATCCAAAGAATGAACTTACGATATTACTGATACCATATCCGATGATACCGCCGTTTAACTCTTTGTCTGTAGGTAATCTGTCCATACCACCAGTTGTTGTTGCTGAGAAATCTCCCATTGCCTGAATAGAATTAACCAGGAATAACAATGCAAGTGGTATAATTGCTGAAACATCAAAACTCATACCAAATGCCATTGGTTTTGGAAGCTGAAACCATCCTGCTGAATGCAATGCTGAGAAATCAACCATTCCAAAGCAAAGAGCAAGAACGTATCCACAAAGTAAACCAATCAAAATAGAAGCAAGTTTAAATAAGCCTTTTCCATAGTGATTCAATCCTATTACAATTGCAAGTGTAATGATTGAAATCAGCCAGTTCTGCCAAGAACCATATACTAATGCAGCAGTTTTACCCTGCTGTTCTACTATCAACTCATATGTGTTTGCTGAGTTACCAGCCATATAGTTGATTGCTGTCTTATATAAAGAAAGTCCGATTGCGAAAATAACTGTTCCGATAACAAGTGGCGGGAATACTTTTCGAATCTGTTTAATAAATAATCCTACTAAAATTGCTACTATACCGCCAATTACCATCGCTCCCAGGATCGTATCGACTCCCTTTGCCTGAGAAGCAATTGCTGTCATTGTTGGCACATAAGCAAAGCTGACTCCGATAATAACCGGGAGACCTGATCCGATATGGATCTTATTTCCATACAACTGTAACAGCGTTGACAATGCTGCAAATACCAGAGACATCTGAATCAATAATCCAGTGTCTACGCTTCCTCCAGCATTGTTAGCAGCATTCGCAACCAGAATCGCAGGTGTTACACATCCTACTACCGCTGCCAATACATGCTGAATCGCCAGTGGCGCAATCTGTCCAGGTGTCGGATTGCCGTCCCATCTAAAAAGTTCATCGCTTCCAGTTTTATCTTTACTTTTGCCCATTGTATTTCCTCCTATATTCCCAGTATTATCTTGAGTTAATTCTATCAGCAAGCGCTCCGGCTGCCTGTCTGCAATCAGCAAGTACTTTTTCTGCATCGATATTCAACAATTCACGATCTTTCATTAATACTTTACCATTCGCTACCGTTGTAACAACATCTCTTCCTGTCATACCAAACAGAACATGACTGTTTACATTACCTGCATGTAATGGTGTTGGTGGAATATAGTCTACAACGATCACATCTGCTGCTGCACCTTCTTTTAACACGCCCAGCTTCTGTGGGAAGTAACGCTCTGCAATCTGTACGTTTCCTTCAAAAAGCATCTGTGGTACTTCTGACCAGGCTGCATTTGCATCACATAAATGATGTTTATGTAACACATTCGCTACCTTATAAGATTCTGTCATATCATGTGTGTATCCATCTGTTCCAAGACCTGTCAGAATACCTTTGTGTACGATATGCATTGTCGGAGGGCATCCACATGCATTACCCATGTTAGATTCCGGATTGTGAACTACCATTGTATTTGTATCTTTGATCAGGTCCATCTCATGCTCATTTACATAAATACAATGTCCAAGAAGAGTTTTCTCTCCCAGGATGCCATGATCCATAAGACGATCTACAATACGTTTACCATAATGCTTCAGACAATGATGTAAATCTTCAATACCTTCTGCAACGTGAATGTGATATCCAACTCCATCCGGTTTGTTAGCAGCAGCCAGCTCCATTGTCTCATCAGAGATTGTAAACTGTGCATGCATACCCATCATACCTGCGATCATGCCTGTATCATCTTTTAATGCGTGGCGGATAAAATCAGCATTCTCTTTAACAGATGCTCTTGCCTTATCCATACCATCTCTGTCAGAAATCTCATAGCAAAGACATGAACGGACTCCTGTTTCTTTTGCTGCTTTCTCGATTTCAAATAAAGAACCTTCGATAGAGCCAAAACTTGCATGATGATCAAAAATTGTAGTAACACCATTCTTAATACAATCAATATAAGTAGCCATCGCACTTAAATAAGTATCATTTAATGTAAGGTTTCTGTCGATTGTCCACCACATACCATCTAAAATATCTAAAAATCCCTTCGGATCATATCCGTTGACTGACATACCTCTTGCAAATGCACTATAAATATGTTCATGTGCATTAACAAATGCCGGCATGATAATCTTTCCTTTCGCATCAATAAACTCTGCATCCGGGAATTCTTTCTTAAGAGTCTCAAGATCTCCTACCTTCTTAATCTGTGTCCCCTCAATTGCTACGGCTCCACTTTCAATATAAGGATTAGCGGAATCTCTTGTGACTACTCTACCATTACCAATAATCAACATATGCATCTCTCCTTTTCTTTTTTTCAGTTTTTTCAACTATTTAATTTGTCTGATTTTTTTGTAATTTTCGCACAACAAATTACATTTCTGAACCACTTTCTTTGTAATATGATACCATAACACCCCCTTAAATGCAACAAAATTCTTAAAAAAATTAAGATATCTAAAAAATTTTTAGAAAAGTATTGATTTTCATTTTTTTTATGCTATGATGGATTCAGAAGCAAATAAACGATAAGACATTTTCGTGCTAAAGAAAGGGGTTACAGATTCATGGGCAAAAGGCTTGACTTATTAAAACAGATTAGTCATGGACTTGCGGTTCACTTCGGTAGTAATTGTGAAATTGTCATCCACGACTTAACCAAACGTGAGATTGAACATTCTATTGTATATGTAGAGAATGGTTCTATCTCAGGCCGCCAGGTTGGCGACGGACCTTCACGCATTGTTCTTGAGACACTAAAAAGGGATCCATCTAAGATTCACGACAGACTTTCTTATCTAACTAAGACAGAAAGCGGACAGATTTTAAAGTCCAGTACAATGTATGTTCGTGGTGACGATAACAATATCGAATATATCTTTGCTTTAAACTACGATATTACTTCTTTATTAACAGTAGAAAATGCTCTTCACTCTCTAATCACAACAGAATCTGAATTGGAGTTGGAAGGAGGGGACGGAACTTCTGATGGCGGACTCGCACAGCCGCAGAAAATCACCCACAATGTGAATGAACTACTTGATTCTTTAATTGAGCAGGCTCTTGCGCTTGTCGGCAAACCTGTCGCAGCAATGAACAAAGACGACAAAGTTAAGGTTGTACAATTTTTAAATAATGCGGGTGCTTTTCTTATCACAAAATCCGGAGACAAAGTTGCTTCCCTATTAGGCATTTCAAAGTTTACCCTCTATAATTATATGGATGCGGCTAACAAATAACAATAGGAACCTAAAAATAAAATTAAAAATATAAAAGGAGGTTATTCCAAATGGAATCAATCAAATGGGCAGTCAATAAGATGCCAAAGACAAACGATGAAAACCTGAAAATCATGAGTCTGGACGAAGTCAAAAAAGCTCGTGCTTTCCATGAAAGTTTTCCACAGTACACAGTAACACCACTTACTAAATTAGATAAGATGGCTGACATGCTCGGTCTTGGCGAAGTGTACATCAAAGATGAATCTTATCGTTTTGGACTGAACGCTTTCAAAGTACTCGGAGGTTCATTTGCAATGGCTCGTTACATTGCACAGCAGACAGGCAAAGATGTTTCAGAACTTCCTTATAATGTACTTACTTCTGATGCTCTTAAAGAAGAGTTCGGACAAGCTACATTCTTTACAGCTACAGATGGTAACCATGGACGTGGAGTTGCATGGGCTGCAAACAAGCTTGGACAGAAAGCAGTTGTCTTAATGCCAAAGGGAACAACACAGACACGACTGAACAACATTCTTGCTGAGGGTGCTACAGCTACTATCGAAGAATACAACTACGATGAATGTGTTCGTATGGCAAATGACATGGCTATGAAGACAGAGAACGGAATCATGGTTCAGGATACAGCTTGGGACGGATACGAAGAAATTCCAGCTTGGATCATGCAGGGATATGGAACAATGGCTATGGAGGCTTATGATCAGCTTCAGGATTATGGATGCGAGCGTCCTACACATGTATTTATCCAGGCTGGTGTTGGATCACTTGCCGGTGCTGTTCAGGGTTACTTTGCTAACAGATATCCAGAGAACCCACCGAAAGTTGTTGTTGTAGAAGCTGAAGCTGCTGCATGTCTTTACAAAGGTGCTTCTGTCGGTGACGGAAGTATCCAGATTGTAGACGGCGATATGGTTACTATCATGGCTGGTCTTGCTTGTGGTGAGCCAAACACAATTTCATGGGATATTTTGAAAAACCATGTAGATACATTCATTGCTACTCCTGACTGGGTTGCTGCTAAAGGTATGCGTATGCTTGCTGCTCCTATCAAAGGAGACAAACCGGTCACATCTGGTGAATCAGGAGCTGCTCCATTCGGAACACTTGCTTGCATCATGATGATGGATGAGTACAAAGAATTAAGAGAACATCTTGGATTAGATGAAAACTCAAAAGTATTACTCTTCTCTACAGAAGGTAACACAGACCCTGAACGTTATGAATCAATCGTTTGGGATGGAAATGAAAAATAAGTCTAATAAGACTTATATAATAGGAAAACATTAATTTATATTTTAAAAAGGAGGATTTTTAACAATGGATTTAAACAAAATCAAAGAGGCTGCACAGGGATATGAGAAAGAAATGACTGCATTCTTACGTGCAATCGTAAAAAACCCAGGAGAAAGCTGTGATGAGAAAGCTCATATCGACACTATCGCTGCTGAGATGAAAAAAGTAGGATTTGATGAAGTTCAGATCGATCCTCAGGGAAATGTAATCGGATATATGGGAACAGGCGACAAGATCATCGCATTTGATGCTCATATTGATACAGTAGGTATCGGTAACATCGACAACTGGACATTCGATCCATATGAAGGATATGAGACAGAGACAGAGATCGGTGGACGTGGAGTATCTGATCAGTGTGGCGGTATCGTATCAGCTGTTTATGGTGCTAAGATCATGAAAGAACAGGATCTTATTCCAGAAGGATACAAAGTAATGGTTGTTGGTACAGTTCAGGAAGAAGACTGTGATGGTCTTTGCTGGCAGTACATCATCAACGAAGACAAAGTTCGTCCTGAATTTGTAGTTTCTACAGAGCCTACAGATGGTGGTATCTATCGTGGACAGCGTGGACGTATGGAAATCCGCGTTGACGTTAAAGGTGTTTCTTGCCATGGTTCTGCTCCAGAGCGTGGAGACAATGCTATTTACAAAATGGCTGACATTCTCCAGGATATCCGTGCTTTGAACGAGAACGACGCTGAAGACGGAACAGAAATCAAAGGTCTTGTTAAAATGCTTGATCCTAAATACAACAAAGATTACGAAGAAGCTCGTTTCCTTGGACGTGGTACAGTTACAACATCTCAGATTTTCTACACATCTCCAAGCCGTTGTGCAGTAGCTGACTCTTGCTCAGTATCTCTTGACCGTCGTATGACATTCGGAGAGACATGGGAAAGCTGCTTAGATGAGATCCGTGCTTTACCTAGCGTACAGAAATACGGTGATGACGTAACAGTTTCTATGTACAACTATGACCGTCCTTCTTACACAGGATGTGTATATGAAATCGAGTGCTACTTCCCAACATGGGCTATTCCAAAAGACCATGCTGTAACAAAAGCTCTTGAAGAAGCTTATACAGGACTTTACGGAGATGCACGTATCGGTGCTGAAGAGACACTTGAGATGAGACAGGCTCGTCCATTAACAGATAAATGGACATTTTCTACAAACGGTGTATCTATCATGGGACGTAACGGAATCCCTTGTATCGGATTCGGACCTGGAGCAGAGGCTCAGGCTCACGCACCAAACGAGAAGACATGGAAACAGGATCTTGTTACATGTGCTGCAGTTTACGCTGCTCTTCCAAAATCATATGTGAAATAATGCACTAATCGCTTAGCGAAATTGCATTGAGCTTAGCGATTGTGTACACTTCGGCATCAGACGAGGTCCTTCCGAGTCGATGTTCGAATGTGTTACCTCATTGAGCTTAGCATTATATACTCAAAACCAATTCAGGCGTCTGGTCTGCCGGACGCCATCCATTAAAACAAGTATTAAAAAACAATTATTAGGAGGATTTTATAATGGACGCAAAATTACAGGGATATATTGACAAATTAAACGCATTAAACTTCAAAGAGATGTACAATGGTGATTTCTTCTTAACATGGGAGAAAACAGACGACGAAATCGAAGCTGTATTTACAGTAGCTGACGCTCTTCGTTACATGAGAGAAAACAACATCTCTACAAAAGTATTTGAAAGTGGACTTGGAATCTCTTTATTCCGTGATAACTCTACACGTACACGTTTCTCTTTCGCTTCTGCTTGTAACCTGTTAGGTCTTGAAGTTCAGGATCTTGACGAAGGAAAATCTCAGGTTGCTCACGGTGAAACAGTTCGTGAAACAGCTAACATGATTTCTTTCATGGCTGATGTAATCGGTATCCGTGATGATATGTACATCGGAAAAGGTAACAAATATATGCACGAAGTTGTTGACGCTGTAACACAGGGAAACAAAGACGGTATCTTAGAGCAGAAACCTACACTTGTTAACCTTCAGTGCGATATCGACCACCCAACACAGGCAATGGCTGATATGCTTCACATCATCCACGAGTTCGGCGGAGTTGAGAATTTGAAAGGTAAAAAACTTGCTATGACATGGGCTTACTCTCCATCTTATGGTAAACCACTTTCAGTTCCACAGGGAATCATCGGACTTATGACACGTTTCGGAATGGATGTTGTTCTTGCTCATCCAGAAGGATACGAAGTATTTGAAGATGTAGAAAAAGTTGCTGAAGAAAACGCTAAAAAATCAGGCGGATCATTCACAAAAACAAACAACATGGCAGAAGCTTTCAAAGATGCTGATATCGTATATCCAAAGAGCTGGGCTCCATTCGCAGCTATGGAAAAACGTACAGAACTGTACGGAAATGGTGATACAGAAGGTATCAAAGAACTTGAGAAAGAACTTCTTGCTCAGAACGCAGAGCACAAAGATTGGGCTTGTACAGAAGAGCTTATGGCTACAACAAAAGACGGAAAAGCTCTTTACATGCACTGTCTGCCAGCTGATATCTCAGGCGTAAGCTGTGAAGAAGGTGAAGTAGATGCTTCTGTATTCGATCGTTACAGAGATCCACTTTACAAAGAAGCTAGCTTCAAACCATATATCATCGCAGCTATGATCTTCCTTGCTAAATTCGAGAATCCAACAGAGATCTTGAAAAAACTGGAAGAAAGAGGATGCCCTAGAATTTTCGAATAAGATTTTGAGCACAAATTAAACATAGTCTTATAACGAACCAGAAGCGAACCTGTTTCGCTTCTGGTTTTAAAAACAAAAATTTCATTTGGAGGAATATAAAATGTCTAAAAAGAAGAGAATTGTCATTGCTCTCGGGGGAAATGCTCTTGGCAATACACTTCCAGAGCAGATGGCAGCAGTTAAAATTACAGCTCGTGCAATCGTTGATCTGATTGAAGAAGGCTGTGAAGTT
Organism: Mediterraneibacter sp. NSJ-151; assembly: GCF_022487435.1. NCBI lineage: Bacteria > Bacillati > Bacillota > Clostridia > Lachnospirales > Lachnospiraceae > Mediterraneibacter > Mediterraneibacter sp. NSJ-151. The sequence goes on along the minus strand of NZ_JAKVPP010000020.1, from coordinate 32,311 downwards.
GTTGTTGCACATGGCAACGGACCACAGGTTGGTATGATTAATAATGCTATGCTCGCTTTAACTCATGAAGATGAAAAACAGCCTAACACACCACTTTCTGTTTGTGTTGCGATGAGCCAGGCTTACATCGGTTATGACTTGCAGAATGCATTACGTGAAGAATTGTTAAATCGTGGAATCACAGATATTCCGGTTGCTACAATGATCACACAGGTTCGTGTAGATGAAAATGATCCGGCTTTCGAAAATCCATCAAAACCAATCGGACGTTTCTTAACAAAAGAACAGGCTGATGAGATGGCTGAGAAATATAACTATATCATGAAAGAGGATGCAGGACGTGGATATCGCCGTGTTGTTGCTTCTCCAAAGCCACAGGAAATCGTTGAAATTGGAACAATCCGTAACATGGTTAATGCAGGTGAACTTGTTATCGCTTGTGGTGGTGGCGGTATTCCTGTTACATTGCAGGGAAATCACTTAAAAGGTGCCAGCGCAGTTATCGATAAAGACTTCGCAAGCTGTCTGATGGCTAAAAATCTGGACGCTGACTTCCTCATCATCCTTACAGCTGTAGAAAAAGTTGCTGTAAACTATGGAAAACCAGATGAAAAATGGATTGATCATATGACAGTTGAGGAAGCAAAACAGTACATGGAAGAAGGTCACTTCGCTCCTGGTTCTATGCTTCCAAAAGTTCAGGCTGCGGTTGACTTTGCAGAATCAAAACCTGGTCGTCAGGCACTGATCACATTACTTGAAAAAGCAAAAGATGGTATCAATGGAGTAACTGGTACACGTATTTCACTTTAATTTTTTAGCTATACTTATTTCAACACCTAAAGAGAAAAGAGGCAGGTTGTCCGTTCAACGGATATCCTGCCTCTTTTCTTTATTATCTGTCTGCGAAGATTTTTCTTCACAGCTAGCAACTTATTCTTTTAAATATCTGACAACGAAATATTCTCTAAATCCTTCAACCACACTGCTACGCAGGCATCACTCGGCATTCTCCAGTCTCCTCTCGGAGATAATGCTACACTACCTACTTTTGGTCCATCCGGAAGGCATGAACGTTTAAACTGCTGTGCAAAAAATCTTTTACAGAATGTCTCCAGCCATTTCAAAATTGTAACATCATCATATGTATCTTCAAATGTATATTTTGCAAGACGGAAAATCTTGCTTGGTTCAAACCCAAAACGAAGTAAATAATACAAATAAAAATCATGTAACTCATATGGTCCGACCAAGTCTTCTGTCTTCTGTGCGATATTCCCGTCTTTCGGAGGCAATAATTCCGGACTTACCGGTGTATCCAGCACATCATAAAGTACTTGCTTTAACTCTTTATCTACTGTCGTATCCGCCGCATACTGTACAAGATGTCTTACCAGTGTCTTTGGAATTGAAGCATTTACCCCATACATAGACATATGATCACCATTGTATGTTGCCCATCCAAGCGCCAGCTCTGACAAATCACCTGTACCGATAACCATACCGCCATCTTTATTTGCAATATCCATCAAGACCTGTGTACGCTCTCTCGCCTGTCCATTTTCATATGTTACACTGTGATCCTTCGGATCGTGCCCGATATCACGGAAATGAATATTCACTGCCTCTGCGATTGGCACTTCTATAAGCGTTGCTCCAAGTTGTTTCGACATCTTGCAGGCATTCTGATAGGTGCGGTCTGTTGTTCCAAAACAAGGCATTGTAACCGCTATAATCTGCTTTTTATCTTTCTTTAGCATATCAAATGCTCTTGCCGTTACAATCAATGCAAGCGTAGAATCCAAGCCGCCTGATATTCCAACTACCGCTGTCTTCGCATGTGTATGTGCAAGACGTTTTTTCAATCCCATTGCCTGGATATTTAAAATTTCCTCACATCTTCTTGCCTTCTCACGCTCGTTATATGGCACAAATGGATGTTTCGAAAACTTTCTTGTAAGATAGGTCTTTTCCATCTCAAGATAAAAAGGAACACGTATCAGCCCTGGTACATCATTTACCTGAAATGTTGTATTCTTACGTCTCTCACCGACCAGACGATTGATATCAATCTCCGAATAAATTGCTCTATTCACAAATCTTCTTGATTCTCTCAATATAGAACCATTCTCGGCAATAATATTATGTCCGCCAAACACAAGATCTGTTGTTGACTCGCCCTCTCCCGCATTGGCATAAATATATCCGGCAAGCAGACGTGCTGACTGTCCTTTGATCAGCTCTCTTCTATAACTGCTCTTACCAATCGTCTCATCACTGGCTGAACAGTTCACTATAAGTGTTGCTCCTCCTAATGCAGCCTGAATACTAGGCGGCATAGGAGCCCATACATCTTCACATATTTCAGCTGAAACTACAAGATTTGGCATCGTTGTACATTCAAACAAAATCTGCGGACCAAACGGAACTTTATTTCCCTCAAATAAAATCCATCTGGCTTCTTTTGGTCCCGGTGTAAATTGACGCATTTCATAAAATTCACCATAATTTGGAAGAAATGTTTTTGTAGTAAATCCTAAAATATCTCCCTTATTTAAGGCTGCTGCCACATTGTAGAGCTTTCCATCCTGCATAAGCGGCATTCCGACAAAAATCAGCATATCCTTGTCTCTTGTATATTTTGCTATTTTTAATAATGCCTTTTTTGACTCTTCCAACAATATATCCTGCAAAAACAGATCACTACACGTATACCCTGTAATACACAGCTCCGGAAAAACAACCACTTTCGCTCTGTTCTCGTAAGCTACATCAATTGCCTCACAAATTTTTCCTGTATTGTACTCTACATCTGCAACCTGAAGATTTGGTGTTACGGCTGCAACCTTTACAAATCCCTGTTTCATCTTTCATCACTCCTGTTTCTTATCCGGTTCTTTTCACTTAGAACTTTCATTGTCATGATATTAATCGTGTTATCTCGTTGCCTTCTTAAGCAGCTTTTTTAACTCTTCCACTTCAAATTTATACGCTGTATTACAGAAATGACACTTCACTTCAATCGGTTTATCATCATCGATCATAGCCTGTATTTCCTTTTTACCAATGCTGATAATTGCTTTTTCAATTCTATCCTTTGAGCAATTACAGCTAAATTTAGCAGGAAGCGTATCTGTAATCTCTACATCCAGCCCTTCCAAAACCTGATTTAGCATCTCTTCCGGAGTATGTCCATTATCAAGCATCGCTGTTACAGATTGAATCTTCTGGATATTGGCCTCTAATTTATCAAGAACCTCATCCTCTACAAATGGCATTACCTGTACAATAAATCCACCGGCGCAGCGCACTGTATTGTCTTTCTCCATCAAAACACCCAAACCGACAGATGATGGTACCTGCTCTGATGTTGCAAAATAATATGTCAGATCTTCTGCAATCTCACCTGTCTGAAGCATAGTCTGTCCTGAATATGGCTCTTTTAGTCCCATATCTTTGATTACATTCAAAAATCCAGGTCCCAATGCGCCTCCAACATCCAGCTTGCCATTCTTTGGCGGCAGCATAACATCCGGATTATTCACATATCCTTTTACATCTCCGTGACTGTCTGCAGTCACCGTCATTCCTCCGATCTCACCGCCACACTGAATCTGTAATGTCAATACATCACTGTCATTCTTCATCATACTTCCCATCATGACACCGGCTGTAAGCAGACGTCCCAGCGCTGCTGTCGCAACCGGACTTGTCTGATGACGCTTGCGTGCCTCCTCTACCAATTCTGTTGTTGATGCAGCAAATGCACGAATCTGTGTATTTGCCGCTGTTGCTCTTACTATATAATCTGACATATCTATTCTCCTCTCTTACTTTCCCTGTTCTCTCGCAATGATATACATACGCTCACTTTCCTGATGCACCGGATTCCTTGTAAATGCATCGTAAGCCGCAATAAACTCCATCCCTGCCACTTCCAATGCTGCCTTTACTTCTGCGAGACTGTATGCTCTCTGATAGTGCATCTCTTGAAATTTTCTGCAAATATCCTGTCCCGTCTTTTCACTTAAAACCGGGTCTTCCACAAACAAAGATAACTGATATTCATTGATCTTTTCTTCCTCGTAATAATAGTTGTCCCAAATAAAACTACAATTCTCACGTTCTTCTGCGATTGTCTGATCCCCCAGCATTTCGCGATATTTATATTCTGTATTCATATCAAAAATAAATAATCCGCCCGGATCCAGATAATTATTGGCAAGTCTGAACACCTGCTCCAAATCACCATCTTCTGTAAGATAATTCATAGAATCACAAACGCTTACAATGGCTCTGACTGTTCCATATAATTCAAATTCCCGCATATCCTGCATCAGATATAATATATCATGTCCACTCTTCGTGCGTTTCTGCATTGCAATATCTAACATTTCTTCCGAAAAATCTACTCCGGTCATATCATAGCCCTTTGAAGCTAAAATTTCAGTCATTGTTCCGGTTCCGCATCCAAGGTCCAAAACCAGCCCGTCTTCCACCCCATATTCCAATAACAATCCATGTAAATATTCTCCCCATTCTTCATAAGGCACATTATCCATGAACGTATCATACACTACTGCAAAACTTGTATATGCTTCCATCTTCTACCTCGTTTATCAATATATTCTTCTTTCTTTGTCCTCGTATTTCTCTCTGATTGCTTTTCGCTCTCTTCTTGCCTTTTCCAGCTTGCGCTGACGTTCTCGTCTGATGGCAATAAGCCGCATATAAAATGCAAGGAATATAACAATTGCAACTACAAGCAATAATACAACCTTCAAAACCTGTTTTACTGATGGCAGCTTGATCTTGCTCTTTAACTTCACAAGGCTTGATATCTTTTGCTTTACAGGTGTTGAGATAACATGCTGATCTTCTTGTTTTTCACTTGCCACTATTTCCGGTGTACTCACATCTTCACTTATCGGCTCTGTACTCTTTTGTATATCTGCTGCTGGAAAATTATAAGGAACCATCGTCTTATAGACCGCCACAGTTCTTCTTCCGTCTGCATATGACTGCGTCACTGTTACCGCAAATAATCCAGGTTCTAATTCACAGATACTTTCCGGTTCATCTGCACTTACTCCTTCAAAATTGAAATTCATCTGTGTATCCGACACCATCACTCTTCTGGAGATAGAATACATGTTAATATAATCACCGATTCCCATATTTAAGGTCAAGGGTAAATTAATGATATAATCTCCGCTTACACAAAGATCCTGAAAATTTGTTCCCTTAGAATAGCCTTCCATCGTTCCGTAATCATCTATAATCTGAAACTGACTGTCCAGCTTTTTAAATGTATATCCACCATCTGCATTTGTCTGAATATAATAACAATCATCCGTTTGATCATAACCGATTCCGAGTATATTATAATCATCTGAAATCTTCATCCGGCCTTTGAATTCCAATGTATCCGCATCCAGCAAAAAAACACAGCCTCGGTTTTCCGCATTATAGCTTGTGTACAACGCAACCACGATTTCCCGCGTATTTGGGTTAAATGCCATTCCGTTACAATGTTCATAACACATATCCTGCACACGTTTTGCAAGGGAATACCGTTCAACAGGCTGTCCATTCTCGTCATGGTCATACCGGTAATATGCTTTTATAATATCCGGTGTCGTTCCATCCTCTGCAACATTCTCCATCATAATGATGTAATAATCTGTCACACACATAGATTGTACGACGCCCTCTGCCGCCTCTGTATCATCCTCTATAATCTTCTCCCACACTGCTCCATCAAACGCCCGGTCTGATGCAATCTCCGCATGCACCGTCAAGGGATTCAACATCCATCCAAAACAAAGCATACAGAAAAAAGCAAGGGTATATATACACCTTTTCATTACTGCTTTACTTCCATTCTAAAATTCCATTTCATTTTATCATATCATTCTGTAAAATGCTTGTAAACATCCTTGTCAAAAAAAGAAGATGCAATTCACATTTTTTGTGAATGCACCCTCTTTTATCCACTTTACAAATACTTTACAGGCTATTTTTTTCAAATTATATCTGAAATATTATCCAAATTATTCGATTACTTTCAGCCATCCTTCCGGAGCTTCGATACGTCCCATCTGGATACCTGTCAATGTATCATACAATTTCTGAGTGATTGGTCCCATCTTCTCCATTCCGCTTGGGAAACAGATCTCTTTTCCGTGATCAACAACTTTACCTACCGGTGAGATAACGGCTGCTGTTCCACACAGACCACACTCTGCAAAATCTTTCAGTTCTTCTACATATACATCTCTTTCTTCTACTTCAAGTCCAAGATAATGCTCTGCAATATACATCAGAGAACGTCTTGTAATAGATGGAAGAATTGTATTTGAATGAGGAGTTACAACTTTATTATCTTTTGTTACAAAAATGAAGTTTGCTCCACCTGTCTCTTCTACTTTTGTTCTTGTAGCAGAATCAAGATACATGTTCTCATCAAATCCATTTGCATGAGCTGTTACAATTGCATGCAGGCTCATAGCATAGTTCAATCCAGCCTTGATATGTCCTGTTCCATGCGGTGCAGCACGGTCAAAATCTGAAATACAGATTGTTACAGGTTTTGCTCCACCTTTGAAGTATGGTCCTACCGGTGTGGCAAAAATACGGAACTGGTACTCATTGGCAGGTTTTACTCCGATAACCGGATTACTTCCAAACATATAAGGTCTTAAATACAGAGTTGCTCCTGAACCGTATGGCGGTACATATTCAGCATTTGCCTTAACAACCTTTTCAATCGCATCTACAAATCTCTCTTCTGGGAACGGAGGCATCTCGAGTCTCTTCGCAGAATCAACCATACGTTTTGCATTCAAATCAGGGCGGAATACAACAATTCGTCCATCTTCTGTTGTATATGCTTTCATACCTTCAAATACTGTCTGTGCATACTGAAGTACTCCTGCACATTCATTCAGAACGATGTTCGCGTCTTCTGTCAGGACTCCATCATCCCATTTTCCATCTTTGAAGTTTGAAACATAACGCTTTTCTGTCTGAACATATCCAAATCCAAGGTTCTCCCAATCAATATTTCTCTTATCCATCTGTGATTCCTCCATTCCAATATCAAGCTTTCTATCTTTAGTCGATTATAATACGATTAAAAAGAAAATTCAAGAGTGCACTCTGTTTTTTTATATTTTTTTATCTTTCCATCATGCTAATCGACTCAATTCCAACACTTCCGCCACGTACAACCTCAATATTCTGGAACTCTTCCTTCATCAGTTTGATAACCGCATCATTCTTTGTTGCAGTCTGAACGAATTCAATCAGAAGACTGTCTCTTCCGATATCCATCGGTTTTGCTTTATATGTCTCTGCAATTCGAAACAGCTCTGCCTTATCTTCTCTGCTGCATTTCTTAACCTTTACATATAAAATTTCTTTCATGCGGACAAATAAATCTGTAAAGTCGATTACTTTAATCACTTCTACCATTCGATTCAATTGTTTTTTTATCTGTTCAAATGTTTCATCATCACTGACTGTTGCGATCGTCATTCGTGATACTGTAGGATCTTCTGTTGTTCCTACTGTCAGACTATCCAGGTTATATGCTTTTCCAGAAAAGAGTCCTGAAATTTTCGAAAGAACACCCACCTGATTTTCTACATACAATGAAATCCATCTTTTCTTTATACTATTCTCCATTTTTTCAGTCCTCCTAACACTCTATGATCATTTCTTCCAATGTTCCGCCCGGCTTAATCATTGGGAATACCATTTCTTCCGGATCAATGATAAATTCAATCAATGTCGGAACTTTTGTATTTTTCTTAGCCTCTTCAAATGCTGCTGCAATCTCATCTGTTTTTGTAACACGTATACCCTTTGCTCCATAACTCTCTGCCAGCTTAATGAAGTCCGGTGTATACTCCGGCTTTTCTTCTCCATTTGTTCTTCTTGTCAAAGCACCCGCGCGCAAATCTGTCATTCCATAACGTTTTCCATAGAATAATTTCTGCCACTGACGTACCATTCCAAGATATGTATTGTTAAATACACATAAGATAACAGGAAGTTCTTCCAATACTGCAGTTGCAAATTCCTGAATGTTCATCTGCATACCGCCATCTCCTGAGATCATAATGACCGGCTTATCCGGATTGCCCAGTTTTGCTCCGATTGCTCCCGGGAATCCATATCCCATCGTTCCAAGTCCGCCTGACATAATAATTTGCTTCTTCTCTGTAATCTCTGTAAACTGTGCCGCAAACATCTGATGCTGACCTACATCCGTTACAATGATTGCCTCATCAAACTGTCTGTTAATCTCCCCGATAATATCCATCGGTCCCATTTCTGCATGCTTTTTCATCGTCAACGGGTGTACATGCTGCCACTCATCGATTTCATCCAGCCATTTCTTCGTCTTGCATGGAACAACATATTCATTCATTTTTGTAATGGCATCCTTCGCATCTGCAACAATCGGCACGTCAACATGGATATTTCGCGAAATGGCCGCTGTATCAATATCTATGTGGACAATTTGTGCATGTGGGGCAAACTCATGTAATTTTCCTGTAATACGATCGTTAAATCTCGTTCCGATAGAAAATAACAGATCACACTCGCTGACTGCCATATTGGCCGCATACGCACCGTGCATACCAAGGTTTCCAATAAACAATGGATGGTTCGTCGGAATCGCACCACGTCCCATAATAGTTGTAACAACCGGTACGTTTGTCTTCTCTACAACTTCTTTAAATGCCTCTTTTGCATCTGCAATAATCACTCCGCCACCTGCAAGAAATAACGGACGTTCTGCTTTTCCAAGCATTTTCAAAGCTCGTTTCAACTGTCCGATATGAACAGCCGTAGTTGGTTTGTATCCACGGATATTTACAGATTTCGGGTACTCTGCACTTCCAAGCTCTGCCATAACATCTTTTGGAAGGTCAATCAGTACCGGACCCGGTTTCCCTGTTCTTGCTATATAAAAGGCTTCTTTGATAATACGACCCAGGTCCTCACGTTTATGAACAGTAACACCGTACTTCGTAATACTTCTTGTAATACCTACGATGTCTACTTCCTGAAAAGCATCGTTTCCGATTAAATGTCTTGAAACCTGACCAGTAAAACATACCAATGGCACACTGTCATAGTTTGCTGTTGCAAGACCTGTTACAAGGTTCGTCGCTCCCGGTCCGCTTGTTACAAGACAGACTCCGACTTTACCTGTCGTACGGGCATATGCATCGGCAGCATGAACCAAAGCCTGCTCATGTCGAGGCAGAATCACACGTATATCATCCTGTTTATAAAGCTCATCACTAATATCGATCGTACAAGCCCCCGGATAACCAAATAATGTGTCTACCCCTTCTTCTTTCAATGCTTTTACTAATAACTTATTACCTGAAATCTGTTTCATAGAAAAACCTCCCTTTATAAAAACGTCCTATTTGCAAACGTTATTTTCGCTGTCTGATAAATCCGATTATTGTATAAATACCGAGAAATGCCAGATTTACAACAACCACACTGGCTCCTGCCGGAGTTGCAAAAAAGTATGACACCGAAATACCAATGCAGAAGCACACAACAGAAATAATCGCTGAATTTACAATCACTCCTCGAAATGTCTTGCAGACTCGCATAGATGTAAGTGCCGGAAATATAATTAAACTGGAAATCAGCAATGTTCCCATCATTCTCATTCCGAGCACGATTGTCACAGCTGTCAGGACTGCGATCAATGTATTATATAAATCAGCTTTCACACCTGTTGCTTTTGCAAATATTTCATCAAATGTAATCGCAAATATTTTATTATAGAAAAATATATACAACAATAATACGACTACCGATAAAATCACACTCATGCGGACATCCTCTGCACTCATTGCCAGAATACTTCCAAACATGTAATTGTAAACATCTGTATTCATTCCTGTTGTCATGGATATTACCATAACACCGATTGCAAGTGCACTGGTAGAAATCAGTGCAATCGCCGAATCACCTTTGAGCACACTGCTACTGTTCACCCTAAGAAGAAGTATCGCCGCAATGATCACGACCGGAATTGCGACCGCCAGCGGTGCTACATTTAACGCTGCTGCAACTGCAAGTGCGCCAAATCCCACATGCGACAAGCCATCACCTATCATCGAATACCTCTTTAATACCAGGCTCACACCCAAAAGTGCGGAACATAAAGAGACCAGAATTCCTACTGTAAACGCCCTCACCATAAATGGATAGGAGAGCATCTCAATCATTGTATTCATGACTTATCTCCCCCTTCCATCTGTTTCAGACGTTCCTCTACTACCGCTTCCTGAACATCAATCTGTCCACTTTTAATATATTGTCTGCCGACAGCACTCTTCTTATAATCCTCTGTCGTCCCGAAAAACCTTGCATTTTCCTGCAAATGTAAAATGTGTGTTGCATCTCGAAGTGCACTTTCAATATCATGAGAGACCATCACAACAGCAATCCCTGACTTCTGATTTATCTCTTTGATCAGTTGATAAAACTCTGCTGTCACGATTGGATCAAGCCCTGTCACCGGCTCATCCAGAAGAAGAAGCTTCTTTGTCGCACACAAAGCTCTTGCGAGCAGAACTCTCTGCTTCTGTCCGCCGGACAAATCTCGAAAACAACTTCTTGCAAGGTCATCGATTCCTAAAAGCTGCATATTTTCTTTTGCCCGCCTCTTATCCTCTGCTTTGTAAAATGGATGAAAACCACGTCCATTTAACCGTCCTGACAATACTACTTCATACACACTTGCCGGAAAATCCTTCTGCACATCATTTTGCTGTGGAAGGTACCCAATCTCTCTTTGAAGCAATCCATCTCCGAAAATAATTTTCCCCTTCGACGGACTCTTTAACCCCAAAAGACTCTTGACTAAAGTACTCTTTCCGGAACCATTCTCCCCGACAATACAAAGATAATCCCCTTGATCCATCTGAAATGATAAATCCTCAATGACTGTCTGACCTTCGTATGCAATTGATATATTTTCACATTGAATCAAAGCCATTATCTCAAAGCCTCCTTTAACGTTTCTACATTTTCTTTCATTAAATCCAAATAAGTTACTCCCGCTTCAAACTGCTTAGCACTAATATTATGACTGCTGTAAAATACTCTCACCGGAACATCACACGCCTCCGCAATCGCATTTGCAATATTATCATTACTAAGCTCCATCTTCAGCACGACCGGGATATGTTCTTCTTTCACCTTATTAATCAGAAATGCCATCGTTGCCGCACTTGGTTCTGTATCTGATGCACAACCCGAAAATGCTGCATAATAATCCAGTCCATACTCTGCCGCAAAATATCGAAATGGGAAACGGTCTCCAAACAAGAGTGTATGATTCTTCGCATTTTCCACTACATCGCGAAACGCTGTATCCAGCTCCTTTAACTGTGTCTCATACGCTTCTGCATTATCTTTGTATGTCTGTCCATGCTCTGAATCCAAAGAACATAATTCCTCTGTGATATGCTCTACAATGTCAATCGCATTGCCCGGTGATGTCCAGACATGCTCATCCATCGTGTGTACATGCTCATTATGCTCTTCTTCCGTTTCTTCGGCAGAATGAAGAAAATGTTCCTCTTCATCGTGGCTCTCCTCTTCCTCATCTTCATGAGAATGCCCACGCTCTTCTTTCATTCCTTCCACATGCTCTTCTGCAAGAATATTTCCAACACAATCTACCAGACGAAGTCTCTTCACATCTTCCATCTCCGGTGATTCCAAAATATCTTCCACCCACTCGTCATTCTCTCCGCCGACATAAATAAACAAGTCTGCATTCTGGATTGCAATGATATCCTGTGGTGTTGGTTCGTAAGAATGTGTTTCCTCTCCTGGTTTCAAAAGCATGGTAAGTGACACATTGTCTCCCGCTATCTGCCGTACAAAATCGTACTGCGGGAAAATAGTTGTCACAACCCGAAGTTTCTTCTGGTCTTTTTGAAGATTTTCTTCTCTATTACCACCTGCTGTGCAGCCACATAATCCACTGACCAGAAATACGATTGTACAGAGTATACTCACACCTCTGAATATAAAATTTCTTTTCTTCTTTTTATTTCTTTTTTGATTATTTACGTTCATATTTTGCGAATACATATTCCAAATCAAAACAAGTCTGCTCCTCACTGACCTCCGTCATCTCCCAATCATCCATCTGATCCAGATTTGGGAAATACGTATCTGCTGCATATACATGATCGATCTTTGTGATATACGCTGTATCACAATATGGGATCAGCATCTCGTAAATGCTTCCTCCTCCGATTACATACAGCTCATTTGAATCATATTTTTTTAATTCTTCCAACAATTCTTCTTTTGTATGCACAATAATCGCATCTTTTACCTTATAAGAACGGTTCTCTGTCAACACGATATTAACTCTGTTCTTAAGAGGCAGCCCGTTTGGGAAGCTTTCCAAAGTTTTTCTTCCCATTACAACAACATGTCCCATTGTCTTCTCTCTGAAAAACTTCATATCCGCCGGAATACTTGTTAAAAGTCTGTTTTTATTTCCTATTGCCCAGTTTGCATCTACTGCTGCTATTGCATTCATTATCTAAAACCTCCTACACTGCTATCGGAATATTTTTTATCTGTGGATGCGTTTCATAATTATCCAGTCTTACATCATCCGGTGTGAAATCGTAAAAATCTTTTACTTCCGGATTTAACCAGAATGTCGGTGCCGGAAGCGGCTCTCTTGATATCAGTTCCTTAATAAGCGGCACGTGTCTGTCATAAATATGTGCATCTGCAATGACATGTACAAATTCTCCTACCTTCATATCACAAACCTGTGCCAGCATGTGTAAAAGAACTGCATACTGACAAACGTTCCAGTTATTTGCTGCCAGAACATCCTGAGAACGCTGGTTGAGGATTCCATTCAAAGTAAGCTTATCGCTTCCCGCTTCCTTTGTCACATTGAATGTCATACTGTATGCACATGGATAAAGATTCATCTCATGCAGATCCTGATGTACATAAATATTAGTCATAATACGACGACTGTACGGATTGTTCTTCAAATCATAGATCACGCGGTCCACCTGATCCATCATTCCTTCTTTATACTGATGTTTCACCTGCATCTGATATCCGTATGCTTTTCCGATTGAGCCGTCCTCATCCGCCCAACTGTCCCAGATATGACTGTTCAAATCATGGATATTGTTCGACTTTTTCTGCCAGATCCAGAGAAGCTCATCTGTACAACTCTTAATTCCTGTTCTTCTCAGTGTCAGCGCCGGAAATTCTTTCGATAAATCATATCGATTTACCACACCAAACTTTTTAATCGTATAAGCAGATGTGCCGTCCTCCCACACCGGACGCACTTTCTCGCCTTCTGTACTTGTCCCGTTCTCTATAATATCCTTACACATATCGATAAATACTTTATCTGCATAACTCATTATAAACTTCCTCCTTTGGCCTCTTCACATGAATAAGGCTCACAGAAAAACATCTACTTGCTATGGTGTTTTTCTGTGAGCGCAGCTTTTTGTTGCTATACATTCGCTAGCTTGCTATATTAAGTTATAACACAGTTTTTTCTTTTTGTAAATAAATCTCACGAAGAAGTTTGTTTTAACTAACCATTTTTACCCAAAAGCAAATTCTTTATTTATCTTAAGTTTTATAATCTCCTAATATTCTCGGATCACACTGCTGATTTCAAAAATATTTTCAATATCTCTCAACTGTTCCAGTGCATTTTTCAAATAATCTTCTCTCACCTTATCTGTCACGATAACAAGCTCGGCCTGATTGCCTTTTATATGCTTCTGAACAACTCTTGCAATACTTACGCCATGACTTCCAAATACAGTTGCAATACTTGCCAGCACACCCGGCTGGTTCTTCACCTGCATACGAAGGAAAAACTTATTTTCTACCTCATCAAACTTTTTGATCGGCGTTTCTCTATAACATGTACAACTGATTCGGCCATTGCATCCATACTCAATATTTCTGGCAACATCAATGATATCTCCCATAACTGCACTTGCTGTAGGAAGCTCTCCTGCTCCACGTCCGTAGAACATTGCATCATCTACTGCATCTCCATGTACAAATACCGCATTAAAAGAATCTCTTACGGATGCCAGAGGATGCTCTTTATTCAACAGCATCGGATAGACCCCGACTTCAATTCCGCCCTCAGTATTATGTGCAACACCAAGTAATTTGATCACGCTGTCAAATTCTTTTGCATATGCAATATCATCTGCAGTAATCTTTGTGATTCCTTCTGTATAGACATCGTCAAATACAACCCTTGAATGAAATGCGATCGACGCCATGATCGCAACCTTACGTCCTGCATCCAGACCTTCTACATCTGCTGTCGGATCAGCCTCCGCATATCCAAGCTCCGTAGCCTTAGCCAGTGCTTCTTCAAAGCTCATGTTCTCTTCAAACATCTTTGTTAAAATATAATTTGTCGTACCATTTACAATACCGATCACTTCATCGATCTCATTTCCCGCAAGACATTGCTTCAATGGTCGGATAATCGGAATTCCGCCTGCCACTGCCGCCTCAAACAACAAATCGCAATGCTTTTCTTCCGCAGCATCCAACAACTCTTTTCCATATGCAGCTAAGAGATCCTTATTTGCCGTCACAACATGCTTTCCTGCATGCAATGCTTCAAGTATCATCGTTCTCGCCGGTTCAATCCCACCCATCACTTCTACGACAATCTGAATTTCCGGATCATTTATAATCTCCTGCCAATTGTCTGTCAAAAGCGAAGCATCGATACCTTCACGTTGCTTGTTCAGATTATGGACAAGGATCTTGCTTACTTCCATCTCTGCTCCAATTGTCCGTACCATCACATCCGCACGACGCTGAATTAATTTATAAACACCAGTACCAACTGTACCAACTCCTAATAGTGCTACTTTTATCTTTTTTGTATTCATGTTTTCCTCTCCTGACTACTATAAATACTTTGCAAGGTCTTGTAAAACCGTTAATACTTTAATACTTTACTCTAATGCATTTTGTGTATTGTAACACAGGTATTTTAAAAATACTAGTACAATTTTTAAAAAGTTGTTATAGAAAGCCGGTTAGGGACGGGGTTTTCTGGCTCTTTTACAGCAACTGTGACCAGCTGCAATGTTCCAGATAAAACAAAAGAGCAATGCTTTTGCATTGCTCTTAATAAGAGAGCGACAGACGGGGTTCGAACCCGCGACCCCGACCTTGGCAAGGTCGTACTCTACCAGCTGAGCCACTGTCGCATATGTTAGTTGTTCTACATCAGAACAATAACTACTATACACGATACAGACTCTGTTGTCAACTCTTTTTTTCATTTTGTATATCTGAATTTTTCTTTATTTTTATGACAATTTCTTCAATTCATCTAAATACCGGATTACATCATACAAAGACTCCAATGTTTGTGTACAAACTGCCTTTGTTTCTTCGGTCGGCTCGTCCATATCCGGAACCATAACAACCTGACATCCCGCTGCATTTGCAGCACGTATCCCATTATAGCTGTCTTCAATTACAAGACATTCTCCCGGCTCAAGGCCAAGCAATTCTGCCGCCTTCAAAAATACATCCGGAGCAGGCTTACCATTCTTAACCTCGCGTCCACATACTGTCGCATCAAATTGCAGTGGCAGATTTCCTTTTTCAAAATATATTTCCACTCGCTCCCTCTGTGTTGATGTTGCAAGTGCTGTTTTTATATGATTTTCTTTTAAGTAGCTAAAAATTTCTCTGACACCAGGCTTTAATGGTGTTCCATGCTCGTCCAAATGCTGCATCAGCATTTCTAATCTCGCACCTCTTGCTTCATCATAATCCACCTCGTCTCCAAACCATTCGTGAAATAAATTTCTCGCCACGTCCGCAGTTCTTCCTCGAAGCATTCCGATTCGTTCATCTGTCAAAGCGATTTGATATCTCGCTGCTACCTTCTTCCATCCTTTTGCGTTGATACGCTCTGTATCAAAAATCACGCCATCCATATCAAATAATACTGCTTTTATCATTCTATTCTCCAATAACCTTATCTACAGTTTCAACTGATATATGAAGTTCTTCCGATATTTGTTCATTACTTAATCCTTGATTTTTTAATCTAAATACATTACGTGCTAATTCAATCCCTGCTTCTCTTCCAATCTCCATCGCTCTTTCTTCTATCCCTTCACTCAAATTACACATTATCTTCACATCCTCCTCTAATGATTTTTCCATGGGAATATGATACTCATTTTCTAAAATATCAATTTTTTCATACACGCCTAACTTTTCCGACAATAATGTTCCTAAAAATCGATGCAATTCATGATTCTCATCTTTTTTTGGCAGTTTTTCAGCAATTCCAATCATAATGATATTTAATAATTCAATCTTTCCTTTCCAGTTGTGTTGTCCAATAATCACATCATTCATCAGATGAATATGATTCATACTATCTTCTTTCATATTCATGCACACCCAAATAGAGTATACCTTCTTAATATTATTATAATTGCTACCTTTAAAATCTCGATTCTTTTGCGATGAAATCATTCTACTAACATAAAAGATTGCTCGATTTAAGATATCATAATCTGTAGGTTCTTTTTTCTGAGCTTCAATGTTTATAATTATCTGTGAAATTTCGTCTCGGATATGCACATAAAAAATAATATCAAATCGTACATATCCTGCATAAATTTCTGAATTTTCCGTGTTCATTCCTACAATTTCATTTTCATTCGC
Source organism: Mediterraneibacter sp. NSJ-151 (assembly GCF_022487435.1). Taxonomy (NCBI): domain Bacteria; kingdom Bacillati; phylum Bacillota; class Clostridia; order Lachnospirales; family Lachnospiraceae; genus Mediterraneibacter; species Mediterraneibacter sp. NSJ-151. The sequence continues at coordinate 15,514 of NZ_JAKVPP010000020.1, read as the reverse complement.
CCCAACACTCTTATTTGTAAGCCCTGACTCTATCGGAACCTTACTAATAAGCGGCTCTCCTTCAATTAGATGTACTACCTCTTCAGGTCGCATTCCCTGAAATTCTTCTACTGACTTTACCAAAATATTTGCAAGTACAATTTTATGTCCTAATAATTTCTTAGCACACTCGTCATACTGTGCTTTAATATCGGTTGACAATACAGTATTTTTCAACTCTGTATTCATTTTTTCTCCTCCTTTTTGCAGGAGGTACTTTTCTATCTTCCATCTTCGTACTCTCCTGGCTTTACATTTGTTTTGGTATTAAAGCATAGATTTCCGAAATGTGATTAGAATATAGATGGTGCATCGCACCTTAGAATTCAAATAGAAATATGCTTTTTGACATTTTAACATATTCAATCACAAAATTGCAATAAAAAAGAAGCAGCACCTTCGCACCACTCCTCCTCAAAAGAGAGCGACAGACGGGGTTCGAACCCGCGACCCCGACCTTGGCAAGGTCGTACTCTACCAGCTGAGCCACTGTCGCATATACAGTTCTTTGTCAGAACAAAATATACTATACACGACTTTTCTCCGTCTGTCAACACTATTTTTCTATTTTTTTATATTTTTCGAAATTTTTCTATTATTTATTCTTCAACACTTTCTTCCGGTCTCAACTCCAGCCCCAACTCAGCAAGCTGTTTATCATCAGCCTGACTAGGTGCATTTGTCATAAGACATGAAGCATCTTTTACTTTCGGGAATGCCATTACGTCACGAATGCTGTCTACTTTTGCCATCAGCATAACCAGACGGTCCAGACCATAAGCAAGTCCGGCGTGAGGCGGTACTCCGTATTTGAATGCATCTAACAAGAATGAGAACTGACGATAAGCCTCTTCTTTTGTAAATCCAAGCACTTCAAACATCTTCTCCTGAATATCGTTCTGATGGATTCGGATACTTCCTCCACCAATCTCATTACCATTCAATGTAATATCATATGCTTTCGCACGAACGCGTCCCGGATCTGTGTCGATATACTGCCAGTCTTCTTCCATTGGCATTGTAAATGGATGATGCATTGCTGTATAACGATTCTGCTCCTCGCTCCACTCAAGAAGTGGAAATTCTGTAATCCACAGGAATTTGTATTCATTTTTATCCAAAAGTTCTAACTGACGGGCAAGTTCCAGACGTAATGCCCCTAAAACATCCCATACAACCTTATTCTTGTCTGCTGCGAAAAGAAGAAGGTCTCCGTTTTCTCCGTCCATTGCTTTGATCAGATTCTGCATCTCTTCTTCGCTCATAAATTTAGCAAATGAAGATTTTACAGTTCCGTCTTCCTGGATTGCGATATAAGCAAGTCCTTTTGCGCCATAATCTTTTGCAAAGCTTACAAGCTTATCAATCTTCTTACGAGGCATTGAGCCCTGACCTTTGGCATTGATACCGCGAACAGTTCCGCCATTCTCAATAGCACCTTTAAATACAACAAATTCACTGTCTTTTACTGTCTCTGTCACATTTACAAGTTCCATACCAAAACGGATATCCGGTTTATCAGAACCGAAACGGTCCATCGCTTCCTGCCATGTCATTCTCTGAATCGGAAGCTCTACATCAATATCAAGAACCTCTTTAAACAATTTAGCAAGAAGTCTTTCATTGATATCCATAACATCTTCTTCATCTACAAAAGAAAGCTCCATATCGATCTGTGTAAATTCAGGCTGTCTGTCTGCACGTAAATCCTCGTCACGGAAACATTTTGCAATCTGGAAATAACGATCATATCCAGAACACATCAAAAGCTGTTTGTACAGCTGAGGTGACTGTGGAAGTCCATAGAAGCTTCCCGGATGAATACGGCTAGGTACAAGATAATCTCTTGCTCCTTCCGGTGTAGTCTTACCAAGGATTGGTGTTTCAATCTCAAGGAATCCCTCATCTGCAAGGAACTGACGAGTCAGTGTTGCAATCTTACTTCTCATCATTAAATTGCGCTGAAGATCCGGTCTTCTCAAATCCAGATAACGATATTTCAAACGTAACTCCTCTTTTGTTTTAGAGTTCTCCTCAATTTGGAACGGAGGTGTCTCGGACTCAGATAAAATTCTCATCTGTTCCGGAATCACTTCGATTTCTCCTGTTGCAAGATTCTCATTCACTGCACCTGAACGTTTTTCAACCTTACCTACGATTGCTACTACATATTCAGAACGAAGACTTGCTGCTCTTGCGATTAAATCCGCATCACATGAACCATCTTCAAATACCACCTGAATAATTCCTGAACGGTCACGTACATCAACGAATACAAGGCCTCCTTTATTACGATTCTTCTGAACCCATCCCATAATTGTAACTGTCTCTCCGACATTAGCCGCGGAAAGCTCGCCACAACGATGTGTACGATGTAATCCCTGCATTGATTCTGCCATTACTTTGTTCCTCTTTTCTTCTTGTTTTTATATTATCTGTTGAAAACTTCTACGATTTCTTCATATCCCTGCTGCTGCAGCTGCTCTTTCTGGAATTTCTTATTCTTCTTCATATTCAGAAGCATGATCTGTTTTCCTGCAGCACGCTCAGCTTTTGCAGCCTCTAATACTTCCAGGATTTTTTCCTGTGGAAGCTTTTTCTCAAGCAAATATGCTTTTTTCACCTTCGTTGTCGGGATCTTGTATCCACGTTCCAAAAGCAGCATAACAATACGCTCAAATCCAATTGAAAATCCAACCGCCGGTGTATCCTGACCAGTAAACTTACCGATCATCTCATCATAACGTCCGCCGCCTCCGACAGAGCCGCCGAACTCGTCCATTGAAATCTCAAAAATTGTTCCTGTATAATAAGACATACCTCTTACAAGTGTTGGATCAAAGCTCATCTTAAACTCAGCCTCTTTCGCACTTTCTACACTTGTAATGATCATCTCCAGCGACTGTGCCGCTTCTTCCGGGAGATACCCAGCCAGTTTCTCTTTACACCAGCGTACGCCCTCGACATCGTTCGTAATCTCTTTAAAAATCTGGAGATATTTTTCGACTGATTCTTTCGCATAGCCATTTTCCTCTAACTCCTTCTGAACTCCATCCAGACCAATCTTGTCCATCTTATCCAGAGTAATGAATACGCTGTCATAATCCTTCTCTTCAAATCCGCTGTATGCAGCCATTGCTTTTAAGAATCGGCGGTCATTGATACGGATTGTAAAGTTATGAAAATCAAGTTTTCCAAGCAATGTAGATGTTGCCAGGATCAACTCAATCTCAGCCAGATTAGACGGCTCGCCCAAAATATCAATATCGCACTGCATAAACTGACGGAAACGACCTCTTTGTGGACGGTCAGCTCTCCATACATTCCCCATCTGAAGTGCCTTAAATGGTGCCGGCAATTCATTTGCATTATTGGAATAATATCTTGAAAGCGGAACAGTTAAGTCATAACGAAGCCCGCCATCTACCAAGTCAATTTCCTCTTTTGCCTGATCGATCTTCAGTTTCTCACCACGTTTTAAAATCTTGAAGATCAATTTTTCATTGTCTCCTCCCTGCTTACTGCAAAGATTCTCAATATGTTCTACACATGGTGTCTCAATTCTGGAAAATCCAAATGACTTGTAAGTCTCCTGGATCAATCCAATTACATAATCCCGGATTTCCATCTCTTCCGGCATCATGTCCTTCATACCTGTAACTGGTTTCTTCTTTAATGCCATGTATTTATTCTCCTTTTTATCAAAATCTATATCATGAAGAGTCTGTCTGCAGAAGGACAAGACTTTCAACTTTTCTCTTCATCTCGCCTTTACTGCCGGTATTCCCCTACTTTCACCTCTCACTATTATAGTTTTTGTGTTATAGTATGTCAATTGCTTTTCCGTTTGATCATCTCATCAATACGAGCAATATACTCTTCAATATTCTTTACATTTTCTATACGGATCAGATTTGTTTCTTTTCCATTTTCTGTCTTAATTTTTTCAGGTAACACAATCTTTGTTGTTGCGCCTGCCCCGGCTGCATAAATAGTTTGTTTTTCTTCCATAATCAGTATATTGTAAATTCCTGCTTTATCGGCTTTTGCATAACCGACATTTTCGAAATTACCCGCAATATTTTTCTGTCTATATAAATAATACGGAACTAATCCAAGCTTTTCTGCCGTTTTTGCCGCGTCCTCTACCATCTCTGTGATTTCTGTGTGCAAATCTCTCACCGGCTGTTCCTGTGCCATTCTGGCAGCACGTTTAATTGCCAAAGAATGTACTGTCAGACTATCCGGAGATAATTCTTCAATCTGACGAAGTGTATCTCTCATATCTTCTGCATTTTCTCCCGGAAGCCCTGCAATAAGGTCCATATTAATGTTGTCAAATCCCAGTTCTCTTGCGAGATGGAAAATATCCTTCACGGCCTGAACGGTATGTTTTCTTCCCACAAGATCCAACGTTTTCTGCTGCATTGTCTGCGGATTGACCGAAATACGTGTCACCGGATGGCTGCATATCACTTCCAGTTTTTCTTTCGTAATACTGTCAGGCCTTCCCGCTTCCACCGTATATTCCAAAAGCTCTGCGCCACGTTCTTCATTTAAGAATAACTCGTCAACCACATTTAACAATTTTTCCAATTGCTTGGCTGTAAGAGTTGTCGGCGTTCCTCCTCCGATATAAATCGTATTGAGCGTCTTTCCTTCTGTCTCTTTTGCGATATGGTGAAGCTCTATACAAAGTGCCTTCAGATAATCATCCATACGTGGACTCCACACATCGATTGGTGAAGAACTAAATGAACAATAAGAGCAGATGCTTGGGCAAAATGGAATCCCGACATACAAACTGAAGCCATTTAGATAATCCAGTTTGCTAAGCAATGCCTTCTCTCTGCATGCAATATCAACAGCCAGCCCTGCTTTCTTCTCTGACACGCAATACACTTCCTGTAAAAATGCTTTTGCCTGTGCTTCGTTCATTCCATTTTCCATCTGGTGCATTGCAAGTTTTGTCGGGCGAACTCCTGTAAGCATTCCCCACGCCATCTCCTGCCCTGTCTTTTCAGATAAAAACCGGTACACCATTTTCGTTACTATTTTTTTCTTTTCCTGTGCATCTTCCTTCTTTTGATTCTCCTCAAACTCCTTCGCATCCAGCAAAAAACAAGAGCCGTCATCCAGCTCAATCCGGACCAACGGTTCTTGCTCTGCATCGACACATTGTTTGATTTCCGCATTTGGGAAAAATGCTTTCGTTATATGATATAAGTTATAAGTATATAATGTTTCTTTACATTGAATTTGAATCATTCTGTTAATCAATGCCCCCTGTTAAACAATTCGTATCTTAGCATTTAAATGAACGGATTATGTTTCCGCTCATATCCAATTGTCGTTTCTTCCATATGTCCAGGATAAACCATCGTATCTTCCGGTAGCACGATCAGTTTATCTCTCACCGCTCTTACAAGCTGTGAGCTACTTCCGGTTGGAAAATCGGTTCTCCCGATTGATGCGCAGAACAAACTGTCACCGCTAAAAAGCACCTCTTCTTCTGCAATATAATAACAGCATCCGCCAGCTGTATGTCCCGGCGTCTCGATTACTTTTATCTTCATGCCGGCAATCTCCAGTTCCTCTCCATCACGCACATATGTTGCATCAGAAAATGTATATCCTCCGCCATATGCCGCAGACAAATTCAGCCTTGCATCCTGTAATATCTCTTGTTCCTTCTCAGACGCATACACCGGCACCTTAAAATTCTCACGCACACCGTCAATTCCCATAATATGGTCAAAATGTCCATGTGTCAGAAGGATTGCTTTCAAGCTCAATCCTTCTGTTTCTATATAAGATATAACATTCTTGTCACAAACTGCCGGGTCTACAATAAAACACTCTTTTGTATTCTCATTGCTTACCACATAGCAGTTCGTCCCAATCATGCCTATCACAAATTTCTTAATTCTCATGTCTTCCTCCTACACAAACTACCCCTCATTTTTCCCAATGATTCGCATTCATGCGTTTACACCTTTCTATTAGCTGGCTGTCCTCTCGATGTCCAGTACGCCTTCCACCTGACGAAGCTTATCGATCACTCTGTTCAGCTCATCTCTTCCATGTACGATAAATCCCATATCTAATGTAGCTGTTCCTTTTTTACTTGTACGCACATTCATGGATTTTACATCCAGCTTTGCTTCTGTAAATATCTTTGAAATATCCATCAAAAGACCCTGTCTGTCATGTGCATACATCTTCAGCTCCGCAAGATACTGACCGCCATTATCACCTGCGCCTTCCCATTCAGCATCGATCAGACGCTCACGCTCTGCCGCAGACAAATGAAGCATATTCACACAATCTGTACGATGGATAGACATACCACGACCACGGGTCACAAAACCAACAATCTCATCTCCCGGAACCGGATTGCAGCATTTCGAAAAACGCACTGCCATATCATCGATTCCTTTGACAATAATCCCACTCTTCGATTTTGCAATATGAACCTTCTGAGATGGCACTCCTGATAATGTCTCCAAAATCGTCTCGTCTGTAATCTCTTTTTTGTGATCCTTCTGATATTCTTCCATCAAACGGTTCACAACCTGACCCTCTTTGAGTCCTCCATGGCCGATTGCCGCCAGCACAGACTCCCAGTCACGGAATCCATATTTTTGCTGCACGATCTGTAAATATTTTGGTTTGCTGATATCTGCCAGATTGATTGCTTTTGCCTTACAGTATGCTGCGATCAGCTCTCGTCCACGAACAATATTCTCTTCCTTAAACTCTTTCTTAAACCATTGGTTGATTTTGCTCTTTGCCTGTGTACTCTTTACAATATTCAGCCAATCCCTGCTTGGCCCCTTCGAATTCTGTGACGTCAATATCTCAATACGGTCACCATTCTGAATCTTATAATCAATGTTTACAAGCTTTCCATTCACTCGTGCTCCGACCATCTTATTGCCGACTGCACTATGGATTGCATACGCAAAATCCACAGGTGTAGAACCATTCGGCAGATTCTTCACATCTCCATTCGGAGTGAAGCAGTACACATCTTCTGTAAAGAGATCCAAATCACCTTTCAACAGGCTTAAAAATTCTCTGTTATCTGACATATCACGCTGCCACTCCAGAATCTGACGCAGCCAGCTCAACTTCTCTTCTTCCTGATTCTTTGCTACACCCTTCGTTCCGTCTCCGCTCTCTTTATATTTCCAATGAGCAGCAATACCATACTCAGCAGTTTTATGCATCTCTTCTGTACGGATCTGAATCTCAAACGGCTGTCCGGATGGTCCGATCAAAGTCGTATGAAGAGACTGATACATGTTTGCCTTCGGCATCGCAATATAATCCTTAAATCTTCCCGGAACCGGTGTATACATTTCATGGATCACACCCAGAGCTGCATAACAGTCCTTTACCGTATCAACAATAATACGGACCGCAAACAAATCGTAAATCTGATCCAATGTCTTGTTCTGATTTACCATCTTCTTATAAATACTGAAGAAATGCTTTACTCTTCCGTACACCTTCGCTTTGATGTTTGCATTCTCCATATGCTTTGACACTTCCGCAACAATCTGTTGCACAAACTCTTCGCGCTTTGTCTTACGTTCATTGAGATCTCTTACCAGCTGATAATACACTTCCGGATTCGAATACTTCAATGAAAGGTCATCCAACTCAATCTTAATCTTTGAAATACCAAGACGCTGTGCGATCGGTGCATAAATATCCATCGTCTCACGCGCCTTCTCCTGCTGCTTGGCCGGTGTCATAAATTCCAATGTACGCATATTATGCAGACGGTCTGCTAGTTTGATAATAATGACACGAATATCCTTCGCCATAGCCAGAAACATCTTACGCAGGTTCTCTGCCTGGACTTCCAGCTTATCTTTTGAATAAGACAATTGTCCCAGTTTTGTAACACCATCTACAAGAAGAGCCACCTCTGAGCCGAATTCTCTCGTAATATCATCCAGTGTCATCACGGTATCTTCCACGACATCATGAAGCATTCCTGCAACGATCGTCTCTTTATCCATCTCAAGGTCTGCCAGGATAATCCCTACCCACAAAGGATGAATGATGTATGGTTCACCTGACTTTCTAAACTGCTCCTTATGTGCTTCACTTGCAATCTTATAAGCCTTTTCAATCAATGAAATATCTGCAGACGGATGATATTTCGTCACTCTGGCAATCAATGCCTGATATAACTTTTCCGGGTCTTGATAATCTTCCGGATTTTTGACGGCATGACCATCAACAATCTCCAAATTTTTATTCAACAATTGATATTCTAATGTCCCTGCCATCAAAATTCCCCCTTTTGTTCTCATTTGTAATATGCATATATGTAAATAGTATAGCATTTTTTTCAAAATTGTAAATAATCTGTTTTTTCCAGCTTATCAAGTATTTTTTAAGCCAAAGCTTACTTTGAAGGATTATAATTCTGAACTACCATTTGAATCGTTCTTTCACCTCGAAATTCATTAATTGACGGATAATAAGTAAATGCCATCGTTTCACTTTGCTCAATTGTTTCCAGACATGCTTCTACATCACCAAAACAAATCGCATCCATTTCATACCCGTCTTTGTCCTGCACCTTGAACTTTAATACGTTTTTATTCTTTCCGATAATGCGAGGATCGATCACCTTCAGATTTTTCTCTGCAAATAAGGGTTTTGGATTTCCCTTGCCAAATGGTTCCAAAAGCTCCAGTTCCTGAATCAGACTTTCATTCACATATCGAAGTGGAAGCTGCATATCAATCGAAATTTTTTCTGTCAGATCATCCTCTGTCAGATTTGCACATTCATTGATCGACTCTCGGAAGCGTTCCACATTTTCTTCTTTCAAAGATAATCCGGCTGCCAGCTTATGTCCTCCGAATTTTGTAAACAATGCCCTGCATTTATTCATTTCTTCAAACATATTATAAGCCTCAATTGAGCGACCGGACCCCTTCACATCCTCTTCGCCCTGTGTCAGCACAAATACCGGACGATAATATTTCTCACGGATACGCCCCGCAATGATACCGGCTATACTTTCATGACAGTCCGGCAAATAGACAACCAGCACCTTATCTTCTTTTAATGAAGTATTTTCAATCAAATCAACAGCCTGTTCCACTCCTTTTTCTGTCATTTCCTTTCGGCTGTCATTGAGTGCTTTCAAATCTTCCGCAAGCATCACCGCTTCTCTTCTTGTCTTTGCATTTAACAAATTCAAAGCTCTCTTCGCTGTATCCAGACGTCCGCCTGCGTTGATGCACGGTCCAATCACAAATCCGATGTGATATGCATTCAAAGAATCCACCGGCACACCGGTACATTCCATCAATGCTTTCAAGCCTTCATTGCTCGTTCTCTTAAGCATTTCTAATCCCTGCTTTACGAAAATGCGATTTTCTCCGGTCAAATCCATCACATCACCAATCGTCGCAATCGCAACATTTTCCATCAAATAATCAACATCTTCCGCATCCTTTTGCATCACACCATAAAGAGCTTCTATCAGCTTATAAGAAACCGCAGCCCCGCACAGTCCTTTAAATGGATACGGACAATCTTCCCTGTGCGGGTCTATCACCGCATCTGCATGTGGTAATAAATACTCTTTTCCGTCCCCGACATCTATATAAGGTACTTCATGATGATCCGTCACAATGATCGTTAAGCCTTGCTGCTTGCCATATTCGATTTCATCCATCGCCGCAATGCCATTGTCGCAAGTTATGATTGTGTCAATCCCATCTTCAATTGCACGATCGATCAACGTTTTATTCAGCCCATATCCATCCTTGATTCTGTCCGGGATATCCGTATCGACATCCCCGCCAAGATTCGAGATCCCTTCCTGTAAAATATATGTCGCATTGACACCATCAATATCATAGTCTCCTATTACACGGATTGGATCATTTGCCTGGATTTTTTCTTTTAATATTGTGACTGCCTTATCCATATCTTTCATTAACATCCCATCATACAGATCGGCTATCGTTCCATTTAGATAAAACTCAATTTCATCCTTTGTTACCATCTCACGATTTCGGATCAGGCGTGCAAGAATCGGAGAAATCTGAAACATTTCACCAATCTGATAAAAATCCGCCTTCTTCATCGTCACAAACCATTTCTCCATCTTCCGTCCCCTTTTCATTTTCAAAAAAGGACAGACATGAAACTCATGCCTATCCCTTTTATCATTTTCTATTTTCTTCCGGCCTTCTTAACACCGATTTTTGTCTTCATTACATACCAGAGTGCACCTGTAATACATACAGAAGAATAAGCACCACAAATAATACCAACCATCAGAGGAAGGGCAAATTCACGAATAGAGCTTACACCCATGATATATAAAACAGCTACCATAACAAATGTAGTAAGTGATGTATAAACACTTCGTGTCAATGTCAAAGTAATACATTTATTTACCAGCTCATCCAGCTGTGTTCCACGTTTCTTTGTTTTCAGTTCCTCACGGATACGGTCGAAAATAACAATTGTCGCATTGATTGAATATCCGACAATTGTCAGCATACATGCGATAAATGTATTACCTACCGATACTCTTGCAATCGCATAGAAACCTAATACGATCAGCACATCATGGAGCAATGCCAACACTGCACTTGTTGCGAAACGTACATCTTTAAATCTAAACCAGATATAAAGCAGCATACAGATTGTTGCAATGATAACTGCTACAATGGCATCTCTTCTCATCTCTGAGCTTACTGTAGAACTGATATTCTCTGTTGCGATCTCATTCTCATCCACTCCAAAGTTATCAGCCATTACTTTATTAAATGCCTCACGTTTTTCCAGATTCAGTGTCTGTGTCTTAAAGATTACCTGATTAGAATCCTGTACCTTCTGAACCTGAACATTCTTATCTCCGACAGCATCTTCAATCAACGGAACGATATTCTGGTCGATTTCTTCCAATGTATAATCCTTATCAAATGTCACTGTAGATGATGTACCACCCATAAACTCAAGACTGTAGTTGAGCGCACCATTTCCTTTTCCTTCGTTTACACCGATTGCAACAAATCCAAGCACGATAAGTGCAATTGAAATTGTAAAGAAAATCTTTTTCTTCCCGAGGAAGTTGATTGGTTTTCTCTCTTCCTTTACACGTCCGTATACTTTTGGATTACGGATTCCGATTGCATAGAATGAATATACAATTACTTTTGTAATTACCAAAGCAGTAAACATAGACAGCACGATACCAAGTGCCAATGTCTGTGCAAATCCTTTTACAGTACCGCTACCTCTAAGCCATAATACGGCAGCAGCGATCAGGGTTGTAATATTACCATCCAGAATTGCAGACATTGCTTTCTGGAATCCGGCATTTAACGAAACTTTTACAGATTTTCCTGATGAAAGTTCTTCCTTCACACGTGCGAAAATAATAACGTTCGCATCTACCGCCATACCGATACCAAGGATGATACCTGCGATACCAGGCAATGTCAAAGTAATGTCAAATGCATTCAGTGCCACCAGTACCAGACCTGTATAGATCAACAGTGCAAGACCTGCGGCAAAACCCGGAAGCAGATATACCCAGCACATAAATACAAATACGATTGCCAGACCGATCGCACCGGCCTTCAAGCTTGAGCTGATTGCTTCTTCACCAAGCTGTGCTCCTACAACGTTAGAACGCAGCTCTTCCAGTTCCAGATTCAATCCACCGATACGGATTGTAGAGGCAAGCTGGTCAGCTTCTTCATAAGACATGCTTCCTGAAATCTGGGCACGTCCATCAGAAATAACTGCTTTTACATTCGGCACACTAACAAATGCTCCATCATAATAAATACCGATGCTCTGTCCTGCCTCTTTTGCAACTTTCGTAGCTGCTGCAAATTTCTCTGTACCTTCTTTTGTAAACTCAAGGTCGACAACATTTTCCTTTGAACCTGTTGTACTGTCTGTATATGCACCTGCCGTAGCTGTTTTCACATCAGAACCTGTCAACACGATAGAACCATCTTCCTGCAACTCTTCAATTGTCTTGTTAAGCTGGAAATCTGTTCCTGCATCACCTGTAGTGCCCACTCTAGTATAGTTTTCTGAACCATCGCTTCCTGTCTGTGCGATAAAATACAGAGAACCCGGCTGTCCAAGTTCATCTAAAATCTTATTAGCATCTGTCACCCCAGGAATCTCGATACTGATTCGGTTATCGCCTTCCTGGTAAACACTTGCCTCTGTACTATACTGCTCCACACGCTTCTGAAGTTTATAAATCGTATCCGCCATATCTTCATCTGACGGAGTATCACCTTTTACCTGATAAGTGATGCTGACACCACCTTCCAGATCAAGACCAAGATTAATATTCTTAGCTGCTCCGGAATGTCCTTTTCCAAGACCAATCGTTGTAGTCACACCGAGAAGTGCCATCAATGCTACGATTGCGATCAGACTCAGGATCCCTTTACGCTTCTTCATGTCCTTCCATCCTTTCTTCATCTGCCAATGCAGCCTTAATCATGATTGCACATTCGACTCTCTTTCTCTCCATCTCACAGCTCACTTCATATGTATCATTGATTGTGTTATGGAACTTGTATGAATTTGCCATACATCCGCCACTGCAATAGAATCTTGCAAAACAATTCTTACAGCTTTCCTTAGAATAAACACTACATCCGCGGAACTCATCTGCAATCTCAGGTTTTGTAATGCCCTCGTCAACATTTCCCATCAGGAACTCTTCCTGACCTACAAACTGATGACATGGGTAAAGGTCTCCCCAAGGAGTAACTGCCAGATATTCTGTTCCTGAACCACAGCCCGACAAACGTTTTGCCACACAAGGACCGCCTTCCAGATCAAGCATAAAGTGGAAGAAATTAAACCCTTTTCCTGAACGCTCTCTTTCTACCATCATCTTCGCCAGCTTATCATACTCGTCAAAAATCTGTGGCAGATCCTCTTTCTGGATTGCGTAATCTTCTGTATCGTCGCCAACTACAGGCTCGATAGAAATCTGTTTGAATCCTAAATCAGCAAAATGCATTACATCTTCTGAGAAGTCCAGATTATTTCTTGTAAATGTTCCTCTTATATAATACTTCTCCTGATTTCTGCTGTCTGCTAACTTCTGGTACTTCGGAACGACCAGATCGTAGCTTCCCTTTCCATTTCTAAACGGACGCATATGATCATGGATTTCTTTTCTTCCATCCAGACTCATTACAACGTTATCCATCTCTTTGTTAACAAATTCCTGAACCTCATCGTTGAGCAGGACACCGTTTGTTGTCAAAGTAAAACGGAAATGCTTATCATACTGTTTCTCAAGCTCTCTTCCGTAAGCAACCAGGTCTTTTACAACCTGCCAGTTCATAAGAGGCTCTCCACCAAAGAAATCGACTTCCAGATTTCTTCTGCTTCCCGAATTCGCAATCAGGAAATCTAATGCCTTCTTACCTACTTCGTAAGACATCAGCGCTCTTCTTCCATGATATTCGCCTTCTTCTGCAAAACAATACTTACAAGCCAGATTACAGTCATGTGCAATATGAAGGCACAATGCTTTTACTACTGTCTTTCTCTTCTTAACTTCCCCAATGTAAGATTCGTAAATATCTCTTGTAAATAACTGACCTGCTTCTGTCAGTTCAATAACTGCTTCCAGAATCTCCTTCAGCTCGTCTTCTGAATACTTGCTTCCAAGTTCTTCTTTCAAATGTGCAAATGTCTCTTCGCTTTTCAGCGTATCCGGAGTGTGAAATGTATTCTCCGCCTCCAGACAGGCAATGACATCATACGCTTCCTGATCCACAACATGAACAGAACCACTATTCACATCAAGAACAATGTTATATCCATTATTTTGGTACTGATGTATCACAATGATACCTCGCTTTCTATTATTATCCTAACATATTAAAGGCAGCGACCTAAGGCCGCTGCCTAGCCATCCCGCGCATCACCTACGCTGCAAATGTGTATCTCACACATCTTTCTCTCAATGGATTCGAATTATTTGCTGTGCTCACATGTCTGGTTTCCTACTGTACAAGAAGTCTTGCAAGCAGACTGACATGATGTCTGGCATTCTCCACATCCACCTTTTTTCACTGTATTGTTCAATGTCTGAGTATTCAATGTTTTGATATGTTTCATCGTTATCTCCTCCTACTATTTCTGCTCTTTGGCAGTTATACTTTCACTTCATAGGATTATACCACAATGACGTTGGATTTAAAAGAGTTTTTTCATAATTTCTTATGCTTCATAATTTCTTATGGTTTTCCATTTACGCCAGCATTCCTCCAAGCAATCCCCCTCCAAGACACAAAAACATCACAGTAACTACATTTCCCCCACCGTTTTTCAACGAATGATATATGCCTAAAGAGACGATCAATAGTAACATAAAATAACCTGCTCCAACGAGCATTCCCCACCAAAACTTTCGTACCCGATTCCATTTTCCAATCATAAATCCACCTACAAATGTTGATAGCAAATAAATTGTCATCACCGCAATCGTCACCTGCTTCTCTTCCAGATTCAATTTGTAGGCAAACAACGCCAAAAGAAGCAGCAGGATTCCCGTCACTACATATGCACACAAAAGTGACTTCAATATCCACACTGCTTCTTTTTGTATATCTGGTTTTTGATCCTTACGATTCTCCATTCCCCACACCTCCACACCTGCAATTCTATGCTATGCATTCTTATACATTATATGTCGGCCGGTAATGTTCCATTACATTTTTACTGCTCCATCTGCCTTCCCAAAAATCCGGCAGCACACTCTATCAGTTTCTGTTCCATTTCCCCAAATTTACGTTTTTTATCGCGATTTAGAAACACAATACCTCCGATTACATCTCCGTTACATAATATCGGACAGATTGCTTCCCCTTCATACTCGCCCATTTTATCCACTACCATAATAAATTGCTTTTCCCCCGGCACAGCCAGAAGCACTTCCCTTCTTTGAAGCTGCTCTCCCAACATCTTACTAATATATTGTTCCTCAAACTCCTTCTTTCCATTTCCCGCTGCCGCCACAACCTGGTCATGATCTGTGATACATACTATACAATTCAAAACATTTGACAGACTTTCCGCATATTGCTTCGCCACAATTCCCAGCTCCCCAACCGGAGAGTATTTCTTCAATATCACTTCTCCCTCTCTATCCGTAAATATTTCCAGCGGGTCTCCTTCCCTGATTCTAAGTGTTCTCCTTATCTCTTTCGGAATCACAATTCTTCCAAGATCATCAATTCTCCGTACAATTCCTGTTGCTTTCATACATCTATCAACCTCCTGTATTATACCTATATTTCCATATTCTGCGTTGTATGGATAGTATGTGGAAATATTGGAGGTTTTATACACAAGTCAAAAAGGTGTCAGTTAGGGAGGAGTGCCAGTTGGGGACGGAGTTTAGTGGCTTTTTTGCTCGCAAAAAAGCCAC
>NZ_JAKVPP010000019.1:0-71264 GCF_022487435.1 Mediterraneibacter sp. NSJ-151 | reverse complement strand
GGTTGGGGACGGAGTTTAGTGGCTTTTTGGCTTGCCAAAAAAGCCACTAAACTCCGTCCCCAACCGGCACCTTTTAATTCCCGTCACCACTGGTCTAGCGAGAGATGATATGAAAAAAGATTCCCAAACGGGAATCTTTTTTTGAAAATAAAAAATAAACTCCGGAATAAGAATGTTTTTTGAAAAAGTGGTAGATAGTCTTCATGTAAAAGAAAATATTGATATTTATATTACAGGTTCTAATGCATATATGCTTTCAGGGGATTTGGCTACACTATTAACAGGAAGGTATGTTGAAATTTCTATGTTACCGCTCTCCTTTAAAGAATATGTTAAAATTACAGGAATTACAAAAGAACAGGCATTTTCAGAATATATGAAAACAGGTGTTAAAAGTTAATAAGAAGTTGTATATGGTTGATTTGGGGCTTCGCAATCACATTTTGCCAAGAAAGCGTTATGATCTTGGATTTTCCATTGAAAATATTGTGTTTTTTGAATTATTGCGCCGTGGGAATAAGGTGAATATAGGTAAATATGGCTCTACAGAAGTAGATTTTGTTGCTCAAAAACAAGGGGTAATCGTTTATTATCAGGTGACGGCAGATATGACAGCAGAAGAAACTTTTGAAAGAGAAATGAGACCATTAAAGGAAATTAAAGACAATTATGAAAAAATTGTTTTAACACTGGATCATTTTTCGCTTGGAAATTATGATGGGATAAAAGTAATTAATGTAATAGATTGGCTTTTGGAAAATCAGATTTGACACGAGATGCCAGTTGGGGACGGGGTGCCAGTGGGGACGGGGTTAGTGGCTCTTTTTTGCCAGTTGGGGACGGGGTTAATGGCTCTTTTTGGCTTGCCCAAAAGAGCCATTAACCCCGTCCCCACTGGCATCAACCCCCGTCCCCACTGGCACCCCTTGTCTACATTTCCAACAGATGTTATACTAATGAAAATATACGAATGTAAGGCAGGCCGTTTATGAAATTGTTATTAACCGGAAATATTGGATATATTACGGCGGAATTTATAGAGGAGGCGTTCCCGGAGTGTCAGATTCTTCTGCTTGGGGAAACGAAATTAAAGTCAAATCGCAGGAAGGGATTATCGGTGCATCCGATGCCGAAACAGGAAAGTGAGTTTAGGGATATTTTCAAAACGTATGATTTTGAAGGTGTTATATATTTTTCTAACTATCTTAGCTTCCATGGAACCAAGGAAGGTGAGATGGAGACTTTGCGCCATTTATTACATTATTATAAGGGAAATTCGAATTCCCGATTCTTATATGTTACCAATTCTGAGAGTTCATATGATATAACGACAGGGAAGACTTTGCTGGTTCGTTCGGCAGAGGAGTTTTGCAGACAGTATGGTGAACTGCACGGGCTTTCTGTTAAGATTCTTCGTACTTCATATCTTTATTCAGGAATTTATGAAAATGATTACTTTTTCAAGCTCTTTTCAAAGGCGTTTGAGAAAAAGGAGATTGTGTTTGAAGAAGCCCCGGCACAGGAAGTACATTTCCTTTCATTGTCAGATTTATCCAATCTGTTATATAAGATTTTTGACAACTGGAATGATCAGGAGGGAGCACTTCAGGTCCCGAAGGTGTTTCATTTTACTTTCGAGCAGCTTGGACAGAAGCTAAATGAATTGTTACCAGCAGTACATATTAAATATCTGGCGAATGCTGCGATTCAGAATGTGGCGGCGAACGACCGTGTTTTGCGAAATGAGTACGGCTGGTTTCCGAGGATTTCTCTGTTGGAGGATTTGCAGGAGGTATATGAAACTTACTGTGAGGAAACAAATCATAAGGCACGGAAAATAGATGTATTGCGGGACTTTTTAAATCAACATAAAACACTTTTGAAAGTAGCGGAGCTTTTAATTACATTTTTGCTTTTTGAATTATTGAACCGGGCGGCAGGAAATCAGGTCCAATTTAAAATGATTGACTTGCGTCTTGTTTATATTGTTTTATTCGGAAGTTTGTATGGGATTAATTACGGAATCGCGGCGGCGGGGATGGAAACGTTGTCACTTTTATCTGCTTATGCAAGAGAGAATGTCAGCTGGACAACGCTTTTCTATGAACCCTCGAACTGGATTCCATTTATTTTTTATTTTGCGGTCGGTGCAATCTGCGGATATATCAGAATGAAGAACAGTGATAATATCAAATTTATGACGGATGAAAATAAACTGATTCTGGATAAATTTTTATTTATGCGTGAAATGTATCAGGAGGCACTTCGTGACAAACGCCAGTACAAGAAACAGATTCTTGGAAGCCGGGACAGCTTTGGTAAGATTTTTGATATCACAAGAAAGCTGGATGTTATCATGCCACAGGAATTGTTTCTTGAAACGATGCATGTGATGGAAGATGTCCTTGAAAATAATACGTTTGCTTTCTATTCTGTCGGAAAGAATCAGTATTTTGGACGTTTGGAGATTGCATCGAGCGGAATGAATGATGTATTCCCAAAATCTGTCAGGTTAAGTGATTATCCGGAGATAATGGAAAAGATAAAAGCCGGAGAAGTATGGGCAAACCGCGATTTGATAAATGGATATCCAATGTATATAAACGGAATTCGAAGAGAAGGACAGCTTGTGATGCTGATTGTTGTGAAGGAAGCAAATGGGGAACAGCTTTCTCTCTATTATCTGAATTTATTTAAAATTCTGTGTGGTCTGGTTGAGACTTCTCTTTTACGGGCACTGGATTATCAGGAGGCAATTGAGAATAAAAAATATATTGCGGGTACACGTATATTGAAGCCGGAATATTTTAAAGAACGTTTGGATTCGTTCCATTCTATGAGAGAGGAAAGACGAGGGTCATATGTTCTTCTCAAATTGGAGTATCCGAATATGTCACTTGCACAGGCAGATGAAGTACTGCAGAATTCAGTACGTGAAAATGATGTCTGGGGCATTTCGGAAAATGAAGAGCTGTTCATTATCCTTTCACAGACAGAACAAACGGCATTGCCAATTGTATTGGAAAGACTGGAAAACGACGGATTTATCTGTCATGAAATGGACGCCCCGGCTGGTGGAAAATAAGAGATTTACAGGAGAAACACGATGATTCGGACAGTGTTTGGCATACTTTTAATCCTATTACATATAATTTGTTGCATATTGGTCTGGTTTGGGATAAAAACACATGCATTGAAAGTAAAAAAATATCTGATGACACTTGTGATATTTGTTCCTTTCTGGGGGATACTCTGTGTGCTTATTTTACATTTGCAGGTTTTGACGAAAACAGACAATGTGGTTGAAGCCGGAGTGGAGAAACTCCGTGTAAATGAGGAAATTTATAAAAATAATATCCGTGCAGCATCTGATACGGATAAGAAAGTCGTTCCGCTGGAAGAGGCACTTTTGATCAATGAGCCTGAGCTTCGGCGGGAATTGATTATGGATGTGTTAAATGACAATCCGGAGGAATATATGGATCTTTTGAAGCAGGCCCGCATGAATGAAGATGTAGAAGTAGTACATTATGCAATTACAGCGATGGTTGAGCTTTCGAAAGAGTATGATTTCCGTATGCAGAAATTGGAAAAATTATATGCGGCGTCTCCGAATGATCCGGAGATATTAAAGCAGTACTGTGATTTTATGGAAGAATATTTGAACCAGGGGATTCTGGAAGCACAGATGGAGAAAATGCAGCGCGAGCGTTATATCCGTATGCTCAGACAGAAACTATCGTTAAAGCCGGAGCTTCATACGTGTATTTGTCTGTTTAAGAATCTGATGATAAATGGAGATTATGTTCAGGCGGAAGAAGTTCTGAATATGATAGATGAGAAATGGCACCGCAGGGAGGAGTTCTGGCTGTTGAAGATACAATATCTGGCAGAGCAGAAAAGAGGAAACGAACTGCATGAGAGTTTAAGACAGATGAAGGAAGAACACATTTATCTGTCATCGAAGAGTAAGGAGGCATTGGCTTTTTGGCTAGATTGATACATTCACTGAAAACATTTCCATTTAAAAGTATGCTTGTGATCTTAAGTGTTTTTATGATGATCGCAGTTGTCCTTTTTGCAGAGCGGAGTGGAATTCACTATACAGAAAAAAACAGACAGATTAATTATCTGGATAAGAATGAGGTTGTTACAGAAAAAACAGCTGTAAAAACATTGAAGAAAACGTGCCTGGTGCTTCGAAACAGTGGGGATGTATCAAGCAATCAGGCATGGGAACAATTTCAGCAGATATTTAATGATATGAAAATCGGAACCGATGTGGTTGATGTGCAGACGGCTTCTGGTATTCCTGATTATCATAAGTATGAAACAGTTGTTGTTTTGCTAAGTGATATTAGTCCGCTAAAAGAGAATCTGGTGAATTTGTGCGAATGGGTTTCGGATGGTGGAAATGTTCTTTTTGCCATGACACTTCAAAAGACGGCATATACATCGATGATAGAGCAGAAAATCGGAATTATTTCTTCCGGGTATGATAATTCTGTTGTGGACAGTATTTATTTTGATTCTGATTTTATGCTTGGCGGGGGAGAGTCTTATGCGATTACGGATGCTTTTGAGTCAGCATGGTCGGTTCAGGTGAGTGAGAAGGCAAAGGTCTATGCGAGAATAAAAAATAAAAATGGACAACCATTAATATGGGAAAACAGTTATGGAAAAGGTAAATTTGTAGTAGATAATTTTGGTTTATATGAGAAAGCAGTACGAGGATTCTATGCGGCATCATACAGTCTGCTTACGGATGTTGGGGTTTATCCTGTGATTAATGGTTTTGTATTTTATCTGGATGATTTTCCGTCACCGGTTCCAAGTGGAGATGGTACTTATGTAAAACGTGATTATGATATGAGCATCAAAGATTTTTATGCAAACATATGGTGGCCGGATATGCTGGAAATTGCTTCAGATTATAATATTCATTATACCGGAGTAATCATCGAGAACTATGAGGATGAGACGAATGGAAAGATAAAGAAACAGACAGATACTTCTCGTTTCCAGTATTTTGGAAATATGCTTCTTCACCAGGGAGGGGAACTTGGATATCATGGATACAATCATCAGCCGCTGAGTCTTTCGAATACGGATTATGGTGATGTACTTCCATATAATACATGGAAAAGTGAAGATGCTATGAAGAATACGGTGAATGAGCTGCTCCGATTTGGAAACGAGATGTTTCCGGGGGTTACAATGTCAGTTTATGTGCCTCCTTCCAACGTGTTATCGGAAGAGGGAAGAAAGATGCTTGCAAAGGATTTTCCGGAGATTAAAACGATTGCAAGTAATTATTTTCAAGGCGATTTTGCCTATGTGCAGGAATTTGAGGTTGCAGAGGATGGAATTGTGGAACAGCCACGTATTACTTCCGGTGCGATTGTAGATGATTATATGAAGATGGCGGCGTTGTCTGAGCTGAATATGCATTTTGTGAATACACATTTCCTACACCCGGATGACCTTCTGGACGAGGACCGCGGTGCAAAGCTTGGCTGGGAGAAGCTGAAAGCAAATCTGAACAATTATATGGAATGGCTGGATGAGTCAGCACCATCTTTGAGAAAGATGACGGGAAGTGAGCTGTCCGGGGCAATCCAGCGTTACGGAGCAGTGACATTTACAAAGGAAGTAACAGAAAAAGAAATTCGGTTGACGCTTGAAAATTTTTATGATAAAGCATATTTTATGGTGCGTATCAATGAAGGTACACCGGGTAATGTTTCGGGTGGAACGCTTACGCACCTTACAGGAAATCTTTATCTGCTTGAGGCTGACGAAGCGACAGTAACGATTGAGCGGCAATTAGAAAAGGAGTAAAAGGTGAGGATTTGTCTCATATTAGAGGGATGCTATCCCTATATATTTGGCGGTGTATCTACGTGGATGCATCAGTATATAAATGAAATGAAGGAGCATGAGTTTGTTCTGTGGGTAATCGGTGCGAACGCAAAGGATAAGGGAAAATTTGTCTATGAGCTTCCGCCAAATGTTACGGAAGTTCATGAGGTTTTTTTGGATGATGCCCTGCGTGTAAAAGAGTCGGGAAAAATGCATCACGTATTTACTGAAGAAGAGGTGGAAAGCCTGAAAGAGCTGATGTTATGTAAACGTCCGAATTGGGAAATTTTGTTCCGTCTTTATCATGAGCAGAAAATCAATCCGATGTCATTTCTAAAAAGTGAAGAATTTTTAAATATATTGACGAAGTGCTGTCTGACAGAGTATCCTTATACCCCGTTTGCGGATGCATTTCACACGATGCGTTCCATGCTGCTTCCGGTATTGTATCTGATGGGCAGCGAAGTGCCAAAAGCAGATGTCTACCATGCAATTTGCACAGGATATGGCGGTCTGCTTGCGTGTCTGGGCGGTTATGTTTATAAGAAGAGAGTGCTATTGACGGAGCATGGGATTTATACGAGAGAACGTGAGGAAGAAATTATACGTGCGAAATGGGTACAGCCGGCATTTAAGAAACAGTGGATTGCATTTTTCTATATGTTGTCGGATATTATTTACAAGCGGGCTTTTCTGGTTTCGTGTCTGTTTACGAATGCTATGCATACGCAGGTGCAGATGGGCTGCGATAAGGATAAGTGCCGTGTGATTGAAAATGGAATTAATTATGACAGACTTTCCTCTATTCCGCTGAAAGAGGATGATGGCTGGGTTGATATCGGGGCAATTGTTAGAATGGCACCGATCAAAGACATTAAGACGATGATCTATGCGTTTTATGAGTTGTCTACACGAAGAGAGAATGTGCGGCTACATATTATGGGCGGTGTGGATGACGAGGCGTATGCTAAGGAATGTTATGATTTGGTTGAGCAGCTTCATTTGGAAAATGTGCTTTTTACCGGGCGTGTGGATATTGTTTCTTATATGGAAAAACTGGATTTTACGATTTTGACAAGTATATCGGAGGGACAGCCATTATCTGTATTGGAATCGTTTGCGGCAAGACGTCCTTGTGTCACGACAGATGTAGGATGCTGCCGGGAGCTTTTGGCGGGAAATGAGGAAGACTCTTTTGGAATTGCAGGGTATTGTGTGCCTCCTATGTACAGGGAAGGGCTTGCACAGGCTATGGATCGGATGTGTGAGTCAAGGTCGCGCAGACTTCGTATGGGCGAAAATGCACAGAAACGTGTAGAGGCATATTATCGGAAGGAAGGGATGGTTGAAAAATACCGGAAACTCTATCAGGAGGTGGAAGAGGCAGATGGCCGGAATCGGATTTGAGTTAAAAAAATTATTTCAGAAACGTGGACTTGCAGCAACTGTAAGGGCATACGGATATGCCGGAGTAATCTGTACCGGACCGATGCTTCTTGGTATTGTGCTGTTGGTCGGAGTTTCCTTTCTGTGTGATCAGACCGGTGCGACAAGACATAATAGAGAATTATTAATCTGCATGATTACTTATACACTTTTGGCGTCGCTGACTGTAACTAGTTTCTTTTCCATGGTAGTGACGAGATATATTGCGGATATGCTTTATGAAGAACGGCATGAAGCAATTTTGTCTTCCTTTTGGGGCTCGACAGGGATATTGCTTGTTGTCGGCGGAATTATGTATGGGATTTTTCTTATGTTTTCTGGGATAAATCTGATAGATCAGTTTTTGTGCCTGGAATTTTTCGGAGAGTTGATCGTCACATGGAATGCGATGAGTTACCTGACGGCAATCAAGGATTATAAAGGAATCTTAATATCGTTTGTGACAGCAGTTTTCGTATCACTCATTGTTGGATTTTTACTTATCATAATCGGGATTCCTCATGTAGAGGGGATGATGATAGCAGTAACAATCGGATATGGAATTATGCTTCTGTGGGATGTGACATTGTTGTACCGGTATTTTCCACAGAGTGAAATGAGTGCATTTTCATTTCTGCGCTGGGTAGATGAATTTCTGCCGCTTGCATTTACCGGATTATTTACAAATATCGGGTTGTTTACACATTTGGTGATTATGTGGTTTAGTCCGATCCATGTACATGTGCATGGATTGTTTTATGGAGCGCCATACCATGATGTCCCGGCGATGATCGCATATTTGACAATTCTCATTACAACAGTGAATTTTGTTGTATCGGTGGAAGTTAATTTTTATCCGAAATACCGAAATTATTATAGTCTGTTTAATGACAAAGGAGAAATTAAGGATATTCTGCAGGCTGGACAGGAGATGAGAAAGGTATTAAATATGGAGTTGAAATATACGGCATTAAAGCAGCTCCTTACAACGGCACTTGTCATCTCATTAGGGCAGCCGCTTCTGGAGCTTCTTCCGCTTGGATTCAATGACCTTATGGAAGGGTATTTCAGAACACTTTGTGTCGGATATGGACTTTATGCAGTTGCAAATACGATGATGCTGATACTTTTGTATTTTACGGATTATAAAGGTGCTTTGTTTGCGACAGGAATGTTTGCGGCATGTACATGCACATTTACCTGTGTATCATTATTCTTTCCACAAGTATATTATGGTTTTGGATTTCTTTTGGGAAGTGCAGTGTTCTTTTTGATCAGTGCCCTTCGGCTTGGATATTTTATTAAAAAACTTCCGTACTATATTTTGAGTGTGCAACCGGTTGTTGCGGAAGATAAAACCGGATTTTTCACACGAATGGGACATTTCCTTGAAGAGAAAGTAGAAAGGGGAGATAACATTGAAGTTTTATAAATCAATTGCGATAAGCTGTGCTGTGCTTTTTGCGGTGTCGTCTTGTCTTGCAGGATGTACATTTTCCGGACAAGATAAGGCTGCATCGGGTGAAAAGAAGCAGACGGAAGAGTCTGTGAAAAAAGAAGAAGCGCAGGATATTAATGAAGTGCATTTGCGGGATAAGGACAGTCTTTATGCAAATGATGACGAGACAAGCGTTGTGACGATGTACCTTACGGTTTCTAAGGGGAATTCTTCGGAAGGTACAAATCATACGTGGGAGGAGATAAACACGTATTCTGCTTATGATTATGACAAAATGGGCGTTGCGCGTTATCAAAGTGCGGCACTTCTTCAGGTTGGTGACGAGTCGGGTCCAAAAAGCGGAGAAGTGGGATATGGAGAAGATGTCCCGAATGCTACGGTGCAGATAAGGGGGCAGACTTCAAGCCGTAATGCACAGAAAAACTATAAGATTGAGTTGAAGAAAAATAAAGGGACCTGGCGGGGACAACGCACGATTAATCTGAATAAACATCAGACAGAGGGGATGCGTTTCCGCAATAAGCTCTCTTATGATTTATTGAAGGGCATCCCGCAGCTGATGTCTCTGCGTACACAGTTTGTACATTTGTATGTAAGGGATCTTAGCAAAGGGGACAATGCAGAATTTCAGGATTATGGATTATATACGCAGGTAGAGCAGCTCAATAAGACTGGAATGAAGAACCATGGAATGGATTCGAATGGACAGCTGTATAAGATTAATTCATTTGAGTTTTATCGGCATGAAGATGTGATAAAGAAAGCTGATGATCCGACTTATGATCAGAAAGCATTTGAAAAGCTTTTGGAAATCAAAGGCGATTCGGACCATACGAAACTGATTAATATGTTGACGGCACTCAATGATAATTCACAGCCGATTGATAGCATTTTGAAGAAATATTTTGACAGGGAAAATCTGACATATTGGATGGCGTATCAGATATTGACCGGAAATGTAGATACGCAGAATCGTAACACATATCTGTATAGTCCTCAGAATTCGAATACCTGGTATCTGATTCCATGGGATAATGATAGTTCTTTTATGCGGACAGAATATGCAATTCAAAATCGCTTGGATCAGGGAAGCTGGGAATGTGGAGTCAGTAATTACTGGGGAAATGTTCTTTTCCAGAGATGTCTGCAGTCGGATGATTTTCGTGAGGAATTGGATGCGGCAGTTTTGGATGTAAAGTCATATCTGAGTGAGGAGCGGATAAGCAGTATGATACAGGCGTATCGCACAGTTACTCAGACATATTTGAAAAAAATGCCGGATCAGATGTATGCACCGTTGACGGATGTGAAGTATGAAATGGTTGCATCGGCGATTCCGTCTGAAGTAGAGAAAAATTATGAAATGTATAAGGAAAGTCTGAAAAAGCCGATGCCATTTTATATCGGAGTACCGACTATTGAAGGAAACACTTTGAAGTTTAACTGGGATGCATCATATGATTTTAATGCGGAAGATATTACATACACTGTTGAGCTGGCGAAGGATTATCAGTTTAAAGAAATCATTTATCGTCAAGATAAGCTGTTGATTCCGGAAGCACAGACTACAGTGCCGGCAGACGGGCAATATTTCCTGCGTGTCCGTGCGACAAATGCATCTGGAAAGACGCAGGATGCATTTGATTATTACGTGACGGATGATGGAAAAAATTATGGCATGAAATGCTTCTACATTACGGGTGGAACAAATGTTGAGGAAGATATATATGTGGAATAAAAAGTCAAAGGAACGTTTTCGTAATGAGTGGAAATATCTAATCAGTACCAGTGAGAAAGAATTACTGGAAATGAGGATGCGTCATATATTAAAAAAAGATCCATATGCCGGAGAAAATGGTTATACAATTCGAAGCCTGTATTTTGAGGATTATTTCAACAGTGCGTATGCTGAGAAAGAAGCAGGTATTCTGATGCGTAAAAAATACAGAATACGTATTTACAATTATAGTGACCGTTCTATCAAATTAGAGCGAAAAAAGAAGTTTGGAAGCTATATTTACAAAGAAAGTGCACCGCTTACAAAGGAAGAATTTTATAAAATTTTAAATGGCGAGTATGAATTTTTATTGACTAGCAAATATCCTCTGTGCAGAGAATTTTATGTAGAATGTGTCAGCAATTTTATGCGTCCAAGAACAATCGTTGATTACGAAAGAGTTCCATGGATAATGGATGAAGGAACGGTCAGGATTACATTTGACAGTGATGTAAGAGCGGCAGTTGGAGGATATGATATCTTTGATAGCACCCTTCCAACCTTACCTGTGCTTGAACAGGGTAAGACAGTCATGGAAGTGAAATTTACAGAAATGCTTCCGCAGATAGTGAGGAATTTGCTTTTGCCAAATGCACAGGAATTTACGGCAGTGTCAAAGTATGTACTTTGTTATGAAAAATCACGATATTTACATGGGTTTGAATATTGGAATGAAACACAAGAGAGGAAAATATTATGAGTGTACAAGATATGATTAAAAAGTCAGTGTTGGAGTCTGGCGTATTTGATAGTTTTAATGTACCGCAGATGACAATTTCATTGGTTGTAGCATTGCTTCTCGGTGCAGTTATCTATATGGTTTACAGTAAATTTTATGTTGGAGTGATCTTTTCAAGAAGTTTTGCTGTTACACTGGTCGGTATGACACTTCTTACTTGCATGGTCACACTGGCAATCAGTACGAATATCGTTATTTCTCTCGGTATGGTCGGTGCGTTGTCTATTGTCCGTTTCCGTACAGCGGTAAAAGATCCAATGGACTTGCTTTATCTTTTCTGGGCAATTACGACAGGTATCACAGCCGGTGCAGGAATGTATTTGCTTGCACTGATTGCAGCTGTAGTTATGATTATAATGATTTATCTGTTTTATCATAAACAGCAGAAAGGAAAAATCTATATTGTTGTGATCCATTATCTTGGGGATGATGCAGGAGATGAAATTATCCGCAGTTTCGGAAAGATGAAATATTTCATCAAGTCTAAAACGATGCGTGGAGAAAAAACAGAATTGGCAGTAGAAGTATTCTGCCGCCAGAATGATCTCGACTTTACAGAAAAGATTCGAAATATTGAAAACGTGCAAGACGTTACATTGATTCAATATAACGGAGAATATCACGGGTAGTGCCGGTTTGGTGCCAGTTGGGGACGGGTGCCGGTTGGGGACGGGGTTGAGGCCATTGGGGACGGGGTTATCCGGCTTTTTGCTTGCAAAAAAGCCGGATAACCCCGTCCCCAATGGCCTCAACCCCGTCCCCAATGGCCTCTAAACCCCGTCCCCACCGGCACCCTTTTTCTGTCTAAGGAAAGATATTTGTTTCTTTTCCATTTTGGCGGACTTCCCTTATATACATTTAATTAATGATTGTAGATATTTATAAGGTAAAGAGGTTGAGATAAGACCGTGTGAGAAATACGTTATTGGCCCAATCATGAAAGAGGGAGGACGAGCAAAATGAAAAAGTTTATTGCATTGAGTTTAGCAGCAATTATGGTAGTTTCTGTATGTGCTTGTGGAAGTGAAAAAACAAAATCAGCGGGAAAAGAGATTTTTTCATGCTATGATCTGGAAGTCCAGAACTTTGCAGAGTCCTTTGATGCATTAGAAATTGTAACAATGATTTATCAGAAGAACCATGAGGTGTCGGAAAAATTTATTCTGGAAGACAAAAAGCAGATCAACAAACTATTTCAGGCACTTTGTAAAGTGGAAGTATTGGAAAAGACAGAAGAGAGAGCATCTGATTATGATGATATTTTTATTTTTACTCTGCGAACAGCGCAGGCATTTACATTTGCGTTCAATCAGCACCATCTGGTAATTGGAAATGATGCTTATTATGTTCAAGGCGATGAGGAACTATGGAAAATTGCAAAAGAAATCTCGTCAAGTGAGAACGCGCAAGGAGAGGTAAAAGGTCAGATGGAAGATTATCAGAAGAAAGAAGAATCGCAGCAAGAGAAAATTAAAGTTATTCCTACAGCGGCAGAACAGGTTGTATTGGAAGATTATCAGACTTCAGAATTCAGTATGAAACTTCCAACAGGCTGGGTGGTAAATTCCGGAGGTGATGGGATGGCCTTTAGTCTTTGTGCATACGATCCACAGAACCCGGTCAATCAAGTATTTGTACTTTTAAAAGCAATGCCACTGATGCATGATGCAAATAGCAAAGGTTATTATGAACAATCCCAACAAATGTATGGCGGAAACTATTATATTATGGCAGACGCACCGGCGTTGGAGAATCCGTCCACAGAAAATTTCTATCAGATTTTCTCAAGCTATGCATCGTTTGCGGAGAAAGATGAACCATCTTATTATGGATATACATTTCCAAGGTTCCATGATTTTACTGTGATGGAGGCGTTTGAAAGTAATTCGAATATGAAATCTATTGCAATTAATCCTGCATTGCTACGTGCAAGTTTCACGGATGAAAGCGGAAGAAGAGGAGAAGGAATGTTTACGGCGGATGTTGTAGATTTTTCAGGAAATCTGCAGGATGCATCGTGGATGTTTGGATTTGATACAGGTTATTATATGGCGTACAATATCATGGCAGTCACTGCAGAAGAAAACAGTTTTATTGACTGGGAAAGTATTTTGTGTCAGTGCCTTGCTAGTATCGACTTTACAGATGCTTTTGTCAGTAATGCGATTGCACAGAGCAATGAGACAGTGGCGAATTCCAGACAGCTGAGTCAGACATTGAGTGATACATCTGATATGATTATGTCTTCCTGGGAAACAAGAAATACAAGCGATGATATTATTCGTCAGAAGCAGAGCGATGCAACGCTTGGTTTTGAGAGAATTTATGATACGGAGAAAGATAAAATATATAAAGCTACAAATGGGTGGAGTGATAAATATGCAGATGACAGATTCAAGCTTGTGACAGATGATAGCATGTATACAAGACCGATTGATGGATATATTGATTACTGAGACCAAATAGGGACGGAGTTTAGAGGCCATTGGGGACGGGGTTATCCGGCTTTTTGCTTGCAAAAAAGCCGGATAACCCCGTCCCCAATGGCCTCTTTGGTCTCCTTATAATGCAGTCGTGGAGCTTGTCAATCCTGTAGCTGATGCGGTATCACGAAAAACTTATACGAGTGTAGCTGTGGACTGGTATGTAAAGGCAGAGGATATTGTCTTGAAGAATAAAAGCAATCAGAACGCAGGAAACCCACAGAACCATGCTCCGCAGGGACAGCCGAAAAAATAAACTGATACCTAGATTTTCGTTGTAATGGATATATGTAGCTGTTATAATGTGGAAATGAAAAAACACTTAGATTTTATCTTTCGTATTGTATATGAAAAATACCATAAAATGAAAAAGCAAAGAATATTTGCGTAAAAAAATAGCAATGGAAAAAGCTCATTGCTTGTTATTTTAGCGATTATAGATAAAAATGTAATTGTAAGGAGGTAGGAATATGCAATTAGGTCAGGCAATTGCACAAATCAGAAAGGAACGAGGGCTGACACAAGAAGCTTTTGCAAAAGTCTTTAATGTAACAAGGCAAACGGTTTCAAATTGGGAGAACGAAAAGAGCTATCCAGATTTATCTACATTAGTAAAAATTAGTGATGAGTTTAATGTCTCTCTTGATGTTTTGCTGAAAGGAGATTTTCATATGGTAAAAGATATTGATAAGAAGATAAAAAAACAACCATTCTATATAGGTATTATAATCGGTTTAATCGTTATTGTTATTGCTTTATTTTCCTTTATTTACGTCAATGACAAAAGGCTTAGTGATACTACAAAAGACTATGCAGATTTTATATTAAACTCTGTGGTATCAATAGAGATACATGATTCCCAAAGTGGCGAGCTGATAACAAAATATGGAGATAAAAGTAGTATAGATAAGGTCAATGCTATCTTAGATATTGAAAATTGGGAAAAAGTAGAGAATATAGATAAAAACATCAGTCCTATATATACCTTAGAATTATATTGCAATACTACGAAGCAAGATACAGACGATGATATAAATGAGATCACCATTTATAGTAATGGAAAATATGTATCATTTTTTACTACTTCACCAGGAGTAAAACAAAAATATAAGGCCAATATTGATATTACGGAATTGATAGGTAAATAACAATCCAGTAAAATTCAGTTTGACAATTTCATAATCATAGGGATAGCGACGGATGTTTGTGCATTGGTCGCTTTCTATATTACCACTTTTATTATGACAGTTTCAAAAAGCTCCTGCATCGTCAAAAGCTGGCAAAAATGGTACTGGAAAACAAGTGGTATGAAGCCGATATCGTACAATCCCGTCCCAAACTAGTCTACTAACTGGTTCCCTAACAAATTCTACTTCTGAGGGGTGTGTTTTTTCTCTGAAATAGAGTACGATTAAAATAAAAAGGGAGGTAGCTGAATGGATCTTATTAAAATTGGAAAATACATTGCAGGTAAGCGAAAGTCATTGGGGATGACACAAAAGCAACTGGCAGAAAAATTAGTTATGAGCGATAAGTCTGTTTCTAAATGGGAGCGAGGAGTTTGCCTTCCGGATGTATCTGTTTATAAGGAACTTTGTTCAATTCTTGGTATTAGCCTCAATGAGTTTCTGGCTGGAGAAGATATAGCCCAAGAGAATATAATTCAGAAGTCAGAAACAAATATTATTGAAATAATCAGAGACAATATAAATAAACAGAAATGTCTAAAGATTATGAAATGTATATTATTAGTTATATCTATTTGTGCGGTATCAGTAATCGGATTTATCATATACCAGTTGAAAAAACCACAGAATTATATTTCTCCTATTGCAAAGGATAGCATAGAAATGCAGACGGCAGAATTACTTGCTGGACCAGATGGAGCATTTGTTTACAAATTTATCACAACGGATGAATATAAAAAACTCAGAGTATATATTTATCAATACGAATCAGGAAAATTAAGTAATCAGGATAAAGTTGAAATGGGGTTTGAAGATATTGCTTCGCCAAAAAGTGGTGAAATTGTAATGGTGCCGGATTTCGATAATTACGTAATTAAATTAATTGTTTCCGGAGATGGAAGTAAGTTGTCAACTGAAATTCCTATTTTAGAAAATGTAGAGAATCGAGAATATTATGGCAGAGCAGCAACTGAAATAAAAAATGTTATAGACATCAGATACAATAAGCAACAGCCGCTTATTGCTTTTGTTTATGATGATGACGAAATGAGTGTTCCAACTTTAGATGACTTTATAAACAGTCAAACAGATTTTCTTTCAAAAAATGATTATGTGTATTATGTAGCATTTGAGTTTTGTAAATAGTGTCAGTTAGGGACGGAGTTTTCTGGCTTTTTTTGCGAGCAAAAAAGCCAGAAAACTCCGTCCCTATTTGGTCTGAATCATAATCTGACATTTTCAAAAGATACAGAGTTTGAGATGTTTCGGATTGATGTAACAGAGGATGAAATAAGACAAATTGAAATCATTAATTAAGAAAATTTCTATGTTACCAAAGTGGAAACATAGGAAAACCATGCTGGTTCTTTCTTTTTTAATGGTATCATTATATGATATGAATGAAAGAGAGGTAAGAAGTATGGCTTTAAATGATAACATTAAAAAAATCAGAGAAGAAAAAAAATATACACAACAACAACTTGCCGATAAACTGTACGTATCACGACAAACTATATGCCGATGGGAGAACGGTTCAAGATGTCCAGATCTAATTACAGCAAAAAAGTTAGCAATGGAGCTTGGAGTCACTTTGGATGAACTTATATCTGATGAAGATATCACAGATATCCAATCAAAATATGGAATATGGAAGTTTGATAGGGTAAAAGAAAGGGAAAAAATTCAGATGATGCAAAAAAGGATCCTAGATTTTATAGAGATTATAGGAGGTATATTTTTAGCAATTTCTTTGTTGCTAAGAGTTCAATTTGATATGAAAGTACCAGCGTGGATTACGATAATATGTATTTTAATAGTGACAGTAGCATTTTTGTTTAATTTTGTGCTGGCAAAAAAATTGGAAGGGAAGTAAAAATTTTCAAGTATTTGTAAAAAGCGTTAGAGCATGTAGAAAAATCCATCTATATGCTCTATTTTTTTATGTTTTTTTCAAGAAAGAAATCTAAAAGTAGGAAAAAAGGAGAAAAAAGTGAAGATACTATGTTTTTGCAGTTTTCCGGGGAATCAAAAAATATTGAGTACAAGGTATCCTTATTTGATAAGAGTGAAAAGTACATGAAAACAATTGTAGCTTTTGCCAATATATTCAGCCAGATGGGACTTGTAGAGGCATGGGGAAGCGGAATAAAAAGAATCTTTAATGCGGCAGAAGAGTATGGACTTCCGAAACCGAGATTTCAGGAATTTGATAACATGTTTCGGGTAGAGTTGTTCCGTAGTTCATTTCCGATGACAAATGAAAAAGAAAACATCGGAGAAGCATCGGAGGAACATCGGAGGTAGAGTGGAGAATGGACCTCAATGATACACAGCAAAAGATTATCAAGTTGCTTTTAGAAGATCATCAATTATCAGCAGTTAAGTTAGCTGAAAAGATCGGGGTTGCCAGTCGAAATATTGAGAACAATATTAAGAAATTAAAAGAGTATGGTATACTTATAAGATATGGCTCGCCAAAGAATGGATACTGGGAAATTGTAGATAAAGAACTACAGGAGTGAAAAGGAGGCCATTGGGGACGGAGTTTTCTGGCTTTGGGACGGGGGTTGATGCCATTGGCATCCCTAACCTCAAAAAATTTCAATACTTCGCTCTAATATCCCATTCATATGTGCAATCGCTGTTCCGTAATTGGTAATAGGAATATTCTGATCTTCGGCACATTGCAGCCGGTATTTCATTTCTCTTTCATTTAGTGTACATCCACCACAATGAATGATCATACGATATTTACTTAAATCTGTTGGAAATTCTGTTCCACTTGTGAATTCAAATTGAATATCTTTGCCGGTATAGCTTCGAATCCAGTTTGGCAGTTTGACCGTACCGATATCTTCGCATTGTCTGTGATGTGTGCATCCTTCTGATATGAGAAGGATGTCTTCATCTTGCAGAGAATCTAAAGTGTGTGCTCCGTTTACAACTGTTTTTAAATTGCCTTTATATCGTGCAAACAAAATTGAAAATGAAGTGAGAGGTACATCTTTAGGTACGATTGCAGCTACTTTTTTGAATGCCTGGCTATCTGTTATGACAAGCTGTGGAGGAGCTGGCAATTTTTTGAGTGTGTCCTCTAATTCAGTTTCTTTTACTACGATAGAAATTGCATTGGATTCTAGCAGGTCGCGAATGGTTTGCTGCTGTGGGAGAATTAATCTTCCCTTAGGAGCAGAGGAATCAATCGGGATAACCAGAACCACAGTATCCAGAGGTTTTATTAAATCACCGACGATGTGTTTCTCATTTATAGTTTGAGGAAGCTGTGCGGCAATTAATTCTTTTAGTTCGTGGATATTCGTATTTGTTTTCGCACTGACAGAGATACATTGTTTCGGAGAAACGGTATCTGGCAGTGAGGATGGCACATCAGTTTTGGATATATCACACTTATTCCATACAACGATATAGGGTATATGTTTATCTATAATACGAGTAAGAATATTTAAATCTTCAACTGTGGCACCGAGAGTGCTGTCGATAACAAGAACAGCGATATCGGTTTTGTTTAGCATCTGATATGCTTTTTGGATTCGAAGTTCTCCGAGTTCCCCGATATCATCAAGTCCGGGAGTATCGATAATAACCACAGGACCGAGAGGTAACAGTTCCATAGCCTTGAGGACAGGATCTGTAGTAGTACCTTTTACATCTGATACGATGGCCAGATTCTGTCCTGTGATTGCATTGATAATGCTGGATTTTCCAGCGTTGCGTCTGCCAAAAATTCCAATATGGATACGGTTGGAAGAAGGTGTTGCATTTAAACTCATAATAATTCTCCTAAAAACGGAAATCGCGGCGATTATTTTCTTCAATCAATCGGAGATTTTCACGCACAACTGCACGAGCCTTTTCGTTTGGTACATTGAACACTTCTCTTTCGATGAGTTTATCACCGATTGCTTTGGTGGCAGGACTTGCGTAATCCATTAAATATTCTTTCAATGTCATCAATGCATTCGGATGGCAGCAGTTCTGAATCTGTCCACTCTTGCACAGTGACATAAAACGGTCACCGGTACGTCCTTCGCGATAACATGCAGTACAGAAGCTTGGAATATAACCAAGTTCCATCAGCCATTTGACAACTTCGTCCAATGTACGTGTATCGATGACGTCAAACTGTTCTGATTTGGCATCGTCCGGTTCCGGCTCAGCATAGCCGCCGACACTTGTCCTAGAACCGCCACTGATCTGAGAGACACCGAGATGAAGAACACGTTCTCTTGTCTTCTGACTTTCTCTTGTAGAAATAATCATACCTGTGTAAGGTACGGCAATTCGGATGCAGGCAACGATCTTGGCAAATGTATCGTCATCAATTCCGTTATCAAAAGAATCTGCATCAATATCATCTGCATGACGGAGTCGAGGAACACTGATCGTATGAGGTCCAACCCCAAATGCTGCTTCAAGGTGTTCAGCATGCATCAAAAGACCTGCAAATTCGTAACGATATTTGTCCAGACCAAAGAGTACACCGATTCCGACATCGTCAATGCCACCTTCCATAGCACGATCCATAGCCTCTGTGTGGTAGTCATAATCATGTTTTGGTCCTGTCGGATGCAATTCCAGATAGCTTTCTTTATGATAAGTTTCCTGGAATAAGATATAAGTTCCGATGCCGGCTTCTTTCAACAAGCGGTAATTGTCAACAGTTGTTGCCGCAATATTGATATTGACACGACGGATAGCACCATTCTTATGCTTAATGCTATAGATAGTCTTAATACATTCCAGATAATAATCCATTGTGTTATGTACCGGATCTTCTCCGGCTTCTAAAGCCAGACGTTTGTGTCCCATATCCTGTAGAGCGATCACTTCCTTGCGGATCTCATCCTGAGTAAGCTTCTTTCTTGCAATATGCTTGTTCTTCATATGATATGGACAGTAGGTGCAGCCATTGACACAATAATTTGATAAATAAAGCGGCGCAAACATAACGATACGATTTCCATAAAAATCTTTCTTGATCTGTTCAGCCAGTTTATAAATCTCCTGATTTTTTTCTTCAATATCACAAGCAAGAAGAACAGACGCTTCTCGGTGTGACAGTCCTTTTCTAAGCTTTGCCTTCTCAATCAAAGAGTTAATCATAGCCTCGTTGTGCTTGTTCTCGTCTGCATAGGCAAGTGTGTCTAAAATCTCCTCGTGATTGATAAAGTCATCAGCATGTTTTGAATTTACGTCATACATAGTATAGCCCCCTTAGTAGTCGCGACGTTATTGTAAAAATGTCTCTTAAATTTGATTATATGGACTGAATTTGGCAAAGTCAACAATTGATAAAATGTAGTCAATATCACAGCTTCAATTTTGCAAATGCTTCCGCAAATGCGTTATTGATTGGCTCTTTTGCTTCTTTTGCCTGCTTTTTTAAATACTGATTTACATCTCGTTTGTTGGCACCTTTTCCCTCTTTCTTTTTGCGTTCTTCAAAGGCACTTAGCTTTTCTTTGTGACCGCATACACAGACAAATCGCTGCCCATCTCCTTTTCCAATTAAATCCATTTTCTTATGGCATACAGGACATCGGGCGTTTGTATGCCGGGAAATGGTTTCGCGGTGGCCACATTCACGATCCTGACACACGAGCATCTTACCGTGTTTTCCATTTACCTCCAGCATAAATTTCCCACAGTCAGGACATTTTGTACGAGTCATATTATCGTGGCGGAAGGTTCCGTTGGCAGATTTGATCTCGGAAATCAACTGTTTTGTATAATTCTGGATTTCATCCATAAATTGTTTGTCAGACTGCGTTCCTTTGGCTATGGCCTGAAGGCGTAATTCCCAGGATGCTGTAAGCTCAGGTTTCTTCAAATCTTCCGGTACAAGTTCCAAAAGCTGTTTTCCTTTAGAAGTGATGTGGATTTCATTTCCCTTCTTCTCCATGAGAAAACTGTTAAATAGTTTTTCGATGATATCGGCTCTGGTTGCAACTGTTCCAAGTCCACCGGTCTCACCGAGCGTTTTTACGATTGTTTTATCTCGGTTTGCGAGATATTTCACCGGGTTTTCCATTGCAGCGATTAAAGTACCTTCTGTAAAATATGCCGGTGGCTTTGTTTTTCCTTCTGTAATGGTAAATGTTTTTACACAAAGCTGCATGCCGGATTTTAATTTCATTAAGGAATCCGAGGCAGCCTGCATAGGAAGTTCCTCTTCATCACAGTCGACATCAGAATAATTGCTGTCTTCATAAACCTCGCGCCAGCCAGGAGTCTTGTAAATAGTTCCTTTTGCGAGAAATGTTTCATTATTGTATGAAGCGGTGACGGTGGTGTCTTCGTATTCGGAAGCCGGGCAAAGAACGGCAAGGAAACGACGCACGACCATATCATAAATTTTACGCTCTTCGTTGCTCATATTTTCCAGCTGTACAAATTGTTCAGTTGGAATGATCGCATGATGGTCACTTACTTTTTTATTATTTACAAAAGATTTGTTTGCCTTGATCGGTTTGCTTGCGAGCTTTAAAGCAACGCGTTTGTAAGGTCCGACAGCACAGGACTGAAGACGCTCTTTTAATGTGCCAACCATATCTTCGGTCAGGTAACGGGAATCTGTTCTTGGATAAGTAAGAACCTTGTGATTCTCGTAGAGCCGCTGCATGATATTCAGCGTTTGCTTTGCGGAATAACCATAGCGCTGATTCGCCTCTTGCTGTAATGCAGTCAGGTCATAAAGTGCCGGTGAGAAAGAATGTTTTTCCTTTTTCTGAATATCTGTAATCACGAAATCATTTTTCCCGGAAGATTGGAGTTTCTGTAATCTTTCCTTGTCAAAAGTGCGAGGAGAATGCGACTTTTTATCCGTCCATGTAAATGTGATTCCGTCTGCAATGGCTTTTAATCCGTAGTAGGATTTTTGCTTGAAAGAGCGGATCTCCTGTTCTCTGGCAGCAATCATGGCGAGTGTAGGTGTCTGGACGCGGCCGCAGGAGAGCTGGGCATTATATTTACATGTCAGTGCACGTGTGGCATTGATGCCAACGATCCAGTCGGATTCGGCACGTGCGACAGCTGCATGATAAAGAGGCTCGTAGCTTTTTCCTGGTTTAAGGTGGGCAAATCCATCCAGAATGGCCTTATCTGTAACGGAAGAAATCCAGAGTCTCTTTAGTGGTTTTTTATTGTTTGCTTTCTCAAGAATCCAGCGGGCAACAAGTTCACCTTCACGTCCGGCATCTGTAGCGATAATGATATCGCTGATATCTTTTCGGTAAATGAGATCCTTGATTGCATGATACTGTTTTCCGGTCTGCTTGATGACTACCAGTTTCCAGTACTCCGGGAGCATCGGCAAAGTATCCATACTCCATGTTTGATATTCTTTTCCATATTCTTCCGGGTCTGCCAATGTGACAAGATGGCCGAGTGCCCAGGTTACAACATAATCATTTCCTTCAATATAATTAGTGGTTTTTTTATTACAGTGAAGAACGCGGGCAATGTCCCGCGCTACTGAAGGTTTTTCTGCAATTACTAAGTGTTTGCTCATGAGTAAATCTCCTGAATAAATAGTATTTAATCTCTCTGCCAGCGTCCGGATGCTCCGCAAGGAAGTACCAGACCGGTGTTTTTAACCGGGAGTCCGATTTCCTGAGATTCTACGTGTCCGTTCCATGCCTTGAGTTCTGTTGCGATCATGTAAGTTAATACGGCAGGAGCAAGACCGGTTGTATATGAATTCACAAGGAAGAAAATGGCATCCTTTGATAAGATTTTAGTACAAAGCTTGATCAATGGATGAATCATGTCTTCAATCTTCCAAATCTCGCCTTTTGGGCCACGTCCATAAGAAGGCGGGTCCATAATGATGGCATCGTAAGTATTGCCACGGCGGATCTCACGTTCTACAAATTTGACACAGTCGTCTACAAGCCAACGGATAGGAGCATCGCCAAGTCCTGAAGATACAGCATTCTCTTTAGCCCATCCGACCATACCTTTTGAAGCGTCAACATGAGTAACCTGAGCTCCTGCAGCGGCAGCGGCAAGTGTAGCTCCTCCTGTGTATGCAAAAAGGTTTAATACCTTTACAGGACGGTTTGCTTTTTTAATGATATCAGAAAACCAGTCCCAGTTTGCTGCCTGTTCAGGGAAAAGTCCTGTATGTTTAAAGTTGAATGGCTTCAGGTTAAATGTCAGAGAACCGTAATGAATCTGCCATTGTTGTGGAAGATCAAAGAATTCCCACTCTCCGCCACCTTTTTTACTGCGATGATAATGTCCGTTGCGGTGCTTCCATCCGTAATCATTTTTCGGAGTGTCCCAGATGACCTGTGGGTCTGGACGAACCAAAATATAGTCGCCCCATCTCTCTAATTTTTCACCCTTTGAACAATCTATCACTTCATAATCTTTCCAATTATCTGCAATCCACATAAATATAATCCTTTCTGAATTTATTGAAATAAAATCTAAAATATTATCGTGGACTTATTATAGCATGACCGAGAGAAAAGAACTAGTTCATATTGAAAGCTTGGAAATTTTCTGTAAGATATTCCCATATGTCCTTTCTTTTTATGTGAAAAGTTGATACTATATAAGATAAATAAAAAGACACAAGGAGGATATTCGAAAATTATGGATAAGAATCAGCTGTATCGCAGAATCCCGAAGGTAGATGTTTTGTTAGAAGAGGATGGGATTCGAAAATTAGAAGAACGATATGGCAGATCCTGTGTCAAGCGTGTTGTACAGGATGAACTGGAACGAGTTCGTATCCTGATTGGAGAATCTGTGGATGAGACAGACGTGTTAAAGGCGGTTGAGCAGTTGCCGGATAGTATCAGTAAAAGCATGGAACTGCTGTATACACCGAATATACGAAGTGTTATTAATGGAACAGGTACTATTTTACACACGAACCTGGGGCGAGCGCCACTTAATCGAGAACATGCAGAAAGACTGGCTGTGATCGCAGCGGAATATTCCAATCTGGAGTATGATCTGCAACGAGGAGAGAGAG
Organism: Mediterraneibacter sp. NSJ-151; assembly: GCF_022487435.1. Classification (NCBI taxonomy): domain Bacteria; kingdom Bacillati; phylum Bacillota; class Clostridia; order Lachnospirales; family Lachnospiraceae; genus Mediterraneibacter; species Mediterraneibacter sp. NSJ-151. Next base: position 47,325 of record NZ_JAKVPP010000019.1, on the reverse strand, counting down.
GAGAGAGGAATGCACATTTTGAATCCTTGCTTTGCCGTCTGACAGGTGCAGAGGCAGCCCTTGTTGTAAATAATAATGCGGCGGCAGTTCTTTTGTGTCTGAGTACGCTTGCAAAATCAGGCGAGGTGATCGTGTCGCGAGGAGAACTGGTGGAGATTGGCGGAAAGTTCCGCATACCGGATGTGATGGAGCAAAGCGGTGCGGTTTTGGTTGAGGTCGGTACGACAAATAAAACACATCTGTCAGATTATGAGAAAGCAATCACGGAAGAGACAAAGGCTATTCTCAAGGTCCATACAAGCAATTATCAGATTGTCGGCTTTACGGAATCTGTTGCGGTACCAGAGTTGAAAGCAATTGCGAAAGAGCATGAGATTCCGATAATCGAAGATTTGGGAAGTGGAGCATTGGTTGATTTAAGTAAGTATGGTATTTCTCATGAGCCGATGGTACAGGAGGCAATCTGCGGCGGTGCAGATGTTGTTTGCTTTAGTGGTGATAAGTTGTTGGGCGGTCCGCAGGCAGGAATCATAGTCGGCAGAAAATGTTATATCGATAAGATGAAGAAGGCTCCACTGACACGTGCATTGCGCGTGGATAAATTTACTACAGCTGCATTGGAGATGACACTCGAGGAATATTTATCGGAAGAGAGAGCGATGCAGAGGATACCTGTCTTAAAGATGATATCTGAGATGCCAGATACTGTGAAACAGCGCGCACAAAAGTTGAAATCTCAGTTAGAACAGCACAAGCTTCCTGCTCAGATCGTGTTAGAAGATTGTGAGTCGCAGATTGGCGGAGGGGCGCTTCCGCTTGAAAAGATTTCCAGTACAGCAGTTGCAATACGTTCGGAAATATGTTCGGCATCAGAGATGGAAAAGAGAATGCGAGCTTTGCCGACACCGATTATCGGGAGAATGATAAACGGTATCTGGGCTATGGATATGCGGACGATAGAGGAAGAACAGATTCCTTATATTGTAGGCAGTATACAAGATATGCTGAACAGTTGCAGGATTTGAAGCAATGACAGAAAAAGATAAAGGAAAAGGATAAGAAGCAGAAATGAATTTAAAACAGTTAGAGGCGTTTGTGAATGTGGCAGAAAAGCGCAGCTTTTCAAAAGCAGCGCGAGAACTGTATCTGACGCAGCCAACGGTCAGTGCGCATGTTTCCGCACTGGAGAAAGAATTGAATATCAAATTGTTTTTGCGAAATACAAGAGAAGTAGGTCTTACAGATGAGGGGGAAAAGCTATATCAATATGCAAGACAGATGTTGAATCTGGAACAATTGATATATGAGGCTTTTGACAGTGATGTAGCTTCTAATTCATGTATTAAGATTGCTGCTTCCACGATTCCGGCACAGTATCTCTTGCCGGACATATTAAGTCGTTACAGTAGTATGTATCCGAAGGAACAGTTTGAATTGGTTGAGTCGGATAGTGCCGGGGTGATAAGGGCTGTTTCGGAGCGTACGGTAGATATTGGATTTACGGGAACGATATTAGATAAGAAATCTTGTGAATATGTTCCGTTTTTTGATGATGAATTGATTATTGTCATGCCAAACAACGAGAAATATCGTCAGATAAAGGAGACAGAAACCGGGATAGAGTGGCTGGAACGAGTTCCAATTATAATGAGGGAGCAAGGTTCCGGAACAAGAAAAGAGGCAGAAAAGCAATTAAAGCGGGAAGGGATTGATATTCGAAAACTAAACGTAGTTGCAAATATGGAAAATACGGAGGTGATAAAACAATCTGTAAAAAAAGGAATTGGTGTAACAATCATTTCAAAGCTTGCAGCAGCGGAGGATTTGAAATGGGAGAATGTTCTGGCATATCCGCTGGGAGAAAAAAAGAGGGTTCGAAAATTGTATGTCGTATATAATAAAGAATATCCTCGCACAAAGGCTGTGAAAAAGATGATGAAAATAGCGGAAACATTCAATAGAATGTGTTGATGGTCACACTTACTGTGAACAGTAACTAGAATTTTCACAGAAAACAGTATATACTAAGAGATAGTGCATTCGATATATTCAAGTTGAACGAATTGCTTTAATCTGGGTGCGGCTGGGCAGCTGGTGTGTCCCCTGGTCTTCAAAACCAGTGTGAGGCGTGTGGAACGTCTTGGGTGGGTTCGATTCCCACACGTATCCGCCAAAAGAAGGGAGAAAATGATATGATTACAGTAAATGCAATGGGCGATGCATGCCCGATTCCAGTTATAAAAACAAAAAAAGCAATACAGAAAGTAACCGGTGCAGAGACAATTGAAGTATTGGTTGATAATGAGATTGCGGTTCAGAATGTGACAAAGATGGCACAGAGTTCAGGGGGAACAGTAACATCGGAAAAATTAGCTGAAAAAGAATTTAAGGTTACGATTCAGCTTAGCGGCGCAGTTGCGAAGGATACAGAAGCTGCACCGGTTACATGCATACCTGACAGCAGAAGAAATACAGTTGTTGTGATTGCAGCAGATCATATGGGTGAAGGGAAAGAAGATCTTGGCAAAGTTTTAATTAAAGGATTTATTTTTGCACTGACACAGCTAGAAGAACTTCCAAAGACAATTTTATTTTATAATGGTGGTGCAAAAATCACAACAGAGGGTTCTGAATCGTTGGAAGATTTGAAAACCTTGGAAGCACAGGGCGTTGAGATTATGACATGTGGAACTTGCCTTGACTACTATGGACTGAAAGAAAAACTCCAGGTTGGAACTGTGACAAATATGTATAGTATTGTAGAAACTATGAATAATGCAGACAAAATTCTTCGTCCATAAGCAGAGGGGAGGAAATGGAATGAAAACGAGAGATGAGATCAGACTCACTCAGATGACGAATACCGCCGGATGAGCGGCTAAAATCGGTCCTGAGACCCTTGCCCAGGTTCTGGGTAAGCTGCCAAAATTCCAGGATGAGAATCTCCTGGTAGGAATTGAGACATCGGATGATGCCGCAATTTATAAAATTACAGATGAAATCGCAATGATACAGACGGTGGATTTTTTTACACCGGTAGTAGATGATCCGTATACGTTTGGCCAGATCGCAGCAGCAAACTCACTTAGTGATGTCTACGCAATGGGCGGAGAGCCAAAGATTGCTTTGAATGTCGTTGGATTTCCAAATTGCCTTGATCCGTCTATCCTTGCAGATATATTAAGAGGTGGTGCAGACAAGGTAAAAGAAGCGGGAGCTGTTCTTGTAGGAGGACATTCTGTTCAGGATAATGAACCGAAGTATGGATTGTGTGTTTCCGGGTTTGTGCATCCGAAAAAAATATTTAAAAATTATGGTTGCAGACCGGGGGATGCATTGATTTTGACCAAGCCAATCGGAAGCGGAGTAGTAAACACAGCAGTGAAAGCAGAGATGGCTTCGGAAAATTCGATGCAGGAAGCAATTAAAGTAATGTCTTCTTTAAATAAAAAGGCAAAAGAAGTGATTGAAAAGTATCCAATATCAGCCTGTACGGATGTAACCGGTTTTGGTTTGCTGGGACATTGTGCGGAGATGGCATCGGCAAGTGAGGTGAGCTTTGACATTTATGTGGATGATGTAGCATATATTGACGGAGCCGTGGAGCTTGCGCAGATGGGACTCGTGCCGGCAGGTTCTTATAAGAATAGGGAATATTCCGGTTATATGGTAGATACAGGTGATGCAACAGAGACGGATATTGATCTTCTCTATGACCCGCAGACTTCAGGAGGTCTGCTGATTAGTGTGGCACCGGAGTATGCAGATGATATTATGAATGCATTTGAAGCACATGGTCTGGAAACGAGAGCTTCGCGAATCGGTACGGTGAGGGAAGCAGACGAAAAGTGGATATATCTAAAAAAATAGTATCGAAAAACGCGAAAGAACTTATAGAAAAAATCTATAAGTTCTTTCATTTATTATAGGTTTCAATTAGACTGAAAAAATTTTAGGTAGTATAATATTTTTAGAGAAAAACAAGAGGATAAACAATGGAAAAACATACGATTTATATGGACAATGCAGCAACCACACTGCCTAAGCCACCGGAAGTGGCAGAAGCGATCGTACAGGCAATAAATCATCTTGGTAATGCAGGAAGAGGAAGTACGGAGGCGTCGTTGGATGCAGCGAGAGTTATTTATGATACGAGGGAACGCCTTGGAAGAATGTTTCATGCAGAGAATCCAAAGCAGATTGCCTTTACAAGCAATGCAACGGAAAGTCTGAACATTGCGATCCAAGGGCTGATCAATCCCGGAGATCATGTGATCACAACGGTGATGGAACATAATTCGGTTCTCAGACCATTATATGAACGACAGCAGGCGGGAGCGACATTAACGATTTTGCCGGCTGACGAGGCTGGTAATATTTCATATGATATGCTGGAAGCGGCGGTGAGACAAGAGACAAAAGCAATTATTTGCACGCATGGTTCGAATCTTACGGGAAATCTCAATGATATTGAACGAATCGGGAAGATTGCGAAAGCGCATAAGCTGTTATTTATTGTAGATGCATCTCAAACAGCAGGTGTATTTCCGATAGATGCACAGAAGATGGGGATTGATGTGCTTTGTTTTACCGGGCATAAGAGTTTGTATGGTCCGCAAGGAACTGGCGGAATCTATGTGAGGGATGGCATAAGGATCAGACCGCTGAAACGAGGTGGGAGCGGGGTTGATACTTACAATCACAATCATCCGGAACAGATGCCGACAGCACTGGAGGCAGGAACTTTAAATGGCCATGGGATCGCAGGACTCAATGCAGCGTTAAAGTATGTGGAAGAAAAAGGGATTGACGCAATTAGAGAGATTGCATTGCAGAGAGCCTGGCAGTTTTATGATGGTATCAAGGAAATCCCGGGAGTGACCATATATGGAGATTTTTCTAAAAGAGAGAGATGTCCGATTGTCTCATTTAATTTGTATGATTATGATTCGGCAGAGGTTAGTGATGAACTTTTGATGTCGTATGGTATTTCTACAAGAGCGGGAGGACACTGCGCTCCACTGATGCATGAATCCCTACAAAATGCAGAGCAGGGGGCGGTTCGCTTTAGTTTTTCTCATTTCAACACAAAGGAAGAAGTAGAAATTGCGATTCGGGCAGTACGTGAATTGTCCGAGGAGTGAGAAATGGGAGGTTCAGTATGAATTTTGCAGGTTCAAAGAAGAAAATGGCATTAGCTGGAGTGCTTTGTGGATTAGTTGCAGCATGTCTGGCATATTTTGGAAATCCGGCAAACATGGCAATCTGTGTTGCATGTTTCATCCGTGATACAGCAGGTGCGCTTGGAATGCATCAGGCAGCAGTTGTACAGTATGCGAGACCGGAGATAGTTGGAATTATACTTGGATCATTGATAATTTCACTGGCTACAAAGGAATATTGTGCGACAGCCGGTTCGGCTACAATGACACGTTTTATATTAGGTATGATTCTTACAATCGGAGCACTTGTATTTTTAGGATGCCCACTGCGTATGGTAATTCGTATGTCAGCAGGTGACTTGAATGCATGGGTTGCACTGATTGGATTTGTTCTTGGAGTAGGAACAGGTGTAATTGTTTTAAAACAGGGATATTCGCTTGGAAGAGCTTATCCGGCAAAGAAATCTTCAGGAATGATCATTTCTGTGATTGCAGTAGGAATTTTATTATTAGCTTTATTTACAACATTATTAAAATCCAGTGAAGCAGGTCCTGGAAGTATGCATGCACCCGTTGTAATTTCTCTGATTGGAGGGCTTTTGTTCGGAGCATTTGCACAGAAATCAAGAATGTGCTTCGCAGGAAGTGTCCGTGATATTATTTTAATGAGAAATTTTGAGTTAGTATCAGTGATCGGTGGATTCTTTGTAGTTATGCTTATTTACAATCTGGTAACAGGAAACTTTGCACTTAGCTTTAATACACCCGGTGTAATTGCACATTCAGAACATTTGTGGAATATCCTTGGTATGTATGCGGTTGGTTTCGCAGCAGTTCTTGCAGGAGGATGCCCGCTGCGTCAGCTTGTTCTTGCAGGACAGGGATCATCTGATTCAGCCGTTACAGTTGTAGGAATGTTTGTTGGAGCAGCATTGTGCCATAATCTTGGACTCGCATCAAGCGGAACAGCTTTGAATCCAGAAACAAAAGAAGTGGTTGCAGGTGCAGTGACAGCAAATGGTAAAATCGCAGTTATTATATGTATTGTTGCTTGTTTTGTAATTGCATTTACAAATCGTCGTAAAACAGCTTAAAATAGAAAAGAGGGATTCATATGAAAACAGTAGATGCGAGAGGTTTATCTTGTCCGGAACCATTAATGTTAACTGCCGAAGCTATGAAAAATATGGATGGAGCAGTAAAGGTGCTGGTGACAGAGCCACATCAAAAGACAAATGTAGAAAAATATGCTCAGAATCATGGAAAGAAAGCAACATCAGTACAGACTGATGATGGATTTGAAGTGACAATTGAGTAAATTCAACTGAGCGGATCGGATAAAGAGAAGAATTTGGATTATGAGAAAGAAAGAATTAAAGCTTGTTGTAACATTTCATACAACGGCAGATGCTATGGCGATGGAAAAAGCCTGTAAAGCAGATCAGATACCGGGAAGACTGATACCGGTTCCACGGTCTATATCCGCAGGGTGCGGACTTTCCTGGTGTGCGTTGCCGGGGGAAGAAGACGCAATAAGAGAAGAAATGAAAAAAGTTGGAATTGAAGAAGAAGCATTGCATCAGGTTATGGTTTAATGCAAAAACAAAGGACACAGTTTTCGCTGTGTCCTTTGTCTTTTTTGGTATGTCATTGAGAGGTTAACTTCTCGCTGCTCCGCAGTCAATAATGTATACAAATCTGGGGAAAACCCTGATAAACAGGGCGTATATATTAATTGGAGTTCATCGGCGCAGGATCATCTTTGGGGGAAATGAACGGCGTCAATGTAACTGCAAGAGCAACAAAAATGGTTGGGGGTCCTATGTTGATAGGACTTGACTTATAAACAACGAAAAATGTATTTTTAATAATTCTGCGATAAATGATGAGCCTCAAATACAAAAAAGACAGTCTCCCCCTCTTGGAAAACCGCCCTTGGTTTCATTTATCTATAAGTCTTTTTTAATATACTACTTTAGCGCGGTAATGTCAAGAGGTGAAAAAAGAATTATTTAATGTGCTTGAAAAAAGAGTTTCTTCCTATTATATATTCAAGTCGAGCAGCCGCGAGACTTGGCGCGTGATTCTGGTCAGCGTAAGCTGACACATTCTTTACAGAATCACTGCGCATCCTCGCGGAGCGTTTATCTCAGTCGGAGATTGGACTCCCACTGAGACAAATTTGCTGTTACTCACCACCTGAAAGAGGTGGGAGTCTTCTCGACTGAGATAAAAATATGTTGAGTGTATATGATAGATGGGTGTTGTGCAAATGGCACAGAAGAATTGGTTGGAAATTGAAATAAATAACAAAAATCATAAAATATAAAAAAATATAAAAAAGTACTTGCAATATGGACGCTGATTGGTTATACTAAGAGAGCTGTGGCATGATAGCTGTGAAGCGAGAGGTTGCTGCTAACATGTAAATACATGATGGCAGGTTTTCCGTGGAGCGAATGTCAAGTTAGGAAACTGGCGACAAGTCACTGTACGAATCATAACTGATTACAACTTACCACTAAAGGTAAAAGTATGAAACAACGTGTAAGTCTGCATGACACACACGGGAGAGTGTACAGTCACCGCTTGTCGTACTGGGTTTAAAAGTACGAAAAGGAGGCGACTTTTTTTATGGCAAGTCAAGTAATGAGAATCACATTGAAAGCGTATGATCATCAGTTAGTTGATGCATCTGCTAAAAAAATCATCGAAACTGTTAAGAAAAACGGAGCACAGGTGAGCGGACCGGTACCGCTTCCAACTAAGAAGGAAGTAGTTACAATTCTGAGAGCCGTACACAAATATAAAGACTCTAGAGAGCAGTTCGAGCAGAGAACTCATAAGAGACTCATCGACATTGCTGCACCAACACAGAAAACAGTTGATGCACTGTCAAGATTGGAAATGCCAGCTGGTGTATTCATCGACATCAAGATGAAAAACAAATAAGCTGACAGCACAAAGAATTAAGAAACAGTAATTCCTATAATTTAGGATGAGCACCCAAGTGGTGTTCCGCTGTAAATCACAGGAGGTAATTATAATGAAGAAAGCTATTTTAGCTACTAAAGTCGGAATGACTCAAATCTTCAACGAAGATGGAACATTGATTCCGGTAACTGTACTTCAGGCTGGTCCTTGTGTAGTAACACAGGTTAAAACAGTTGAGAACGACGGTTACAGCGCAGTCCAGGTTGGTTTTGTAGACAAGAAAGAAAAGATTGTCACAAAAGATGGAAACGGCAAAAAAGAAATCGCACACAGAAACGGTATCACAAGAGCTGAGAAAGGACATTTCGATAAAGCCGGCGTTTCTGGTAAGAGATATGTAAAAGAATTCAGATTTGAAAATGCTGAAGAATATACATTAGCTCAGGAAATTAAAGCTGATATCTTTGAAGCAGGAGACAAAATTGATGCTACTGCAATTTCAAAAGGTAAAGGTTTCCAGGGAGCAATCAAGCGTCACGGACAGAGCAGAGGACCTATGACTCATGGTTCTAAATTCCACCGTCACGCAGGTTCTAATGGTTCTGCATCCGATCCTAGTAAAGTATTCAAAGGAAAGAAGATGCCAGGTCAGATGGGTAACAAACAGATTACTGTTCAGAATCTTGAGATCGTAAGAGTTGACGCTGATAACAACCTGTTGTTAGTTAAAGGCTCTGTACCGGGACCGAAGAAGAGTCTGGTAACAATCAAAGAAACAGTAAAGGCAAACTAGTCTGACAACAGGAAAGGAGGAACACACAGATGGCAAACGTATCTGTTTATAATATCGAAGGTAAAGAAGTTGGTACAATCGATTTGAACGATGCTGTATTTGGTGTTGAGGTTAACGAACATCTTGTACACATGGCAGTTGTAAGCCAGCTTGCAAATAATCGTCAGGGAACACAGAAAGCGAAAACTCGCTCAGAAGTTTCTGGAGGCGGAAGAAAACCATGGAGACAAAAAGGAACAGGTCATGCAAGACAGGGTTCTACAAGAGCTCCACAGTGGACAGGCGGCGGAGTTGTATTCGCACCAGTTCCGAGAGATTATTCATTCAAGATGAATAAGAAAGAGAAGAGAGCTGCACTTCAGTCAGCACTTACTTCAAGAGTAGAAGAAAACAAATTCATCGTTGTTGATGAGTTAAACTTTGATGAAATCAAAACAAAGAAATTCCAGGAAGTTCTGAACAACCTGAATGTAAACAAAGCATTGGTAGTTCTTGAAGATGGAAATACAAACGTTGAGATTTCAGCTAGAAACATTGCTGGAGTAAAAACAGCAAAAACAAATACAATCAATGTATACGACATCTTAAAATACAACACAGTAATCGCTACAAAAGCTGCTGTTGCAACTATTGAGGAGGTGTACGCATAATGGCAAACATTCAGTATTATGATGTAATCCTTAAACCAGTGATCACAGAGAAGAGCATGGAGCTTATGGCTGACAAGAAATACACATTCCTTGTACACACAGAGGCTACAAAATCTCAGATCAAAGAAGCAGTTGAGAAAATGTTCGCTGGAACAAAAGTTAAAAGCGTTAACACGATGAATCTTGATGGAAAAAACAAGAGACGTGGAATGACAATCGGAAAAACTGCTAAGACAAAGAAAGCTATCGTACAGCTTACAGAAGAAAGCGCAGATATCGAGATTTTTGAAGGTCTGTAAATCGCGCTGATGAATCACCATTGTCACTAGGCTCGAGAAAACCTCGTCAAGTGCCAAGGTGTACGTTCACACTAAACTCGAGAAGACCTCGTCAAGTGTGAACAGCATAGACGGTGCAAATCCGTGAAACGAATAATTAGGTATTGCGAAAGGAGAAAAAGTAATGGGAATCAAAACATATAACCCATATACACCTTCCAGAAGACAGATGACTGGCTCTGATTTCTCTGAAATCACAAAAACAACTCCTGAAAAATCTTTATTAGATTCTAAGAAGAGAACAGCTGGTCGTAACAGTCAGGGTAAAATTACAGTAAGACACCGCGGAGGCGGAGCTAAAAAGAAATATAGAATTATCGACTTTAAGAGAAATAAAGACGGAATTCCAGCAAAAGTTGTTGGTATCGAATACGATCCAAACAGAACAGCTAATATCGCATTGATCTGCTACGCAGATGGTGAGAAAGCTTACATCCTTGCTCCAGAAGGATTAAAAGATGGAATGACAGTTATGAATGGTGAGAACGCAGAGGTTAGAGTAGGAAACTGCTTACCACTTGCTAACATCCCAGTTGGTACACAGATCCACAACATCGAGCTTTATCCAGGAAAAGGCGGACAGCTTGTTCGTTCAGCAGGAAACAGCGCTCAGTTGATGGCTAAAGAAGGAAAATATGCTACACTCAGACTTCCGTCAGGAGAGATGAGAATGGTGCCAATCATTTGTAGAGCATCTGTTGGTGTTGTTGGAAATGGAGAGCACAACCTGATCAACATCGGTAAAGCAGGACGTAAACGTCACATGGGTATCAGACCTACAGTTCGTGGTTCTGTTATGAACCCGAATGACCATCCACACGGTGGTGGTGAAGGTAAGACAAGCATCGGTCGTCCAGGTCCATGTACTCCATGGGGTAAACCGGCACTTGGTCTTAAGACACGTAAGAAAAACAAATCTTCTAACAAGTTAATCGTAAGAAGAAGAGACGGTAAAGGTATCAAATAATTAGTTTACAAGGAGGTTAGAACCTATGGCTCGCTCACTTAAAAAAGGACCATTTGCAGACGAAAGCTTACTTAAAAAAGTAGACGCTATGAATGCTGCAGGTGATAAATCAGTTATTAAGACATGGTCACGTCGTTCTACAATCTTCCCATCATTCGTAGGGCATACATTTGCCGTACATGATGGAAGAAAACATGTGCCTGTATATGTTACAGAAGATATGGTTGGACACAAACTCGGAGAGTTCGTTGCAACAAGAACATACAGAGGACATGGAAAAGACGAGAAGAAGTCAAGAGTTAGATAATAGATCAACATATTTCGAAAGGAGGGTTCATCCATGGCTAAAGGACATAGATCCCAAATCAAGAGAGAAAGAAATGCACAGAAAGATACAAGACCATCAGCTAAGATTTCTTACGCTAGAGTATCTGTTCAGAAAGCATGTTTCGTATTAGATGCCATCAGAGGTAAGGATGTACAGACAGCACTTGGTATTTTGGCTTACAATCCAAGATATGCTTCAAGTGTTATAGAAAAATTATTAAAATCAGCAATTGCTAATGCTGAGAACAACAACGGTATGAGTGTTGAGAACCTTTATATTGAAGAGTGTTACGCAAATAAAGGACCAACAATGAAGAGAATCAGACCAAGAGCACAGGGTAGAGCTTACAGAATCGAAAAGAGAATGAGCCACATCACTATCGTGCTGAATGAAAGATAAGGAGGAACACAATGGGACAGAAAGTTAATCCTCATGGCTTAAGAGTCGGAGTTATTAAAGACTGGGATTCCAAGTGGTATGCTGAAAAGGATTTCGCTGATAATCTGGTAGAAGACCATGAAATCAGAACATTCTTAAAGAAGAGATTATACAGCGCTGGAATTTCAAAAATTGAAATTGAAAGAGCATCTGATCGTGTTAAGATCATCGTATATACAGCAAAACCTGGTGTAGTAATCGGTAAAGGTGGAGCAGAAATTGAGAAAGTGAAAGCAGAGCTTGCACAGTTCACAGACAAAAAGCTTATCGTTGATATCAAAGAAGTTAAGAGACCAGATAAAGACGCACAGCTTGTAGCTGAAAATATTGCACAGCAGCTTGAGAACCGTATTTCATTCAGACGTGCTATGAAATCTTGCATGTCAAGAACAATGAAATCAGGAGCACTTGGTGTTAAGACATCTGTATCAGGACGTCTTGGTGGAGCTGATATGGCTCGTACAGAGTTCTACAGCGAAGGAACTATTCCACTTCAGACATTAAGAGCTGACATTGATTATGGATTCGCAGAAGCTGATACAACTTACGGAAAAGTCGGTGTAAAGGTTTGGATTTACAAAGGCGAAGTTCTTCCAACTAAGGCTGAAAAGGAAGGGAGCGATAAATAATGTTAATGCCAAAAAGAGTAAAACGTCGTAAACAGTTCCGTGGAACTATGAAGGGTAAAGCCCTCAGAGGTAACACGATTTCATATGGTGAATATGGTATTGTCGCAACAGAACCATGCTGGATTCGTTCTAACCAGATCGAAGCAGCCCGTGTCGCTATGACTCGTTACATCAAACGTGGTGGTAAAGTTTGGATCAAAATATTCCCAGATAAACCGGTAACAGCAAAACCAGCAGAAACTCGTATGGGTAGTGGTAAAGGTGCATTAGAGTACTGGGTAGCAGTAGTTAAACCAGGTCGTGTAATGTTCGAGATCGCAGGTGTTTCAGAAGAAATCGCAAGAGAGGCACTTCGTCTTGCAATGCACAAATTACCTTGCAAATGCAAAATCGTTTCTCGCGCAGAATTAGAAGGCGGTGACAACAGTGAAAATTAATACATTTGTAAACGAATTAAGAGGAAAATCCGTAGAGGAATTGAATGAAGAATTAGTAGCTGCTAAGAAAGAGCTTTTTAACTTAAGATTCCAGAACGCAACAAATCAGCTTGACAATACAAGCAGAATCAAAGAAGTAAGAAAGAATATCGCACGTATTCAGACTCTGATTACAGAGGCAGGCCGATAGGAAAGGAGTAGCAACTGTGGAAGAGAGAAATTTGAGAAAAGTTCGTGTTGGCAAAGTTGTCAGCGACAAAATGGATAAAACTATCGTTGTAGCAGTTGAGGACCACGTGAAACACCCACTTTATAAGAAAATCGTTAAGAGAACTTATAAACTGCAGGCTCACGATGAGAACAACGAATGCAACATTGGAGATACAGTAAAAGTTATGGAAACAAGACCACTGTCTAAAAACAAAAGATGGAGACTTGTTGAGATTATGGAGAAAGCAAAATAATATTGGTTTCGCATATTACAAGAGTATAATTGAACTAGAAGTTCAACGAATGTATATTGAAGGAGGTTTACCTGCATGATACAACAGGAAAGTAGACTTAAAGTAGCAGACAACACAGGTGCTAAAGAATTACTGTGTATCCGTGTACTTGGCGGTTCTACAAGAAGATATGCCAATATCGGAGATGTTATCGTTGCGACTGTTAAAGATGCAACACCAGGCGGCGTTGTTAAAAAAGGTGACGTTGTGAAAGCTGTAGTTGTTCGTACTGTAAAAGGTGCTCGTCGTAAAGACGGATCTTATATCAGATTCGATGAAAATGCTGCTGTAATTATAAAAGACGATATGAACCCACGTGGAACACGTATTTTTGGACCAGTAGCCAGAGAGCTTAGAGAGAAACATTTCATGAAGATCGTTTCTCTGGCTCCGGAAGTACTGTAGGGAGGTGCCGAGAATGTCAACTATGAAAATTAAAAAAGGTGATACAGTTAAAGTTATCGCTGGTAAAGATAAAGACAAAGAAGGCAAAGTTATTGCCGTTAATCAGAAAGACGGAAAAGTTCTGGTTGAAGGTGTCAACATGCTGACAAAGCACACAAAACCAAGCGTTGCTAATCAGAATGGCGGAATCATCCACCAGGAGGGACCAATCGATATTTCTAACGTGATGTATGTTCACAAAGGAAAAGCTACAAGAGTTGGTTTCAAAATGGATGGCGACAAAAAAGTTCGTGTTGCTAAATCAACAGGCGAAGTAATTGACTAATTCAAGGAAGGAGGACTTAAACGTTGAGTAGACTGAAAGATCAGTATCAGAATGAGATCGTTGATGCAATGATCAAAAAATTCGGATATAAAAATATTATGGAAGTGCCTAAGCTTGACAAAGTTGTTATTAACATGGGTGTAGGCGAGGCAAAAGACAATGCAAAAGTTTTAGAATCTGCTGTAGCTGATATGGAAAAAATCACTGGACAGAAAGCAGTTCTGACAAGAGCAAAAAATTCTGTAGCTAACTTCAAAATCAGAGAAGGTATGCCAATCGGATGTAAAGTTACATTAAGAGGAGAAAAGATGTATGAGTTCGTTGATCGTCTGATCAACCTTGCACTTCCTCGTGTACGTGACTTTAGAGGTGTAAATCCTAACGCATTTGATGGAAGAGGAAACTATGCACTTGGAATTAAAGAGCAGTTAATTTTCCCAGAGATCGAGTATGATAAAATTGATAAAGTCAGAGGTATGGATGTAATTTTCGTTACAACTGCTAAAACTGACGAAGAAGCACGTGAATTATTGACTCAGTTCAATATGCCATTTACTAAATAAGGAGGAGAATTTCATGGCTAAGACATCTATGAAAATTAAACAGCAGCGCAAACCAAAATTCTCGACAAGAGAATATAGCCGTTGCAGAATTTGTGGTCGTCCACATGCATATTTAAGAAAATATGGTATCTGCCGTATCTGCTTCCGTGAACTGGCATATAAAGGTGAGATTCCGGGAGTTAAGAAAGCAAGTTGGTAAGAAGGAGGATTTTACACCATGACTATGAGTGATCCAATCGCAGATATGCTTACAAGAATCCGTAATGCAAATACTGCTAAACATGATACAGTTGATGTACCTGCATCAAAGATGAAAATCGCGATTGCTGATATTCTTTTGGATGAAGGATACATTGCAAAATATGATATCGTAGAAGATGGAAACTTCAAGACAATGCATATCACATTGAAATATGGCGCAGACAAGAATGAAAAAGTTATTTCTGGTCTGAAGAGAATTTCTAAACCAGGACTTCGTGTGTATGCTAACAGCGAAGAGATGCCAAAAGTACTTGGCGGACTTGGAACAGCTATCGTTTCTACAAACAAAGGTGTTATCACAGATAAAGAAGCTAGAAAATTAGGCGTTGGTGGAGAAGTACTCTGCTTCGTTTGGTAGCCTGAAAGCACTTAGTGAAGACGAGTCGCAGACGAAATCTGAACTTAGTGCGAAGGCGTTCTTTGAGCTTAGCGAGGCCTTATCGAGCTTAGCGAAAAGAACTTCTTTGTAAAAAAACGCATCGGGCAAGGGAAACCTCGCCAAGTGCGTGGTGCAACTGAAAACAGAGCGGACAAAGGATCTGCTCCGAAAATTTAAGTTATAGGAGGATAAAGGTATGTCACGTATAGGAAGACTGCCAATCACAATTCCAGCTGGAGTAAAAGTTGAAATTGCTGAGAATAATGTAGTGACTGTAACAGGTCCTAAAGGAACTCTTACAAAAGAGCTTCCAGTAGAAATGGAAATCAAACAGGAAGGCGAAGAAGTAATCGTTACAAGACCAAACGATCTGAAGAGAATGAAATCCCTTCACGGTCTTACAAGAACACTGATCAACAACATGGTAATCGGTGTAACTAACGGATACGAAAAAGTTCTGGAAGTAAACGGTGTTGGATACAGAGCTTCTAAGTCTGGAAATAAACTTACATTGAATCTTGGATATTCACATCCAGTAGAAATGACAGATCCAGAAGGTATTGAAACAGTTCTGGAAGGTCAGAATAAGATTACTGTAAAAGGTATCAGCAAAGAAAAAGTTGGCCAGTACGCAGCTGAAATCAGAGATAAGAGAAGACCAGAACCTTACAAAGGTAAAGGTATTAAATATGCTGATGAAGTTATCAGACGTAAAGTTGGTAAGACTGGTAAGAAATAATTAAGGAGGGTGTGAATAATGGTTAGTAAGAAATCAAGAGTTGAAGTTCGTAGAAAAAAACACATGAAATTGCGTAACCGTTTCAGCGGAACAGCTGAGAGACCACGTTTGGCAGTGTTTAGAAGTAATAATCACATGTATGCACAGATTATTGACGATACAGTTGGAAATACTCTGGTATCCGCTTCCACTCTTCAGAAAGACGTGAAAGCTGAACTTGAGAAAACTAACAACGTTGATGCAGCAGCATATCTTGGAAAAGTAATTGCTGAAAAAGCAATGGCAAAAGGTATTACAGAAGTTGTCTTTGATAGAGGCGGCTTTATCTACCAGGGAAAAATTAAAGCATTAGCAGACGCAGCTAGAGAAGCTGGACTGAATTTCTAGGAAGGGAGAACACATATGAGACAGGAACGTATTGATGCTAGTCAGTTAGAGTTAGAAGAAAAAGTGGTATCAATTAAACGTGTTACCAAGGTCGTAAAAGGTGGTCGTAACATGAGATTCACAGCTTTAGTAGTTGTAGGCGACGGAAAAGGCCATGTTGGTGCAGGTTTAGGAAAAGCTACTGAAATCCCGGAAGCTATCCGTAAAGGTAAAGAAGATGCAACAAAGAAACTGATTGAGGTTTCACTTGATGAGAACGACAGTGTACAGCATGATGTTATCGGAAAATTTGGAAGCGCTTCTGTATTGTTAAAGAAAGCTCCAGAAGGTACTGGAGTAATCGCTGGTGGTCCAGCGCGTGCGGTTATCGAGTTAGCAGGAATCAAAAATATCCGTACAAAATCATTAGGTTCTAACAATAAACAGAACGTAGTACTTGCTACTATCGAAGGTCTTAGAGGAGTTAAAACTCCAGAGACTGTTGCTAGACTTCGTGGTAAATCAGTAGAAGAGATCGTAGGCTAAGAGATAGGGCTTGTGCTCTGTCACATAATAGGAGGTAAGGTTAAATGGCAAATTTAAAAGTTACACTGGTTAAGTCTACTATCGGTGCTATACCAAAGCATAGAAAAACTGTAGAAGCTTTGGGACTGAAAAAGCTGAACAAAACAGTTGTATTACCAGATAATGCAGCAACAAGAGGTATGGTACAGCAGGTAAGACACTTAGTGAAAGTTGAAGAAGAAGCGTAAAGTATAAATCGATAAGGAGGTAATATCATGGACTTATCAAACTTGAGACCGGCAGACGGTTCTAAACATAGTGATAATTTCAGAAGAGGCCGTGGACACGGTTCTGGAAATGGTAAGACAGCTGGTAAGGGTCACAAAGGTCAGAAAGCTCGTTCAGGAGCTACAAGACCAGGCTTTGAAGGTGGTCAGATGCCTTTATACAGAAGATTGCCAAAGAGAGGTTTCAAATGCAGAAACTCTAAAGAGATCGTTGGCATCAACCTGAGCGCATTAGAAATTTTTGAAGATGGCGCTACAGTATCCGTTGAGACATTAATCGAAAACGGAATCGTTAAAAATCCAAAAGATGGTGTAAAAATTCTTGGAAATGGAGAGTTTACTAAGAAACTCACAGTTCAGGCTAATGCATTCAGTGCAAAAGCAGCTGAGAAGATTGAGTCCCTTGGTGGAAAAGCAGAGGTGATCTAATGCTAGATACAGTGCGAAGAGCATTTAAAATAGAAGATGTACGCAAGAGACTCTTCTATACATTCATGATGCTTATCGTTGTTAGACTTGGTTCCGAACTGCCTACACCGGGTGTGGATCCAACTTATATTCAGAATTTTTTCGCGAGTCAGAGCGGAGATGCATTCAATTTCTTTGATGCATTTACCGGAGGCTCCTTTACACAGATGTCGGTGTTTGCATTGAGCATAACACCGTACATCACATCTTCTATCATCATACAGCTGTTGACAATTGCAATTCCAAAACTGGAAGAAATGCAGAAAGATGGTCCGGATGGTAGAAAGAAGCTCGCAGCAATTACACGTTATGTAACCGTAGCACTTGCATTGATCCAGTCTACAGCTATGGCTGTCGGATTCGGTCGTCAGGGACTGCTTGTTGAATATAATTTTGTAAATGCTGCAATTGTTGTATGTACATTAACTGCCGGTTCTGCATTCTTAATGTGGATCGGTGAGCGTATTACGGAAAAAGGTGTTGGAAATGGTATTTCCATTGTACTGTTGATCAATATTATTTCACGTGTACCAAGTGATTTTGTGACTCTGTTTGAACAGTTTATCAAAGGCAAGACTCTTGCAAAAGGTTTACTCTCAGCAGTGATCATTCTCGCAGTAATACTCGTTGTTATCCTTCTTGTAGTGATTTTGCAGGACGGAGAAAGAAGAATTGCAGTACAGTATTCACAGAAAGTTCAGGGAAGAAAGACTTATGGTGGTCAGTCTTCACATATTCCGTTAAAGGTAAATACAGCAGGCGTTATACCGGTAATTTTTGCATCATCACTGATGCAGTTCCCGATTGTTATTGCTCAGTTCCTTGGAAAAGGAAATGGCACTGGAATCGGAAGTCAGATTCTGAAGTGTATGAACTCAAATAACTGGTGTGATCCAGATAATTTAATATATTCAATCGGTCTGGTTGTTTATATCGTACTTACAATTTTCTTTGCATATTTCTATACATCGATTACTTTTAATCCGTTAGAGATTGCAAATAATATGAAGAAGAGCGGAGGCTTTATCCCGGGAATCCGTCCTGGTAAGTCGACAGTAGAATATTTGACAAAGATTTTAAATTATATTATCTTTGTTGGAGCATGCGGTCTTGTGATCATTCAGGTGATTCCGTACTTCTTTAATGGTGTATTCGGAGCAAATGTTTCTTTTGGTGGAACATCAATCATCATTATTGTTGGTGTTGTTCTTGAGACATTAAAGCAGATTGAATCCCAGATGTTAGTACGTAACTACACAGGATTTTTGAATACCAAGGGCGGTTCTATGAAGAATAGTTTTCTTGGATATTAATGATAATATTTAGCTCGTTGTACTTTATCCTTAGAGGGTGGAGTGCGGCGGGTTAATGTGCTATTCAGAGAATTATAAAATTTTCGGTAAAAACAAAGGAGGCATATTATGAAAATTATTATGTTAGGTGCACCGGGTGCAGGAAAAGGAACTCAGGCAAAGAAGATTTCTGAAAAATATCAGATTCCACACATTTCTACAGGTGATATTTTCAGAGCAAACATCAAAAATGGAACAGAGCTTGGAAAAAAAGCAAAAACTTACATGGACCAGGGACTTCTTGTACCAGATGAATTGGTTGTAGATCTTGTTGTAGACCGAGTAAATCAGGATGACTGTGCAAACGGTTATGTTCTTGATGGTTTCCCGAGAACAATTCCACAGGCAGAAGCTTTAGATGCAGCTCTTGCTAAGCTGGGTCAGAAAGTTGATTATGCTATCAATGTGGAAGTTCCGGATGAAAATATTGTAAATCGTATGTCAGGAAGACGTGCGTGTGTAGATTGTGGAGCAACATATCATATCGTATATGCTCCTACAAAGGTAGAAAATATTTGTGATAAATGTGGCGGCACATTAATTCTGCGTGATGATGATAAGCCGGAGACAGTTACAAAACGTCTTGGTGTTTATCATGAGCAGACACAGCCATTGATTGATTATTATACAAAATCCGGAACTTTGAAAGAAGTAGACGGAACAATCGATATCAATGATGTATTTGCTGCGATCGTTAAGATTCTGGGAGAGTAATTTATGTTCATGGAACCTGGAATGCTTGCCAGATCTAAGGCAGGGCGGGATAAAGATTGTATATATGTCATAATTTCTGTCAATGATGAATATGTATATCTGGCTGACGGGGTGAAACGCTCTGTCAGTAATTTAAAGAAAAAAAACAGACGACATGTGCAGATTATATATAAGATGCAATGTGAAGACTGCACAGATGATGCAGCAATCCGAGAAACGATACAAAGCTATATACAAAAAGCATACGGATGCTGACGTATATATAATGTAAGGAATAATTGAAATAAATATAACAGGAATTGTAAAGTGCATGAGCACGGGAGGATTTAATATGTCAAAAACTGACGTAATCGAGATCGAAGGAGTCGTAGTTGAAAAATTGCCAAACGCAATGTTTAAGGTAGAGCTTGAAAATGGACATATTGTACTTGCACATATCAGTGGAAAACTTCGTATGAATTTCATTAAGATTTTACCGGGTGACAAGGTTACATTAGAGATGTCACCATATGATCTGAGCAAAGGAAGAATTGTTTGGAGAGATAAATAAAAAAAGTGTTGACTTTTAGGATGACTTGGTGCTATACTATGAAATGGTCGTTTTTGGATATGTATGTCCAAAAATGAAGTAACCAAAGTTTTAGCAAAGGATGGAAGGAGGATTTAACATGAAGGTTAGATCATCAGTAAAACCAATTTGTGAAAAATGCAAGATTATTAAGAGAAAAGGAAGTATCAGAGTAATCTGCGAAAATCCGAAACACAAACAGAGACAGGGTTAATTCATACCAATTCTCAATAGTGTTTTATTAATTAGGCGGCTGACGAGGGACACACCAGGATGTGTGTGAACTTGTTTAATATACAGTAAGGATACACCGGTCCTCTATCATACAGGTACCGATAGAGCGGTGTTCGAAGCATCTGGCCGAGGGATGGAATGTCGTTCACAGCAGGAAGTCCGGTTCGATTACAGAACTGTCAGAGTGCGATTGTATATTGCTTCTAATACCCGGACTATTGCGTAAGGATTGACGTACCGGGAAAGGGCAGATGAATATCATCGGCCTGAATGATAGTCCGACAGGATTATTGTTCCAGTTAAAGACAATATTAAAAATGATTCAAAATGGAGGAAAGACACATGGCTCGTATTGCAGGTGTAGACTTACCAAGAGACAAACGTGTAGAAATCGGTTTAACTTATATCTATGGAATTGGAAGAACAAGTTCAAACCGTATCTTAGCAGAGGCAGGAATTGATCCAAGCACTCGTGTAAGAGATTTAACAAGTGAAGATGTAAAGAAAATCAGTGAAGTAATCGATGCAACTCAGGTTGTAGAAGGAGATCTTAGAAGAGAGATTCAGCTGAATATCAAGAGATTAAAAGAAATCGGATGCTATCGTGGAATCCGTCACAGAAAAGGACTTCCAGTACGTGGACAGAAAACTAAGACTAATGCAAGAACATGTAAAGGTCCTAAGAGAACTGTAGCAAACAAGAAAAAATAATTAATTAAAGATTCGAAGAAAGTAGGTTAGTTTATAATGGCTAAAAAAGTTACAAAAAAAGTGACAAAGAAACGTGTCAAGAAAAACGTTGAACGAGGACAGGCTCATATTCAGGCATCTTTTAACAATACAATCGTTACATTAACAGATGCACAGGGAAATGCTCTTTCATGGGCAAGTGCAGGCGGTCTGGGATTTAAAGGTTCAAGAAAATCTACTCCATATGCAGCACAGATGGCAGCTGAGACAGCAGCTAAAGCAGCATTGATCCATGGATTGAAGACAGTAGATGTTTTCGTTAAAGGACCAGGATCAGGTAGAGAAGCAGCAATCCGTGCATTGCAGGCTTGCGGAATCGATGTTGTAAGTATCAAAGACGTTACTCCGGTACCACATAACGGATGCCGTCCACCGAAACGTAGAAGAGTCTAGTGATTAAACGCGATTAATTAGGAGGAAGCGAAAATGGCAGTAAATAGAGTTCCAGTTCTTAAAAGATGCCGTTCATTAGGTATGGACCCAATCTATTTAGGAATTAATAAAAAATCTAACAGACAGTTAAAAAGATCTAATAGAAAAATGAGCGAGTATGGTCTTCAGTTACGTGAAAAACAGAAAGCTAAATTTATCTATGGTGTTCTGGAAAAACCTTTCAGAAACTACTATGCAAAAGCAAAACAGCAGGAAGGAATGACAGGTGATAACCTTATGGTTCTTCTTGAATCCAGACTGGACAACGTAATGTTCCGTATGGGATTTGCTAGAACAAGAAAAGAAGCTAGACAGATTGTTGACCACAAACATGTACTTGTTAATGGTAAACAGGTGAACATTCCTTCTTACCTTGTAAAAGCTGGTGATGTTATCGAAATCAAAGAGAAAAACAAAGGTTCTCAGAGATACAAAGACATTCTTGAAGTAACAGCTGGAAACATGGTTCCTGATTGGTTGGAAGTTGATGCTGAAAACCTCAAAGGTGAAGTAAAAGAACTTCCTAAGAGAGAAGCAATCGATGTTCCTGTTGATGAGATGTTGATCGTCGAGTTATATTCTAAATAATAATTGGAATTAATATCGTATCCCTCAACATTTTTAAACCCATAAGGAGGGTCTGTGTAGTGTTTGATTTTAATAAACCGAATATTGAAATTACTGATATTTCAGAAGATAAGAAATATGGAAGATTCGTTGTAGAACCACTTGAAAGAGGTTATGGAATCACATTAGGTAACTCCATGAGAAGAATTATGCTTTCTTCTCTTCCGGGAGCTGCTATCAGTTCTGTAAAGATTGATGGCGTTTTACATGAATTCAGTTCCATTCCAGGTGTAAAGGAAGATGTAGCAGAGATTATCATGAACTTGAAATCTCTTGCAATCAAAAATTCATCTGAATCTGATGAAGTGAAAACTGCTTATATCGAATTTGAAGGAGAAGGCGTTGTAACAGGTGCTGATATCCAGGCAGACTCTGATATTGAGATTATGAATCCTGAGCAGGTCATTGCTACATTAAGTGGTGGTAAAGACAGCAAATTGTATATGGAAATGACCATTACAAAAGGCAGAGGATACGTGAGCGCAGACAAGAACAAGAGCGATGATTTACCAATTGGTGTAATTCCGATTGATTCTGTTTATACTCCGGTTGAACGTGTCAATATGACTGTTCAGAATACACGTGTAGGTCAGGTTACAGATTATGATAAACTGACATTGGATGTATGGACAAAAGGTACATTGCTTCCAGACGAGGCTGTCAGCCTTGCTGCGAAAGTACTCAGCGAACATTTGAAACTCTTCATCGATCTTTCAGAAGTAGCTCAGGCTGCAGAAGTTATGATCGAAAAAGAGGATGATGAGAAAGAAAAAGTTCTTGAGATGAGCATCGACGAACTTGAATTGTCAGTACGTTCCTACAACTGTCTGAAGAGAGCAGGAATCAATACAGTTGAAGAACTTACAAATAAAACATCAGAAGATATGATGAAAGTACGTAACCTTGGACGTAAGTCTTTGGAAGAAGTACTTGCTAAGCTTAAGGAACTTGGACTTGAGCTTAATTCCGGTGAGGAATAATTAGATTTGCTTAATATTTAAATTTCTGTCCGGTAAGACCGATGTGTGCGGACAGAGCATTTGATTAATAAGCCCGAAGACGCATAACCAAATGTAAATTATGGAGGATAAGTACAATGGCAAAATATAGAAAACTCGGCAGAACTTCTGCTCAGAGAAAAGCCTTAATCAGAAACCAGGTAACAGCATTGTTAAACAATGGTAAAATCATTACAACAGAAGCAAAAGCTAAAGAGATTCGTAAAGAAGCTGAGAAGCTGATCGCTCTGGCTGTAAAAGAGAAAGATAACTTCGAAGAAGTTACAGTAACAGCTAAAGTTGCTCGTAAAGACGAGAATGGCAAGAGAGTAAAAGAAGTTGTAGACGGAAAGAAAGTTACTGTTTATGATGAAGTTGAAAAGACAATCAAAAAAGATATGCCTAGCAGACTTCATGCAAGAAGACAGATGGCTAAAGTTCTGTATTCTGTAACAGAAGTTCCTACAGCAGCTGCAGGAAAGAAGAAAAATACTAAGAAGGTTGATGTTGTAGACAAATTGTTTACAGAGATCGCTCCTAAGTATGCAGACCGTAACGGTGGTTATACAAGAATCGTTAAGATTGGCCAGCGTAAAGGTGATGCAGCTATGGAAGTTTTAATTGAGTTAGTTTAATTAGAATATTTTTTCAGAGGATAGAGATGATAATCTCTATCCTCTTTTTATTCTAAATTTGAAAATTTGTGAAATTAGCACAAAAAGAGTTAAGAAATTAACGTTAAATATTTAACACAATATACATTGACAAATATTTAACAAGAAGTTATACTGTATTTGTAATTAAGAAAGAGACGTTCAATTACGGAGGAATAATCAAAATGGCAAAGAAAAAAGAAGTTGTAGTACCTGAGATCGTAGATAGTGTAGAAACACTTGAAGCAAAAATGAAAGCAATGCGCGAAGCACAGAAAGTATTCGCAACTTATAGTCAGGAGCAGGTAGATAAAATCTTTTATGAAGCTGCTATGGCAGCAAATAAACAGCGTATACCACTCGCTAAGATGGCAGTAGAAGAGACTCAGAGAGGTATCGTTGAAGATAAAGTAATTAAGAATCATTATGCAGCAGAGTATATTTACAATGCTTATAAAAATACAAAGACATGCGGAGTAATCGAAGAAGATCCAGCATTCGGAATTAAAAAAGTTGCAGAACCAATCGGATTGGTAGCAGCAGTAATTCCTACAACAAACCCAACTTCAACAGCAATTTTCAAAACTTTGATCTGTTTGAAGACAAGAAACGCAATCATCATCAGCCCACATCCAGCAGCAAAAGCATGTACAATTGCAGCAGCAAAAGTTGTTCTTGAGGCAGCTGTAAAAGCTGGAGCTCCAGAAGGAATTATCGGATGGATCGATACACCATCACTTGAACTGACAAACACAGTTATGAAAGATGCAGATATCATCCTTGCAACAGGTGGTCCTGGAATGGTTAAAGCAGCTTATTCATCAGGAAAACCTGCACTTGGTGTTGGAGCTGGTAACACACCAGTAATCATTGATGATACAGCAGATGTAAGAATGGCTGTTAACTCAATTATTCATTCAAAAACATTTGATAATGGTATGATCTGTGCTTCAGAGCAGTCAGTAACAGTACTTGAAAGTGTTTACGAAGAAGCTAAGAAAGAATTTGAATATCGTGGATGCTACTTCCTTAAAAAAGGTGAGGAACTCGATAAAGTTCGTAAGACAATCATTATTAACGGAGCATTAAACAGCAAGATTCCTGGAAAATCAGCATACGAGATCGCAAAACTTGCAGGTGTGAAAGTTCCTGAAAGTACAAAGATCCTTATCGGTGAAGTTGAATCAGTAGATATTTCAGAAGAGTTCGCTCATGAAAAATTATCTCCAGTACTTGCTATGTATAAAGCAAAAACATTTGATGAAGCACTTGCTAAGGCAGAACAGCTTGTAGCTGACGGTGGATATGGTCATACATCATCACTGTATGTTCATCCGGCAGAGAAAGAAAAAATTGCAAAACATGCAGCTGCAATGAAGACATGTCGTGTATTGATCAACACACCTTCTTCACAGGGAGGAATTGGAGATCTTTATAACTTCAAACTGACACCATCACTTACACTGGGATGTGGTTCTTGGGGAGGAAACTCTGTATCTGAGAACGTTGGAGTAAAACATTTGATCAATATCAAGACAGTTGCTGAGAGGAGAGAAAATATGCTTTGGTTCAGAACA
Organism: Mediterraneibacter sp. NSJ-151; assembly: GCF_022487435.1. Lineage (NCBI taxonomy): Bacteria > Bacillati > Bacillota > Clostridia > Lachnospirales > Lachnospiraceae > Mediterraneibacter > Mediterraneibacter sp. NSJ-151. Next base: position 21,923 of record NZ_JAKVPP010000019.1, on the reverse strand, counting down.
CCTGAAAAGGTATACTTCAAGAAAGGATGTATGCCAGTTGCACTTGATGAACTTGGAACAGTAATGAACAAGAAGAAAGCATTCATCGTAACAGACTCATTCTTATACAAAAATGGTTATGTAGCTCCAATCGAAGAAAAATTAGACGAAATGGGAATTCAGCATACATGCTTCTTTGAAGTTGCTCCAGACCCAACATTACAGTGTGCTCAGAAAGGTGTAGACCAGATGAGAGCATTCGAGCCTGACACAATCATCGCTCTTGGTGGTGGATCAGCAATGGATGCAGCTAAGATTATGTGGGTAATGTATGAGCATCCAGAAGCAAACTTTGAAGATATGGCTATGGACTTCATGGATATCCGTAAGAGAGTATTTACATTCCCTAAGATGGGAGAGAAAGCTTACTTTGTAGCAATTCCTACATCTTCAGGAACAGGTTCAGAGGTTACACCATTTGCAATCATCACAGATGCAGAAACAGGTGTAAAATGGCCAATCGCAGACTATGCATTGCTTCCTAACATGGCAATCGTAGATGTTGACAATATGATGACACAGCCTAAGGGATTGACAAGCGCATCAGGTATCGACGTAATGACACATGCTATCGAGGCTTATGTTTCTATCATGGCTACAGATTACACAGATGGTCTTGCTATGAAAGCTGTTAAGATGGTATTTGAAAACCTTCCATCAGCATACGATAACGGAGCAAATGATCCTAAGGCTCGTGAAGAAATGGCAAACGCTTCTTGTATGGCAGGTATGGCATTTGCAAATGCATTCCTTGGACTGAACCATTCAATGGCTCACAAACTTGGAGCATTCCACCACTTACCACACGGTGTTGCTAACGCTGTAATCCTGACAGAAGTTATGAGATACAATGCAGCAGAAGTACCAACTAAGATGGGAACATTCTCACAGTATCAGTATCCACACGCACTTGCAAGATATGCTGAATTAGGACGTTTTGCAGGATGTACAGGAAATACAGATGCAGAAGTATTTGAAAACTTCATTGCTAAACTTGAAGCACTCAAAGATAAGATTGGTATTAAGAAAACAATCAAAGATTATGGTATTGATGAGACATACTTCCTTGATACATTGGATGACATGGTAGAGCAGGCATTCAATGACCAGTGTACAGGAGCTAACCCAAGATATCCATTGATGAAAGAAATGAAAGAAATCTATCTGAAATGCTATTATGGTAAATAATATCTTTGCCTAGACAGATTATATATTCCGAAGAGAAGTACAGCACAATAAGTGCTGTACTTCTTTTTTGTATATTGGGAAGTACTTTCCTAATATACAAAAAAACGCTCCGCTTAGGATACGCACTGTGGCGTACAATGTAGGTGTCGCAAGCGACCGCCGCAGGCGCAGGAATGTGCTAAGGCACATTCTTTGTTTCAATTAAAAATAAAGCAAAAACATAATTATTGTTAATTATTAGACAATTATTTAATGAGAAAAAAGATTGTTAAAAAATATTTAAAAAGTCTTTTGTTTTCAGAAAAGTTGTAGTATAATAAAACCAAGTTAAGAAAAAACCAAATATAACTGCAAAGATACAGAACAGTTATAGGGAATCAATTTATAAATAGGAGGCATGGCTTATGAAACTTGAAAACAAAAAATTAATCGTAAAACGTTCCTACAAAGAGGTTTATAAATGTGATGAAGGAATTGTTAAGATATTTGAGAAGGATCATCCGAAAGCAGATGTGTTTAATGAGGCTTTGAATACAGCGCGAGTAGAAGCAACAGGACTTGATATTCCAAAGATTAAAGAAGTATCTGAAGTGGATGGAAAGTGGGCTCTGCTTATTGAATACAAGAATGGAACAACTCTTGAAGAGATGATGGAATCTGATAAAGAGAATTTGCAGAAATATATGGAAGATTTTGTAAATCTGCAGTTGGAAGTTCATAGCAAAAAGTCGCCTCGATTAAATAAATTAAAAGATAAGCTGGCAAGCCAGATCAATGGACTGAAAGATTTGGATGCAACGACAAGATACGAACTGATGACCAGACTGGAAAGTATGCCGAAACATGATAAGCTTTGTCATGGGGATTTCAATCCATCGAACGTGATTTATGGAAAGAATGGTAAGATGACAATTGTTGACTGGGCACACGCAACACAGGGTAACGCAGGTGCAGATGCCGCTATGACATATTTATTATTTGCATTGAAAGACCAGAAAAAAGCTGATCTGTATATGAAGATTTATTGTAAGAAGAGTGATACTGCAAGACAGTATGTAGAACAGTGGCTTCCAATCGTTGCAGCAGCTCAGCTGGCGAAGGAGAATGAATTAGAAAAAGAATTCCTTATGAAATGGATTGATGTTGTAGATTATCAGTAGGAATAAAGATTAAAAAGGTTCCGCAATTCACATGAACTGCGGAACCTTTTTTGTCAGTAATAGATTTAATTTAAATTGTGATTATGTATAAATTACCAGCTAGGGAAAAATACATTTCCACCGATATTAATTCCGGAATGACCGGTGCCTGCATATAAGAAGTAATAGCAGTCTGCAACTTCTGCAAGCCTTGCACCATTTATTGCATCCTGCGCAACCTGATATGAAAGGGATGTCGGTCCGGCATTTAAAACGTATTCAAGACGGCCGGAGAATGCAGGTTCAAATTGTCCTGCTGCATAAACAACACCGCTGATACTGTTAGGGAATCGTGAATCGTATACACGATTCATAATCACTGTAGCAACTGCTAAAAGTGAGTCATAGTTCTGGTATGCTTCACACTGAATAATGGCAGCTAATAAATCCAGATCCGATTTATTGGCACTGCTTCCACTATTGTTTGTTGAGCCGCCGGAAGCATTGTTACCGGAGTTAGAACTTCCTGAGTTAGAGTTTCCGGAATTAGCACTGCCACTGTTATTCGTAGTATTGCCGGATGATGAAGCATTAGCAGATGCCTGTGCTTGTTGTTGAGCTTTTGCAGCAGCTTCCTGCTGAGCTTTTGCTGCGGCTTCGGCAGCGGCTTTTGCAGCCTCCTGCTCACGAATCTGTTGGAGCTGTGCCTGAAATTGAGCAAGGTCGGTAGAAGTTTCATCAGCCTTTTGCTGTAGTGCGGCCTGCTGTTGTTGTAATTCATTTTCTAAATTATTTAAAGAATCTTGTTGGTTCTGCAGAGCCATTTTCTGGTTTTCAATGTCTGCATGAATATTCTGAAGTTCACTTAACATATCACGATCATACTGACTGATATTTTGAATAAAATCAGCTTTGTTCAGAAAGTCACTCATGCTTTCAGCAGAAAATAATAATTCTAGCATGTTTGAGTTCCCGTTCTCATACATATATTTTATACGTGATTTCATATTTTCATATTGCTGATCTTCGTTCTGCTGAGAAATAGCAAGCTCATCTTCACTTCGAAGAATTTCACTGTTTACAATAGTCACGCGCATCTGGGTATCAGAAATCTCATCGCTGATCTTGAGAAGATCTTGATTGATCCCTGCCAGCTGTGATTGCAGATCAGAGGTTTTATTTTCCAAAGTTTCTTTCTCATCGGCAAAGCTATATGGAGTTGCAAGTGAGAAGGTCATTGTGGCGGAACAAAGCAAAGCTACACCGGCCTTGAGCCTGCGTTTTGTATGCAAATTCATAAATAAAATCCTTTCTGGTTTTTGTTTCTAAGTTCAATGAAAATTTGTTCAAAAAAGTTTCATCTGTATAGTATACTATAAATTGCAGAATTAAGCAAATTTTGATACAATAGGGGCAGTGAACAAGGAAGGAAATAGAACGATGCAAATTAAGATGGTGGGGCTGGATCTGGACGGAACATTATTAAATTCCAGAAAAGAACTGACTCCGTTTACAAAAGAAGTAATCGCAAAGGCAATAAACAAAGGTGTTCATGTGCTGGTAGCGACAGGACGGCCGTTTACAGGTGTACCATTGGAATTGAGAGAATTTCCGGGGATGCGATATGCACTTACAGCGAATGGGGCAAGGATTCTGGATACAGCGACAGGTGAAATACTGATCGAACATTTATTATCGAAAGAAAGTGCAAAAAAAGCATTGGAAATCACTGAGAAATATGATACGCTACAAGAGATCTATTTTGACGGACAGGGATATGCGAAGGATGAAAAACTGGCTCATGTAGAAAGATATCACAAAGATTGTAACATGTGGGAGTATGTACGTGCATCCAGAATTGCAGTTCCTGATATTTGGGAATTATTTTATTCCAGAGAAGAGAATCTCGATAAAGTACAGGCATTATTTGCGGATATGGAAGAGAGGAAAGCGGCCTGGGAAGAACTAAGCGAGTGTAAAGATTTGAACCTCGTCAGTTCATTAAAATACAATATAGAAATTAACGCAGCCGGTGTAAATAAGGGAAAAGGTTTGATTGCATTAGGTAAGATGCTTGGAATTGAACGGGAAGAGATTATGGCAATTGGTGATGGCGATAATGATATAGAGATGATCACAGAAGCTGGAGTTGGTGTTGCGATGGGCAATGCGGAAGAAGCAGTGAAGTGTAATGCAGATTATGTGACGGGAACGAATGATGAAGATGGTGCAGCCAGAGCGATTGTGAAATATGTTCTCGGGGGAGGAGAAGCATGTTAGAAGCATTAAAGGTTATATTTTTAGGTATTGTTGAGGGAATTACAGAATGGCTTCCGATTAGTAGTACGGGACATTTGATTCTGGTAGAAGAATTTGTGAAGCTGAGTTTACGGCATGAATTTGTAGAGATGTTCAATGTAGTGATCCAGTTTGGAGCGATTTTGGCAGTTATATTGATTTATTTTAATAAATTGAATCCATTTTCGGCTAAGAAATCAGAAAAACAGAAGATGATGACAATTCAGTTGTGGATCAAGGTAATTATTGCAACGCTTCCGGCTATGGTCATCGGATTGTTGTTTGATGATTTTGTGGATGAGCATTTTATGAATGCGTATGTTGTTGCAGCGATGCTGATCATTTATGGTATTTTATTTATTGTAATTGAGAAGAAGCATGAAGGTGTTACACCACAGGCAACAAAGCTTTCACAGCTTACGATCCCGATGGCTCTGGCAATCGGAGGGTTCCAGGTATTGGCGATGATTCCGGGAACATCAAGATCCGGTGCAACAATTTTGGGTGGATTGATCATTGGAGCATCCAGAAGTGTGGCAGCAGAATTTACGTTTTTTCTTGCGATTCCGGTTATGTTTGGATGGAGTCTTCTGAAGATGCTTAAGTTTGGTTTTGCATTTACAGGACAGGAGTTCCTTTTACTATTGTTAGGATGCGTGGTTTCTTTTGTCGTATCTATCTTTGTAATTAAATTCTTGATGCAGTATATTAAAAAACATGATTTCAAAGTATTTGGATATTATAGAATCGTACTTGGAGTAATTGTATTCTTATATTTTACAGTTTCCGCGTTACTTGCATAAAAGTGAATACATGATTTATAAAGGGCTATTGGGATATAAAATTTCAATAGTCTCTTGTTTTTTTTGAAAATATACAACTAATTGAGAATAATTTTGTATATATACTTGAAATCCTGTATAAATATGATAGAATATGTAAGATATTATGTATGGTTATGCAAAAGAAATAGATTCTAGGAGGAAGTTAAAGATGAAGAAAAAAGTATTAAGTGTTGTATTAGCAGCAATGTGTGTAGTTTCTATGGCAGCGTGTGGTTCAAGCAATAAAAGTTCAGACAGCAGTGAAGGCGAAAGCAAGGATAAGCTTGTAATGGCAACAAATGCAGAGTTCCCACCATATGAATTCTATGAAGGAGACGAGATTGTAGGTATTGACGCTGAGTTTGCGAAAGCAATCGCAGATAAACTTGGAGCAGAATTATCGATTGAAGATATGGCATTTGATTCTATTATTCCGGCTGTCCAGAGTGGAAAAGCAGATTTTGCAGCAGCAGGTATTACAGTTACAGATGAGAGAAAAACACAGGTTGATTTCTCAGATAGCTATTACACAGGACGTCAGGTGATTATTGTTTCAGCAGATAATAGTGACATTACAAAGCCTGAAGATTTGGAAGGAAAGAAAATCGGAGTTCAGCTTGGAACAACAGGAGATCTTTATTCATCAGATGATTATGGCGATGAAAATGTAGAGCGTTATAACAAAGGTGTTGAGGCTGTACAGGCACTTCAGCAGGGCAAGATCGATGCAGTTATCATTGATGATCAGCCGGCACAGACATTTGTAAAAGAGAATGAAGGTCTTAAAATTCTGGATACTGAGTACGTAGAAGAAGCTTATGCATTCTGCTTCAAAAAGGGAAGTGACCTTACTGAGAAAGTAAATGATGCAATTGCAGAGTTGAAGAAAGATGGAACATTTGATAAAATCGTTGACAAATATATCAATGCAAATGCTGAATAATCAGCGATAAAAGAGAAGGTTGGGGCTTATGGCAGATTTGAAAACAAGATTCATAATGAATTTTATAACAGATGACCGTTGGAAGTACCTGGCAGATGGTCTGGTGGTTACTTTAAAAGTCACCTTTTTTGCGGTGCTGATAGGAATTGCATTTGGATTCTTAATTGCAATGATCAGAGCTACTTATGATAAAACAGGTAAATTAAAAATTTTAAACTTGATATGTAAGATTTATCTGACAGTGATTCGAGGAACTCCGGTTGTTGTACAGTTATTGATCATTTATTTTGTAATTTTTGGAAGTACACAGATTAGTAAAGTGTTGGTTGCAATTATGGCATTCGGAATCAACTCAGCCGCTTATGTAGCTGAGATTTTCCGTTCTGGTATAATGTCAATTGACGATGGACAGATGGAAGCAGGACGCAGCCTTGGTTTCAACTATGCACAGACCATGTTTTACATTATTATGCCACAGGCATTCAAGAATGTTTTGCCGGCATTGGGAAATGAGTTCATCGTATTATTAAAAGAAACTTCAGTGTCAGGATATATTGCATTGCAGGATCTGACAAAGGGTGGCGATATTATTCGAAGCCGTACTTATGATGCGTTTATGCCATTGATTGCTGTAGCATTGATCTATCTTGTTATGGTAATGGTATTTACAAAATGTGTGAACTTGCTGGAAAGGAGGCTGAGAAACAGTGACCACTAAAGGAGATGTATTAATTAAAGTTGATAATGTGCATAAAGTGTATGCAAATAATCTTCATGCTTTGAACGGTGTGTCTGAGACAATCAGCAAAGGGGAAGTAGTTGTTATTGTCGGACCATCCGGTTCGGGAAAATCTACTTTTCTGCGTTCTTTAAACTTGCTTGAGGTTCCGACAAGCGGACATATTTATTTTGAAGGAGTAGACATTACAAGCAAAGCGACAGATATTAATAAACATCGTCAGAAGATGGGAATGGTATTCCAGCATTTTAACTTGTTTCCACATAAAACGATTCTTGAAAATATCACACTTGCGCCTATTAAATTATTAAAGAAGAGCAAGGAAGAAGCTGAAAAAGAGGCAATGGATCTGCTCAAAAGGGTTGGATTGGAACAGAAAGCAAACGCATATCCATCACATTTATCCGGTGGACAGAAGCAGCGTATTGCCATCGTAAGAGCATTGGCAATGAAGCCGGATGTAATGCTGTTTGATGAACCTACATCAGCACTTGACCCGGAGATGGTTGGAGAAGTTCTGGAATTGATGAAGGCTTTGGCACATGAAGGGATGACGATGGCTGTTGTTACACATGAGATGGGATTCGCGAAGGAAGTTGCAACTCGTGTCATATTTATGGATGCAGGACAGATAAAAGAGCAGGGAACACCGGAAGAGTTTTTTGGAAATCCGAAAGATGAGAGATTAAAAGAATTCTTATCCAAAATTTTATAAATCAAATAAAATATTTTTAAAAATATTGCAAGGCAGTTTCTGGTAAAGGAACTGTCTTGTTGCTATTTTACCGGGAACTGTGTTAAGATGCATTAAAGTCAAATGTTTGGCATTTTTGTTTCACAGCAGTGTGCATGTGGAGATAAACGAAATAGAAAGAGACATAGAATAAAATGAAACGAAATCAAGTGAAAGAAGCAGAGTTTTCTCAAAGTAATAATTTAGAAAAAGCCGTACCGCTTATCGTAGAATGGTATCAGAATAATAAAAGAGATTTACCTTGGAGAAACGGGGCAAACGCCTATCATATATGGGTATCGGAGATTATGCTGCAGCAGACACGGGTAGAAGCTGTGAAGTCTTACTACGAAGCATTTCTCAAAGCATTTCCAACGATAGAAGAACTGGCAAACGCACCAGAAGAACGCCTGTTAAAACTGTGGGAGGGGCTTGGATATTATAACAGAGTAAGAAATATGCAAAAAGCAGCTGTACAGATCGTTGAGCTGTATAATGGACAGATGCCACAGGATTATGAACAGATAAAAGGATTGTCCGGGATTGGGAATTATACGGCGGGGGCCATCAGTTCCTTTGCATTTGGGATTCCTAAACCGGCGGTAGATGGAAATGTCTTGCGTGTTATTTCAAGATTTCATGCAAGTTATGAAGACATCATGAAAACATCTACAAGAAAACACATTGAAGAAGAGATAGAGGGCATTATCCCGGAAAATGCAGCCAGTGATTTTAATCAAGGCCTGATTGAACTAGGGGCTATCGTCTGCGTACCAAACGGAGAACCAAAATGTGATATCTGTCCGATAGCAAAACTTTGTAAAGCAAATCAAAAGTCGGTACAGATGGAGCTTCCGGTGAAGAAGAAAGCAAAAGACAGAAGGATTGAGAAGAGAACGATATTGATCATTAAAGACGAAGAAAAAATCGCGATTCAAAAACGACCGGAAAAAGGACTTCTTGCAGGTTTGTATGAATTTCCAAATCTGGAGGGACATTTGACAAGAAAGCAGCTTATCGAATATGCAAAATCCATTGGTATGATGCCGGTCCGCATCAAAAAGCTGGAAAATGCAAAACACATTTTCAGCCATGTAGAATGGCATATGACAGGATATGAGATCATTGTTGATGAATTGGAAAAAACATGTCGTACGGATATGATATTTGCTGATAAAAAAGAAGTTATGGGAAAATATCCTATTCCGACAGCATTTTCGGCATACACACAATATGCACTTTCAATCATGGAAAACTAAGACGATTGTCAAGACTTTATGAACAGGCATTTTAGGTGAAATGAAAGTTGTAGAGTACACTCTGTTTTCTTGAATAAAAGTGCAGCTTGTGTTACTATAATAAAGAAATAAGCAGTGGTCGTCAGAAGGGAATTATAGACATGGATGAAAAGATAGAACTCGGAAAACAACAGCAGAAATCGAAAGAGACAAAAGAGAGGATTTTTCGGGCGGCAAAGCATATATTACAGAAAAAAGGATACGAAGAATTATCGATTAAGAACATTTGCGAAGAAGCAGGTGTATCGAATGGAAGTTTTTATCATCATTTCAAAACAAAAGATGATCTGTTATCTTATTACATAGAAGAACAGCCAAGTATCAATCCGGATTTACTGGATATGCCAAACAGTGTGGAAGAGGCGAAAATTGCGGTTATCAGAGTTTATCTGAACTATGTAGAGTATTGTGAGGAGCTGGGCGTGGAATTTATGAGCGGATATTATGATCCGAAGAACCAGGCATTGAATCCGGTGAGCCGTACAGAAAGACCTTATCCGATTGTTACGGTACGGAATTATATAGAGAAAGCAATTGTAGCAGGTATTGTTCATTTAAATGTAGAGCTGGAAGAGTTTACGACAGATATTCGAATGATTGTAATAGGAAATGTATTTGAATGGTGTTTACGAAAGGGAGAAGCAGATTTTGCGGGGAATATGAGAAGATCTCTTGGAAAATATCTGGATAGTACGATGAAATAAGCTCTGGAGGTGAAAGGGTGGAATATACATTTATTGTAAATCCAAAATCAAAATCAGGACGTGGGGGGTTGATTTGGAATCAGGTAGAGCCGGAACTGAAAAAACGAAGAATACAGTATCAGGTGAGATTTACAAAGTATGAAAAAGAGGCAACGAAGATTACTTCGGAATTGACGAAAGATGAGAAAGAATATACGATTATAGTCCTTGGCGGGGATGGGACGATGGATGAAGTAATCAATGGAATTCGAGATTGTTCAAAGGTTACGCTTGGATATATCCCAACCGGATCGGGAAATGATTTTACGAGAGCGTTGAAACTGCCTACGGATCCGAAGGAGGCATTGAATAACATTTTGAATTCGAAAAAAAGAGTGTTGATGGATGTTGGTGTAATGTCTTGTAAGGAGATGACGCATCGGTTTGCGGTCAGCAGCGGAATTGGATTTGATGCAGCGGTATGTCATCAGGTAGCAGTCTCTAAATTGAAAGTGATGTTGAATAAAGTAAAGCTGGGACAGTTGAGTTATCTGGCAGTAGCACTTCGCAGATTGTTCAGAGATGCACATACGAGAGCTTGTGTGTGTCTGGATGGAGGAGAAACGAAGAGTTTTGAAAATACATACTTTGTAGCAGCTATGAATCATCCATATGAAGGCGGAGGATTTTTCTTTTGTCCGGAAGCAAAGGTTGACGATGGATATTTAGATGTTATTGTTGTATCAGGACTACCGAGATGGAAAGTTGTTTTCTTACTTCCACTGGCATTTAAAGGGAAGCATGTAGGAATAAAAGGAATTGATATATTCCGTTGTAAAAATGTTGAAATCAGCATGGAAGCAGAATTTCCGATACATGCAGACGGAGAGCCGATTGCAATTGGAAGTGAGTTGAAAGCGGGGCTGCTTGACAAACAGGTAAAAATTATAATTCCAGATGATAAGTAGAGTATAAAAGAATTGTTAAGCTTTTATGAATCGCCTTGTTGTTGGGCAAAAATCATGCTATAATCTTTAGCAGTAAAAGAGCAGATTAATCCATTTGTGTATTAAAAAGGGGCGTTCGTTATGAACATAAAAAGAAAAATAGGGGATTTTTTCAAGAAATATAAACATGCTTGGGTTTTTAGCTATGCACTGCTTTATGGATCATGGTTCTATTATTTAGAGACACATGTGACAAGCGGATATCATATTATATATTCACCAATTGATGATAAGATACCATTTATTGAATATTTCATTGTACCTTATTTACTATGGTTTGTTTTTATAGCTGTAGTTTTTGCGTATTTCTTTTTTACAGATGTAGATGGATTCTATAAGCTTGCCAAGATTAGTTTTGCGGGTATGACCATATTTTTGATCATATCAACAATTATGCCGAATGGACTTGCAATCCGTCCGGTTGTATTTGAGAGAGATAATATATTTGTTGATCTGGTAAAGATGTTGTATCAGACAGATACACCGACAAATGTATTCCCAAGTCTTCATGTGTTTAATTCTCTTGCTGCGTGTATAGCAATCAAGAATAGCAAGAAGTTAAATGAGCATAAAGCGATATGCATGGGGGCATATATTTTGACTGCATTGATCATTATGGCGACAATGTTTTTAAAACAGCATTCAGTGCTTGATGTTATGGCAGGATTTTTGATGGCATATACATTGTATCAGTTTGTATATGCACCAGAGGCGAATGGGGTCAGAAAGCCGGTACGCCAGACATTATTTGTGAAATAAAGTTACTAGGAGGAAGTTAAAGAATAATGGGAAAGATTATGTTGACAGGGGACAGACCTACAGGTAGATTACATGTGGGACATTATGTAGGTTCCTTAAGAAGAAGAGTGGAATTACAGAATCAGGGAGGATTTGACGATATGTTTGTCATGATTGCAGATGCACAGGCATTGACAGATAATGCGGACAATCCGGAAAAAGTGCGTCAGAACATTATCGAGGTTGCATTAGATTATCTTGCATGTGGACTCGATCCTGAGAAAGTGACATTGTTTATTCAATCACAGATTCCAGAATTATGTGAATTATCATTTTATTATATGAATCTTGTAACAGTATCAAGATTACAGAGAAATCCTACAGTAAAATCAGAGATTAAGATGCGTAATTTTGAGGCGAGTATCCCGGTTGGATTCTTTACATATCCAATCAGCCAGGCAGCAGATATTACAGCGTTTAAAGCTACAACAGTTCCGGTTGGTGAAGATCAGCTTCCGATGCTTGAACAGACAAAAGAGATTGTAAGAAAGTTTAATTCTGTATATGGGGATACCTTGATCGAGCCAGATATTTTACTTCCTGAGAATCAGGCATGTCTGCGTCTGCCGGGAATTGATGGTAAGGCAAAGATGAGCAAATCACTTGGAAACTGTATTTATTTGTCAGAAGAGCCGGATGAGATTCAGAAAAAAGTATTTAGCATGTTTACAGATCCTACACATATTAAAGTATCAGATCCGGGTAAATTGGAAGGAAATACAGTATTCACATATTTGGATGCATTCTGCAGACCAGAGTATTTTGAAGAATTCCTGCCAGAGTATGCATGCTTACAGGAATTAAAAGATCATTACACCAGAGGTGGTCTTGGGGATATGAAGGTAAAACGTTTCTTAAATAATGTAATTCAGGCAGAGCTTGAGCCAATCCGCAATCGTAGAAAAGAGTATCAGAAAGATATTCCATATGTATATGAGATTCTTAAAAAAGGTAGTGAAAAAGCAGAAGCTCGTGCAGCTCAGACATTGAGTGAAGTGAAGGCTGCAATGAAGATTAATTATTTTGATGATGCAGAGCTGATCCAGAGTCAGGCAGAGAGATTTAGTGAATAAGTTTTTAATAAAGAATGTGCCTTGGCACATTCTTTATTTATTTCAGTCGAGAAGACTCCCACTTCTTTAGGCGGTGAGTAATAGCGGACGTTCGACTTGAAATTGTATGAATGGTAACAAAAAAACCGCCTCCGAAGAGACGGTTAAATACGTGCGATAGAGGATTCGAACCCCCGACCTTCTGGTCCGTAGCCAGACGCTCTATCCAGCTGAGCTAATCGCACATGCTGTTGAACTTGTCGCTCACAACAAAAACTAGTATAGTGCATAAGAATGATTTTGTCAATAGAAAAAATAAAAAAATTACAAAAAATTTTTGAGTGGGATTTTGAGAAGAATTTACTGTATATTTTCTATGCGAATTTATAGAAAGAGATTGCAAAAGGTATGCAAATAAAGTATGATACAAATACTCTGATTATAAATTCAAGTCGAACGTCCGTGAGACTTGGCGCGTGATTCTGGTCAGCGAAGCTGACAGATTCCTATCAAAATCACTGCGCATCCTCACGGAGCGTAAATCTCAGTCTTTTCGTCTGAGATTAAAAGACTATTTACAAGATGATGTGAATAGTACAGTCTAAACATTTTAAAAATCTATTACTGAATGCAGTAATCTTGCTTATTATTCGAGCTAATTTCAAGTTTGAACAATTGATATAGAATATGAAAGGGGAGATTAACATCGAGGCAAATTATGAGGTGATTCGTTTTGTGGAGCATGGAGGAAGATGCTGGCCAACAATGGATTGCGTGAAAGGACAATTATTGTTACAAAGACTACGGGGAGAGCCTGTTATTGAGAAAGCAATGTTATTTTCCTGGTTGAAGGAATTGGTTGTACAATTAGAGCAATATCAAAGATGCAGAAATAATAAAGGCTATCGCTACTTAAATCCGTATAGTGTGCTTGTGACAGCAGAAGATAAATTGCTTCTATTGGATCTGGAGGCAGAAAGCAATGCTTTTGTTATGAAAAATTTGCAGAAGCGGGCGGTAAGAAGTCATTTTGTAAAGCCAATCGTGCGGATGAAACAGAATGTGCAGGTGTCTATGGATTCATATGGATATGGGAAGACAGTTCAGTTTATTATGGCAAATACGGAGATTAAACCTGCGTTGACCAGAAAGGAAACATATCAGATAGGAAAAATAATAGATAAGTGCATCGGAGAAAATGCACAAAGGCAGTATGATGATTTTTCGCAGGTGAAGAGGGACATACCGGTTATAAAAGAACGAAGCGGGCAGCAGGTAAGAAAATATGCAGTGATGGGAATTATAACATTATCATTAATAGGATATGGGACATTTATGACAATTCAGGCAAATGTATTTCGCCAGCAGAGAGATAAATTAATATTGCAGATGAAAGAAAAATCAATTAAGGGAGAAGAAAAAAATGCTGTGTTGTATGATGAACCGCAGGAAGAAGGCTTTCGATAAAAAGATTTGGAAAAACATTTTCGATATTATGAAAAATTAAGAAAACTTTTATTGGAAAGCATACGAGAGTATGTTATTCTAAACGAAAGTGAAGGAGGCGAAAAAATATGACGCGAGCAGAATTTTTAGAACAGCTGCGAAGTGCTTTGCAAGGAAATGTGCAGGAGCATGTAGTTCAGGAAAATGTGGCATATTATAATCAATATATATCTGAAGAACTGCAGAAGGGAAAGACTGAGGAAGAAGTGCTTCAGATGCTAGGGGATCCATGGATTCTTGCAAAAACTATTATTGCTGCATCGGATGGCACGGATGAGGAAATCGTATATGAGTCCGGACATAAAAGTTATTATTCGGAACCGGAACAAGAGGATTCCTATGTCAGACAAAATGTTCATGTTTTTGGAATTGATACATGGTGGAAGAAATTATTATTGATTTTATTTATTGTGATGATTGTTGTATTGGTGGTAGCAATTATCAGCGGAATTGTAAGTTTTCTGGCACCGGTTTTGATACCATTGTTGATTGCAATGATCATTATTCGATTGATAGGAAGGCTCCGATCGTGAACAATAGAATAAAGTGAAACACATGAAAGTTCGGTATTTCTTTGAAAGAAGCGATACCGGGCTTTTTATATCAGATGTGAGATGACTCCCACCTCTGTAGGTGGCGAGTAACAAATCAGTATCAGTGGTGGGAGTCAATCCCCCATCTGATATAGCCTCCGGCAGGATTGCAGAGATGCGCAGAAGAAGTATGTCATGCATTGCATGACGCGCATCTCGCAGCAAGAATGCAGAGGCATTCTTGAAATTAGGAAAGTACTTTCCTAATATAAAAAACCGCTCCGCTAAGGATGCACACTGCGGCGTACAATGTAGGTGTCGCAAGCAACCGCCGCAGGTGCAAGAATGTGCTTTGCACATTCTTTGTTCAAACGATAAAAGACCGATGGGGGAGCCATCGGTCTTTTGAGGGGAGTATAAATAATTAATAAGGGGTTGTAGAAAGTGAACTTTCTACGAGTTTAAGTATAATATACAGTTTTCAAAAATGCAAGTAAAACATGAAAAGTTTGACAAAATATGGAAAAAAAGGAAAAAGAGTGAAAAATAAAAGATATATATAAAGTTGAGAATAATATTTGCGGAAAAAGACATAATAGCAATGTACCAATATTTTAGGAGGAAAAAACAATGACAAAAAATTATAGTGACCCAAAAACAAGTAGAAATGATGTTTCAGATGGACAGAACAAAAATACAAGTAACACATCATCCAAGAACAAGAATGCATCGAATACACAGAGTAAAAATAGTGTAAATTCCAAAAATAAGAATGCATCAAATACACAGAGCAAAAATGCATATGATGTAAGAGATAACTATTAGGTAGAGAATCAGATCCAAGTCGAACATCCGTGAGACTTGGCGTGTGATTTCCTATAAGTAAATGTAAAATGGATGTTACTGTTCACAGTAACAAATGAATAAGGGCATGGTAAAGGTTGTGAAGGAATAAAGCGAAATCTTTACTATGTCCTTTTTTTATAGTAAAATGGGTTTACAGTTCATTGGGAGTGAACAGTAACAAAATAAACACACATAAAAAAGCATGTATTTAGATGTGGAGGAACGAATGAAGAGAGTAGAATTAATTGCCCCTTGTCATTTTGGCCTGGAATCAGTTCTGAAAAGGGAAATCATAGATCTTGGATATGAGATTTCAAAAGTAGAAGATGGAAGGGTTACATTTATAGGAGATGCTGAGGCAATTTGCCGTGCAAATGTATTTTTAAGAACAGCGGAAAGAATTTTGCTGAAGGTTGGCGAATTTGAAGCGAGAACATTTGATGAATTATTTGAAAAAACAAAGAGCCTGCCATGGGAGGATTATATTCCTGCGGATGGAAAATTCTGGGTTACAAAGGCCGCTTCGGTAAAAAGTAAATTGTTCAGTCCATCGGACATTCAGTCTATTATGAAAAAAGCGATGGTTGAGAGAATGAAAATACAATATCATAAAAAATGGTTTGAGGAAACAGGAGCATCTTATCCGGTGCGTGTATTCTTAATGAAGGATGTTGTGACAATCGGTCTTGATACATCGGGAGTATCTCTGCATAAGAGAGGATATCGTCAGCTTTCAAGTAAAGCACCGATTACGGAGACGCTGGCAGCAGCATTGATCATGCTTACACCATGGAAGAAAGACAGAATTCTTGTAGATCCATTTTGCGGAAGTGGAACATTTCCAATAGAGGCGGCAATGATGGCTGCCAATATCGCTCCGGGAATGAATCGTTCATTTACAGCAGAAAGCTGGACGAATCTGATTCCGAAAAAGCTGTGGTATGATACGATTGATGAGGCAAATGAATTGGTAAATGATGATATCGAAGTGGATATTCAGGGATATGATATTGATGCAGATGTGATTCGTGCTGCAAGACAAAATGCAGAAGATGCAGGTGTTGCACATTTGATACATTTCCAGCAAAGACCGGTCAGTGAGCTTAGGCATCCGAAAAAATATGGATTTGTAATTACGAACCCACCTTATGGAGAGCGTCTTGAAGAAAAAGAGGCACTTCCGAAGTTATACAGTGAATTTGGGGAAAGTTTTCAGAAGCTGGATAGCTGGTCTGCCTATATGATTACAAGCTATGAAGATACAGAACGATATTTTGGAAGAAAAGCAGATAAGAATAGAAAGATTTATAACGGTATGTTGAAGACATATTTTTATCAGTTTATTGGACCAAGACCACCGAAACGTACTGTAAAGAACGAAGGAGAGGCGTAAACATGGAAAGAAGAATTGTTTTTGCAACAGGAAATCAAAATAAGATGAAAGAAATCCGTATGATACTGGAAGATTTGGGAATGCCAATCTATTCGATGAAGGAATTAGGAATTGAGGAAGATATCGTAGAAGACGGAGAGACATTTGAAGCAAATGCAGAGATTAAAGCAAGAGCAATTGCGAAACATTTGCCAAATGATATTATTCTGGCAGATGATTCTGGATTGGAAATTGATTATCTGGATAAAGCTCCCGGTGTTTATTCGGCTCGTTTTGCGGGAGAAGATACTTCTTATGATATTAAAAATAATCTGTTGCTGGACAAATTGAAAGGCGTTCCGGATGAGAAGCGTACTGCACGTTTTGTATGTGTTATTTGTGCTGTGTTCCCTGATGGGGCAGTAGAGTCAGCCAGAGGAACTATTGAGGGAAGAATTGCACATGAAATTATGGGTGAAAATGGATTCGGTTACGATCCGATTTTCTATTATCCGGAGTGTCAATGTACAACAGCTCAGATGGATCCGGAGATGAAAAATGAATTGAGCCATAGAGGGAAAGCACTTCGTAAAATGCGTGAAGTGATTGAAAAGAAATACGGAAAGGTAACAGAATGAGAGTATTAATTGTCAGTGATACACATGGAAAACATTACAATCTTGATCGGGCACTGGAAGAGGCAGGCAAAATTGATATGTTTATCCACCTTGGTGATGTAGAGGGTGGAGAAGATTATATTGAAGCAGTAGTAGAATGTGAAAAACATATTGTGGCAGGAAATAATGATTTTTTTTCACAGCTGCCACGAGAGGATGAGTTCTATATAGGAAAGAAAAAAGCATTTATTACGCATGGGCATAATTATTCTGTATCTATGACAAAAGAGCAGATTCTCGAAGAAGGAAAGGTGCGAGGCGCGGATATTGTAATGTTCGGGCATACGCATCAACCGTATTTTGAACAGAAAGATGGAATTACGCTTCTTAATCCGGGAAGTCTGTCGTACCCAAGACAGATTGGAAGAAAGGGAAGTTATATGCTTCTTGATGTGAAACCGGATGGGAAGATGAATTTTGAAGAGCGTTATCTTGATATTTAGGGTATTAAGTAGCGATAAGGTCTTATAAGAAACATCAGATATGAATTTTTGTCAGACTCCGTCAGCGGGAAATACATATCTGATGTTTTCTTACAGTACGTTATCGCGTGCTTGATGAATGAAAGAGCAGGATATAGATACATTAGATAGAAGGAAAGTAAATTTTCTCGGTGTTCCATATATTTCAACCATGGTACACCACAAAAGAAAAAATAAAAAAAATAAAAAAAGGTGTTGACTTTTCCTTTTCCTTGCAATATAATAACTCTTGTCTTACGGATGAGACGGAAACAAAGCACAATATCGGGGTGTGGCTCAGCTTGGCTAGAGCGCCTGGTTTGGGACCAGGAGGTCGCAGGTTCGAATCCTGTCACCCCGACTCTGCGGGTGTAGTTCAATGGTAGAACACCAGCCTTCCAAGCTGGATACGTGGGTTCGATTCCCATCACCCGCTTTTCTTACGGAGTTCCGTAGGAAGCCAGAGAAAAGGGAAATATGATATGAGTCTGTAGCTCAGCTGGATAGAGCAACGGCCTTCTAAGCCGTAGGTCGAGGGTTCGAATCCCCCCAGGCTCGGTATGGTGGGTATGGTGCAGTTGGTTAGCGCGTCGGATTGTGGTTCCGGATATCGTGGGTTCGAGTCCCACTACCCACCCTTTTCTTAAGAATGGATGAAACACCAGTTAAATAAGCGGTGTCGATAGAAGTCTTTGATGGGCTATCGCCAAGCGGTAAGGCACAGGACTTTGACTCCTGCATTCGCTGGTTCGAATCCAGCTAGCCCAGTTTTACCTGAATAATTAGGATAGTTTTATGAGGGCGTGTAGCTCAGGTGGTAGAGCACTTGACTTTTAATCAAGTTGTCCGGGGTTCGAATCCCCGCACGCTCACTGGAACAAGCAGTGTGCTGTTTGTTCTATTTTTTTCTCCATCACATATTAGAGGAGATATGCGGATGTGGCGGAATTGGCAGACGCGCTAGACTTAGGATCTAGTGTTTACGACGTGCAGGTTCAAGTCCTGTCATCCGCACTAAGCCAGATTTGTGGCATAGAGTTCATAAGAATGATGCAAATCTGAATAAAAATGTTAATATCGGGGTGTGGCTCAGCTTGGCTAGAGCGCCTGGTTTGGGACCAGGAGGTCGCAGGTTCGAATCCTGTCACCCCGACTTTGCGGGTGTAGTTCAATGGTAGAACACCAGCCTTCCAAGCTGGATACGTGGGTTCGATTCCCATCACCCGCTTTTCTTACGGAATTTTCGTAGGAAACCAGAGAAAAGGGGAATATGATATGAGTCTGTAGCTCAGCTGGATAGAGCAACGGCCTTCTAAGCCGTAGGTCGAGGGTTCGAATCCCCCCAGGCTCGGTATGGTGGGTATGGTGCAGTTGGTTAGCGCGTCGGATTGTGGTTCCGGATATCGTGGGTTCGAGTCCCACTACCCACCCTTTTCAAAAGAAAATTTGCCGATTATACAAGTTCGGTTAATCAAAATAATTTAATATGGGCGTGTAGCTCAGGTGGTAGAGCACTTGACTTTTAATCAAGTTGTCCGGGGTTCGAATCCCCGCACGCTCACTGTAGGAAAAGATCAATGATTGTATTCATTGGTCTTTTTTTGTTGCTAGCTTACAATTACTGCCTGTTTGTTTTTTATATATTGAAAATGTAAAGAATTGAGGATTCTTTTATTGACATATATAGATAGTCGATATATAATCAGGCTAAGATATATAGATAACCGATACATCTACTGCAAGATGAGTTTCATTTCGCAGTGGGAATGTTAAGACGTATACAGTTAACGTAAAATCAGAAGGAGGAAGTATTATGGCAGTTGACAGAAGTCTGGTATCAGGAAGCACAACAATGTTGTTATTAAAGCTTTTATCTGAAAAGGATATGTATGGTTATGAGATGATTGAAACCTTGAGGGAGAAATCACAGAACGTATTTGAATTAAAGGCAGGAACATTATATCCATTACTTCATGGGATGGAAGATAAGAAATATCTGACGGTCTATGAGAAAGAGGTTGGCGGCAAGGTCCGTAAGTATTACAGTATTACGAAAACTGGGAGGAAAGTTTTAGCAGAGAAGAAAGAAGAGTGGGAAATTTATTCATCAGCTGTAGTGAATGTGTTAAATGTAGCGGTTTGTTAGAAGGGGTGAGGTTTGATGAGACGAGAGGAGTATTTGCATATATTAACAGAACAGATTCGCTGTAAGATGGCAAGAGGGACGATAGAACAGGAAATCAATGATCACATTGAGGATCAGAAAGCAGAATTCCTAGGTGAGGGAATGGGTCAGACAGAAGCGGAAGAAGCTGCGATTCGAGAGATGGGAGATCCGGTAGAAGTCGGGCTTGAGATGGACAGAATCCACCGGCCGACAATGGCGTGGGGAATGATTGCGCTGATTGTTGGGTTAAGTCTTGCAGGCTATCTTTTACGAAGTGTTATGTATCAGACCGTTTTAGGTATTGAGCAGAGTGCGGGAAAAACAGAAGAATTGTTCTGGGTAGGAGCGTCATCGAGCTGGCATACATCTCTGGAACTGCCGGCACTTTTACTCGGACTTGTGCTGATGATCGGCATTTGCTATATGGATTATACGAGGATTGCGGTTTATGCAAAACCAATCTTGATCGCATATCAGGTGTTACTTTTCATTGGACTGCAGGTCGCCGGTGCGAAAATGTATGGGACAACAAGATATATCATAATGCCTTTCGGAAATATTGTATTGAATCTGATTGATTTGCTCTGGCTGACAATTCCGTTGTTTGCAGCGGTATTATATAGTTACAGAGGTCAGGGATACCGAGGAATTTTAAAGGCAATCCTCTGGATGATCATTCCGTCTTATTTTCTGATCATAAGATGCCAGAGCCTGATCGCGGCAATGATACTGGAAGTGGTTTATTGTGTGGTTTTGGCGGCGGCTGTTTACAAAGGCTGGTTTCAGGTTTGTAAAAAAGCAGTACTTACGGGAATCGGAGTAGTTGTTGTTCTGATACCGGTACTGCTTGCAGGAGGCATCTGGTGTTTTGGCATGGCTTACCAGAAAGAGCGTATAGCGGCTATTTTCTCGATCGGTGATTATGCAGTAGATTTCCCAAGAGTCAATGTGATTCGGGAAATGATTTCCGGAAGCTCAGCATTTCATGGCAATCCGCAGTTTAAAGAACTTCTGACATACGTAGACGGAAGAGTCCATCTGCTTGCCAGTGTGGTAGCTGCTTACGGAATCCTGGCAGGTATTCTGTTGGTTCTTTGTCTGGTAGTTCTGATTCTTCGGTTTGCCAAGATTTCGTTAAATCAGAAGAACCAGCTTGGAATGGTGATGGGAACAGGATGCACGGCGTTGTTCCTGATTCAGGCAATTGTTTTTATCTTAGAGAATCTGGGTGGAGTTGGTGAGATGGGAATCTACTGTCCATTTTTTGGGACGGAAAGATCAGGAATCCTGGCTTCTTATATTTTGCTTGGATTACTGCTTAGTATCTGCAGGTATCAGAAAACAGCACCGGAACCGGTAATCCGAAAAAAGAATGTTCCTGGATGGAAAAAAAGATTTTTTGAGAAGGAAAGAGGATAAGAACCAATGGGGACGGGGATAAGTGGCTTTTTACGTAAGTAAAAAGCCACTTATCCCCGTCCCCATTGGTTCATCCCCGTCCCTGCAGGGTTGTTTCATGAAGGATTTTTAAAAACATAAAAAGATCAGATTTTATCGGGGGTTATGCATGTTATACAAAACATGTGTAACTCTTGATTTTTTGTGCCTGTAGAGGTATAA